>JALHRH010000021.1 GCA_022841565.1 Mycobacterium sp. | reverse complement strand
CGCCGAAACTGAGGCGCAGTACGAACGGATGTGGGTGAGCAACGCCGCGGCCATGTACCGCTACCAGGCGGCGTCGGCGCAGGCCCTGCAGCTGCCGACGTTCACCGCTCCGCCGTCGATCACCACCCCGGAGGGGCCGGCAGCCCAGGCCGAGGCCGTGCGAACGGCGTCAGCGTCGGCCACGTCCACCGGGGTGACCTCCCAGCTCGCCAACGCAGCCGCCGCCGCGGCGCCCGCGGACGCGATTGCGCCGCCGGTGTCTCCTTTCGATACGCTGCTGCAGGCGATCGGCGTCACCTTCGATCCCAACCAGGGCTGGTTCGGGTTGGCCAACACCTACATGAACCAGTGGATCTCGTCGGGCTTCCCGATCAACCTGCTCAGTTACTTTGCGCAGTTCAGTTCGGCCCAGGCACTGCAGTCGGTTGCCCCGGACATCGCCGCGGGCCTCTCGGAGGGTGAAGCGGCCCTGGGTGAGTCGGCGGCCAGCCTGTCCGAGGCGGCCACCGCTCTGGGCTCCGCGGAACCGGCGGCAGCGATGGGCGTCGCGGTGTCGATGGGAAGTCTGTCCGCGCCGCCGGCCGCCACCGCGGTGCTGACCGGCTCCCATCTGCCGGTGCAGCTCGCGGCGGCGGCGTCACCGTTGCCTGCCGCGGATGCCGACGCCGGCTTCCCGATGCTGCCGCCGCTGATGGCGCCGCCGATCTCGGCCGGTAGTGGCTGGCGCAAGCGCAAGGAGCCGAAGTACGAAGACCTCGCGATGGGCCTGGAGCTCAAGGGCACGTTCATGACCCGCCCCCCCTCGGCGGGGTGAGCGCAGGCGCCGGCGCCGACGGCGCACCAGCGGTCGGTACGTTTGACGGCATGGCCTGGGCGCGGGTGCTCCTGCTGGCCGTTTTGCTTACCTGTCTGGTCGGGTGCAACGAGCGGCAGGTTGCGGCGGCCCAGGCGCGTGATCAGGCGGGAATGTTCCGCCACGGCGGCCTGAACCGGACTTATCTGGTGCATGTGCCGCCGGGTCCGCCGGTCGGGCTGGTACTCAACCTGCACGGCGGCGGTGGCACCGGCGCCGGTCAGCGAGCGCTGACCGACTTCGACTCGGTCGCCGATGCCAACGGCCTGCTGGTGGTCTATCCCGACGGCTACGACAAGAGCTGGGCCGACGGCCGGGGCGCGTCGCCGGCTGATCGCAAACGTCTTGACGACGTCGGGTTCCTGGTTTCGCTGGTCAGCCAGCTGCGCGACGACTACCACGTCCCCGCTGGACATGTCTTTGCCACCGGAATGTCCAACGGCGGATTCATGTCCAATCGCCTGGCCTGCGAGCGCGCTGACGTGTTCGCGGCGATCGCGCCGATCTCCGGCACGCTGGGTGTTGGCGTGCCGTGCAACCCTTCGCGACCGGTGTCGGTGCTGGATGCGCACGGCACCGGGGATCCGGTGGTGCCCTACAACGGCGGCGACGTCCGCGGACGTGGCGGGCTGAGCCGCGCCATTTCGGTCGCCAGCCTGCTTGACCGTTGGCGCGCCGTCGACCGTTGCCAGGGTCCTCCGTCGGTTGAGGATCTGCCTCCGGTCAACGACGGGACAGTGGTACGCCGCTACGCGTCCGAAGGGTGCGCCGAGGGCACCGACGTGATCCTGTACCGGATCGAAAAGGGCGGACACACCTGGCCGGGCGGCAAGCAGTACCTGCCGAAGACGGTCATTGGGGCCACCACCCGGGTATTCGACGGCTCAGAGGTTATCGCCGAGTTCTTCCTGACTCACGGCCGCGACTGAGCGAGGGCTCAACGCTGGCACGATGGGCACCAATACTGCACTCGTTCGGCTACGCCAGCCGGTTGGTCGTAGGCGATGGGTGTGCCGCAACGCCGACACGGTTGCCCTGCCCGCCCGTACACCCAGACCTGCCGGCCCGCCCGGGTGTCCCCGGTGGTGGTGCGGTTGCGGCGAAAGCGGTTAGCCCACAACATGTCCCGGGCGCGGGAGACCAGTCGCAGCGGATCGGCGACGGCACGCACCGGTGCGGTCGGCAGATGCCCGCTGACGAAGCACAACTCGTTGCTGTACACATTGCCTACTCCGGCCATGACTCGCTGGTCGAGCAACGCGGCGGCGATCGGGCGGTCCGGGTCGGCGATCAGGTTGGCGGCGGCAACGTGCGGGTCCCAGTCCTTGCCCAGCAGGTCCGGTCCCAGATGCGCGACGACGGCGGCGTCGTGATCGCGCTCAAGGATCTCCAGCACGCCCAGGTCGATACCGACGGCACGAATCTCTCCGGCTTCCAGGATGATTCGGGCCCGATGGTCCAACCGCTGCCGGCCGACCCGCCAGCTGCCGTCCATCTTCAGATGGGAGTGGATGCTGGCCGGGCCGACTCTGATGAACAGGTGCTTGCCCCGGCTGAGCACCTCGTCCACCACCTGCCCGGTGAGGTCGACGGTGGCGAACTTGGGCACCCGCACGTCAAAGCGCGTCAGGGTGCGACCGACCAGGTGCTCTCGCAACGTGGCGGCGGTGTGCCAGACGGTATCGCCTTCGGGCATGGGTTACCGCAGCCGCAATCCGCGTGGCGTGCGGGAGAACCCGGCGTCGACCAGCGCGTCCAGCGCCGCCGCGGCCGAACCCCCGGGCGCCAGCACCGACACCCCGTTGGCCCGCTCGACCAGAAGAGATGCGACTCGTCGGGTCGAAACCAGCTCGGCCAGTGCCACGGCCGCCGCGTGATTGGCATTCGGGTCGTCGGTGAACGTCAGCAGTGACCGTCCGCCGCGTTCGGAGAACCAGCACAACTCGCCGTCAACCAACACCACCAACGCGCCGGCTTTGCGGCCCGGCCGCGCCGAGCCCTCAACAGTGGAACCGGGCCACGGCAGCGCCGCACCGTACGGGTTGGCCGGGTCGGTGGCGGCCAGCACGACCGCGCGGTAATCCGGGCGTTGCGGATCGACCTCGTCGAGGTAGCTGCGCAGCCGGTCCACGGTCGAGGCGACCGCGAACTGCGCGCCTCCCAGCGACTCGACGAAGTAGCCGCGCTGGCAGCGTCCGGCGTCTTCGAACGCGCTCAGCACCTTGTAGAGCGTGGCGAAACCGCCCGGCACGCCTTCGGCGGCCACCGCGCCCTTGGTCAGCACCCCGTGGCGGTTCAACAGCAGCTCGGCCTGGAAGTGGGCCCGCAGGGTGGAGTCCGGCTCCGGCGGGGGCAGCGCCGACCATCGCCCGGCCACCGTGGGGTCGGCCGAGCGTACTTGCGCGTGGGCGATGCTGTATCGGCTCAGCCGCGGGGTGTGCTGCGTCCGGTGCGCGGGCGCCGAGCGCCTGCGCGGACCCGTGCTTCCGCCTAGGAGCGCGCGCACCGGGGCGAAGGTGTCGCCGGTGATCCAGCCGGCCCAGACGAGTTCCCACAGTGCGGCTTTCAACTCCGCCTCGGAGCCGCCGGCGCCGGCTAGCTGGCGGAAGAAGTACGCGCCGCCACCGGACAGGGCGTCCAGGATGCCCCGGTGCACATCGGTGAACTCGATCTCGGCCGCCGGGGACAGTGTCAGCGGCGCGGAGTCGGCTCCCAAACGGGTGACGTGCAACGCGATCCAGCCGTCGCTGCCCGAGATCGACCCCGCACCCGACCAGGTGACCTCGCCGGTGGCGAGCAACTCGTCGAGCATCGCGGGGGAGTAGTCACGCACGCGCGGTGCCAGCACCAGCGGCTCCAATGCCGATGCTGGAATCCGCACCCCGGCAAGCTGATCCACGACGGACGCCAATCGGTCCACCCCGGTATCGGGGGCACCCACCTGATGCCAGGCCGGCAGGAAGCGTCCGTAGGCCGCGGTGCTGACCGGCTCGACCTGGGCGCGCAGCGCGGCCAGCGAACGGCGCCGCAGAATGCGCAGCACGTCGGCGTCGCACCACTGCTCTGATCCGGCACCACCGGTCGTTGCGGCGACGAACTCGCCGCGCACCAGCCGACCATCAGCGGCCAAACGGCCCAGTACATCGGCGGTCACCCGCAGCCCCAATCCGAACCGGTCGGCCGCCTCGGCGGTGCTGAACGGTGGGTGGGTGCGCGCATAGCGGCCCAGCAGCTCGCCCAACGGATCGGCCACCGATTCGGTGAATGCCGCCGGCAGGCCAACCGGGACCGCCGCGCCGACGCCGTCGCGCAGCCGGCCGATGTCCTCGACCGCAACCCACCAGCTGCGCCCCGCGAAGGACACGGTCAGTGCCCGGCGGGCGGCGCGCAGACCCTCCAACCAGCCTCCGATGTCGGGGGCGCCGGCGCGGGCGGCCACTTCCTCCTCGGTCAGCGGACCCAGCAGGCGCAGCAGATCGGCGACGCCCTCGGCGTCCCGGGCGGCCCGGTCGGCCGACAGGTGCTGCAATTGGCGTCCGGTGCCGGCGATGACGTCGGGATCGAGCAGCTCCCGCAGCTCGACGCGGCCGAGCAGCTCGGCGAGTAGGGTGCTGTCCAGCGACAGGGCGGCGGCCCGCCGCTCGGCCAGCGGGACATCACCCTCGTAGATGAACGCGCCGACGTAGCCGAACAGCTGTGACGCGGCGAACGGGGAGGGTTTCGCGGTCTCTACTTCGACCACCCGCACCTTGCGCTGGGCGATCTGCGCCATCAGGCTGCTCAGCATCGGAACGTCGTAGACGTCCTGTAGGCACTCTCGGATTGTCTCTAGCACGATCGGGAAATCGGGGTACCGGCGCGCGACCTCCAGCAGTTGGGCGGCGCGCTGCCGCTGCTGCCACAACGGCGAGCGGCGGCCGGGGTGACGGCGGGGTAGCAGTAGGGCGCGGGCGGCCGACTCCCGAAAGCGGGAAGCGAACAGCGCCGATTCGCCGACTTCGGCGGTGACGATCGGGTCGATCTCGTCGGCGTCGAACACGAACAGTTCGGCCCCCGGCGGAGCATCCCCTGCGGCCAAGCCGGTGTCCGGCAGCCGCACCACGATGCCGTCGTCGGAGGCGGTCGGCTTTTCGTCGAGGCCGTAGCGTTCCCGCAGCCGCCGGCCCACCGCCAGCGCGAGCGGGCCGTGCACCTGCAGACCGTAGGGCGAGTGCAGAACCACCCGCCAGTCGCCGAGCTCATCTCGGAACCGCTCCACCAGCAGCGTGGTGTCGGTGGGCACCACCCTGGTCGCGGTGCGTTGCTCGTCCAGCAACCCCCACAGGTTGTCCGTCGCGTACTCGTCGAAACCCCAACTCGCACAACGCTTATCGAATTCGGCTCGGGTCAGGGCGGCCAGTTCGCCAGTGAGCGCGCCGAGGGCGGCGCCGAGTTCGGCGGGCCGGCCGGCGTTGTCGCCGCGCCAGAACGGCAGCCGGGCGGGCTGCCCGGGTGCGGGCACCACCAGCACCCGGTCGTGGGTGATTTCGACGATGCGCCAGCTGGTGGCGCCCAGCGAGATGACGTCGCCGGGCCGGGACTCGTACACCATTTCCTCGTCGAGTTCGCCTACCCGCGAAGGCTTTTCCGAATCGGTGGCGAGATAGACGGCGAACAGGCCGCGGTCGGGGATGGCGCCGCCGGAGGTGACCGCCAGCCGCTGGGCACCGGGTCGCGCGGTGAGCGTGCCGTTATCGCGGTCGTACACCAGCCGCGGTCGAAGCTCGGCAAAGTCGGTCGACGGGTACTTGCCGGACAGCAGATCCAGGGTCGCCTCGAACACGTTGCGTGGCAGCGTCGCGAACGGCGCGCTACGCCGCACGGTATCGAACCAGCGGTCGGCATCCAGCGGCTCCAACGCGGCCGCGGCCACCGTGTGCTGAGCGAGAATGTCAAGCGGGTTGGCCGGCACCCGCATGGTTTCGATCTGCCCGGCGAGCATCCGCTGCACGCTGACCGCGCAGCCGATCAGGTCGGTGCGGTGCTTGGGGAACAACACCCCGCGCGACACCTCGCCGACCTGGTGGCCGGCCCGCCCAATGCGCTGCAGGCCGCTGGCCACCGACGGCGGTGCCTCCACCTGAATCACCAGATCGACCGCGCCCATATCGATGCCGAGCTCGAGGCTGGAGGTGGCCACCACCGCCTTGAGCAGCCCGCTCTTGAGGTCTTCCTCGACGATGGCGCGCTGCTCTTTGCTCACCGATCCGTGGTGCGCCCGAGCCAGCAGTGGGGGCGCACCGAAGGTCTGGCCGCTCGCCATCACGTAAGCCGGGGCGCCCCCGGCGACCAGGGGGTTGCCTCCCGGGGCGAATTCGACACCCCCGCGTTCGGCGTGAATCTCGTTGAGCCGTGCGGTAAGTCGTTCGGCCAGCCGCCGCGAGTTGGCGAACACGATGGTCGAGTTGTGCGATTCGATCAGGTCCACCAGCCGGGCCTCGACATCAGGCCAGATGGAGTTGTTGGCCAGGTTCGTCATGTCCGGTACCGGCACCTGCACCGACAGCTCGACCGTCTTTGCCGACGGCGGCGCCACTACGGTCGTCGGGGTGGTCGGGGTCGCGCCGGAGAGGAACCGCGCCAGCTCCTCCGGCGGACGGACGGTCGCCGACAGTCCGATGCGCTGGGCCGCGCGCCCCTCGCGCAGTTCGTCCAGCCGTTCCAGGGACAACGCCAGATGCGCGCCGCGCTTGGTGGCCGCGACGGCGTGGATCTCGTCCACGATGATGGTTTGTACGCCCGCCAGCGTGTCCCGCGCCGCCGATGTCAGCATCAGGAACAGCGACTCGGGGGTGGTGATCAACACGTCGGGTGGTCGCGTGATGAGCTGCCGGCGGTGTGCGGGAGTAGTGTCTCCGGACCGTACGCCCACGCTGATCGCCGGCGGAGGCAGACCGCGGGCCTGTGCCAGCCGGGTCAACCCGGCCAGCGGAGTGCGCAGATTGCGTTCGACGTCGACCGCGAGCGCTTTGAGCGGCGATACGTACAGCACCCGGGTCCCGGAAGGCCGGTCCGGAGCGGCCGCCAGACTGTCCAGCGCCCACAAGAACGCGGCCAGCGTTTTGCCCGAGCCGGTCGGCGCGATGACCAATGTGTTGTCGCCGTTGGCGATCGCCGTCCAGGCTTCGGCCTGGGCGGCGGTGGGCGCGGCGAAGGTGCTGGCGAACCAATCGCGGGTGATCGCGCTGAACCGTGCCAGTGCCTGGGCCAGTGCCGGTGGCAGTTCCGGGCCCGGCGAAGAAATGCTCACCATGCCATGGTGCCAAGGGGCACCGACAAGTCCGAGACGATCGGCTACACCTGCGGCTTGAACCGGGCGGTCGCCATGGCCTCGGCCAACTGCGGGGGGATGTTATTGACCCGGGCGATCGCGTCCAACAGCGTGTGCGCGCACGCATCGGCGAGCCGTTCGGCCTGCAGCGTCTGGTCCATGATCCGCTGCCGACAGGTTTCGAAGGTGAAGGCCAGCCAGCCGTTCAGGATGACCCGCAGGTCGCGTTCGACCTCCGGTTCCAGGGCGGCCTGTCCCGGTATCCCACCCACCACCTCACCAATGCGGGTCATGATGTGTTCCATCTGGCGGTTCTTGGCGTCGTCGTCGATGCCGAGCAGCACCGGGTCGGAGCGGCCGAGCCCCACGTACGCCGCCCAGGCGGCCTCCGGATTCTGTTCGTGGTAGGCCATGTAGGCCAGCACCCCCATCCGGATTTCCTCGAACATCGTCATGCCCGGGGAAGGCTCTGTGTTGGTCGCCGCGTAAAGCCGGTCCGCTTCGTCCTTGACCACCGCGGCGAAGAAAGCCCGCTTGTCCGGGAAGTAGTGGTACATGAGCGCGCGCGAAACCCCGGCGCGCTCGGCAATCTCGTCGATCCGCACCTCGTCGTAGGGTCGCTTACCGAAGACTTCCGCCCCCAGAGCGAGCAGTTCGGCGCGTCGATCCTCGGGGGATAACCGCCTCCTGGCTGTCGCCATAAGAGCCGATATTACTCACGATCCACCTGCGCGCCGCTATCCGAGTAATTGCCGAGGGCCCTCATTTGAGGTCGGGCTGTGAGCGGGACCACAGCCGGTTTGCTTTGCGTTCGCGCAGGGTAACAGGGAGGAAAAGTGCTCCGCGATGCCAGCTAAACCGGCACCAGCTAAACCGGCTCAGCTGGGCAACTGTCGCGAGCGATCGGCGAGATGCAGAGGTGCTGCGATGCGGACAGCAGACCAGAGATTAGGTGGTGATCGCGCGGGACAACGGGACACGGAAGTCCGCGCCGCCATCCGCTTCGCCGCCCTGGCGACTGCCGCCGGGGTGGGCTTCGTGGTGATGGCCGCACTATGGGTCAGCACCTGTGGCGAGGCCAGCACAGACACCGTCGCCTGCGGTCCGCCGGAGCGGGCGCTGCTGGCGTTCGGCGGTCCGCTGATTCTGCTCGTCGCCGGATTGTGGGCGTTCCTGCGTACCTACCAGGTGTGGCGAGACCAGGGCACCTGGTGGGGCTGGCACGGCGCCGGTTGGTTCTTGTTGACGCTGATGCTGGTGGCCCTGTCCATGAGCGTGCCGCCCATCGCCGGCCCGGCCCTGGCCCCGCCGCTCTGACATCCCGCACCTGCAGCGGAAATAGTCAGGTCCGCGCCCTCCCAATCCCGTTCCTGGAGTTCTACCGTGGGTGGTAGTGCTTGGTGAGCAGGCATACGGAACGGAACTAGGAGGAGCCATGGGGGACACCTATCGTGACCCCGTCGACCACCTGCGCACGACGCGGCCACTTGCCGGAGAATCGCTGATCGACGTACTGCATTGGCCCGGGTACTTCCTGGTCGTGGCGGGGGTAATCGGTGGCGTCGGATCGCTCGCGGCGTTCGGCACCGGCCATCACTCCGAGGGCATGGCTTCCGGGATCGCGGCGGTCGTGGTCGCAGTGATCGGAGTCGTCTGGCTGACCGTCGAGCACGCGCGGATACGCAGGATCGCCGATCGGTGGTACGCCGAGCACCCCGAAGTGCAGCGTCAGCGACTGGCCGGGTAGGGCACCGTTCGTCCGTTCGGCTCGGCCGCGGAAGCGGGCGAGCCGGGTTGCGTCGGAAAGCCGCATCGGGAAAACCCGGCTGCGGAGTTTTATCCGCAGCGGCAACGGGGTATCAGGTCTGCACCATGATGAGTACCGGCAGTCTTGCGTTAGCGTGGTTACCCCATCATGGGGGACGACATCACGAGAGCACCGACACAGACCCCTACTGCAACCACGATCAGAACGACCCGCATCACCCCGGCAACAGTCATTACGCGCCCAAGCTGGCGTCTGCGGACCGTGTCGGTGACGTCTACCTCGCCGGCGACTGGTTGAATACCCGGTGGCGATCATGACCAACCGGCTCGACCCCTCGGTCCCAAACGGGCCGCAATCCGGGACCCCAGCCCGGACTTCCGCCAGGGGTAGTGTCGGTCGAATATTGCCGGGAGGCCCCATGACCGATGCTGATCAGTCCCCTGACGGGCGCCAACGCGGTTACCGCGCCGTCGAACTGAACGTTGCTGCACGCCTGGACAACCTGGCGATGCTACGCACCGTGGTCGGTGCCATTGGCACCTTCGAAGACTTTGACTTCGACGCTGTCGCGGATCTCCGCCTAGCGGTCGACGAGGTGTGCACGCGTTTGATCCGCTCGGCCACACCCGGCGCAATCCTGACGCTGGTGGTCGATCCGCGGGACAACGAACTCGTGGTGGAAGCGTCCGCGGCCTGCGACACCCACGACGTGGTGGCGCCAGGCAGCTTCAGTTGGCATGTCCTGACCTCGCTGGCCGATGACGTTCAGACTTTCCATGACGGTCGCGAGCCCGATGCCACGGGCAGTGTCTTCGGCATCTCGTTGACCGCGCGACGGGCGGCACCCGGTAAGTGACTGCCCGTTGACAGAACAACCTGCCGGCCGTTCCAGTTCGCGACCCAACGAATACGCCGATGTCCCGGACATGTTCCGTGAGCTGGCCGGCTTCGCTGCCGGCTCGACGGAATTCCAGCGACGCCAGGACACGATCGTGGAGCGCTGTTTGCCGTTGGCCGATCACATCGCCCGGCGATTCGAAGGTCGCGGTGAACCGCGCGATGACCTGATTCAGGTGGCACGCGTCGGTCTGGTCAATGCCGTCGTCCGCTTCGACGTCGAAACCGGTTCGGATTTCGTGTCTTTCGCGGTGCCCACCATCATGGGTGAGGTCCGGCGGCACTTCCGGGACAACAGCTGGTCGGTCAAGGTGCCGCGCCGGTTGAAAGAATTGCACCTGCGGCTGGGCACCGCCACCGCCGAGTTGTCGCAGCGGCTGGGCCGGGCGCCTACCGCAACCGAACTCGCCGCCGAGCTGGATATGGACCGCGCCGAAGTAGTGGAGGGCCTGGTTGCTGGCAGCTCCTACAACACGCTGTCCATCGACAGCGGCGGCGGCAACGAGGACGACGACGCCCGCGCCATTGCCGACACCCTGGGCGACGTCGATCAGGGCCTGGATCGCATCGAGAACCGCGAGGCCCTGCGTCCGTTGCTGGAGGCGCTGCCGGAACGGGAACGAATGGTGTTGGTGCTGCGGTTCTTTGAGTCGATGACGCAGACTCAAATTGCCGAGCGGGTCGGCATCTCCCAGATGCACGTGTCTCGGCTGCTGGCCAAATCCCTAGCTCGGCTCCGGGATCAATTGGAGTAGCCGCGCCTGCGCGGACCGCTCGGCGATCGGCAGCACACCGTCCGGGTCGCAGATCCGCAGCAGCCGCGACACCGCCATGCTGGGCACCATCGCCCAGTGCACATCGGCTGACGAACACACCACGTTGATCCGGTGCAGAACCGAAAAGCCGGCAGTGCCAATAAATTTCAGGCCAGAGAGGTCCAGTGTCAGCAGGCGGCAGTGCGCGACGCAGCCCCTGACGTAGTCCGCGAGCTGGTCGGCATTGGCCGCATCAAGCTCGCCATGCGCGCTAACTTCGCCCCAACCGTGCTCCCAACGGGCGTTGAACTCGGCATTCTGACATTGCAGCCGGGTTTGAGTCACAGACATGTGTGAACTCCATCAGTCGAAGATTATTCGTTACTGCGGATCACATCGAATGTGCGGATTGCAGCGAAAGACACCGGCGCACATACCGGACGGTGTTTCCAGGCGGCTGTGAACTCAACCTGAGTGGAACCCTACCGGCGGGGGACAGGGTCGACAAACGCGCTGGCCGGATTCACAGAAACAGTCGAGTGTGCGGCTGTAGCTGCCTCGACGGCGTGTCGGACGCGGTCAGCGCACACCCGACGCGGTCAGCGCACACCCGACGCGGTCAGCGCACACCCCCCGCCGTCAGGCGGGTTACTTGATTTCGGCGAGCACCGTGCCCTGGGTGATCGCCGCACCGGGCTCGACTGCCAGGCCGGTGATGACACCGTCTTTGTGCGCGGTGACCGGATTCTCCATCTTCATCGCCTCCAGGACCACCACCAGGTCACCCGAGGCGACCTCCTGGCCTTCCTCGACGGCAACCTTGACCACGGTCCCCTGCATGGGTGCGGTCACCGCGTCGCCGGAGGCGGCCGCACCGGCGTGTGCGCCCCGCTTGCGCGGCTTGGGCTTGCGGCGCACAACGCCGACGGCGTCGGGCGCGCCGTTGGACAGTGCCAGATCGCCAGGCAGCGAGATTTCGACGCGGCGACCGTCGACTTCGACGATCACCTTGTGGCGCGGGCGGCTTTCCTCTTCGTCGACGGGTTCGCCGCCGGTGAACGGCTCGATGGTGTTGTCCCACTCCGTCTCGATCCAGCGGGTATGCACGCTGAAGCCGTCATCGTCGCCGATGAACGCCGGGTCGGAGACCACGGCGCGGTGGAACGGGATCACCGTCGCCAGGCCTTCGACCTGAAACTCGTCCAGTGCGCGCCGGGCCCGCGCCAACGCCTGGTTACGGTCGGCGCCGTACACGATCAGCTTGGCCAGCATCGAGTCGAACTGGCCGCCGATCACCGAGCCGGTCTCCACGCCGGAGTCCAGCCGCACTCCCGGGCCACTCGGCGGGTGGAACTTCGTCACCGGGCCGGGAGCGGGCAAAAAGCCGCGGCCGGCGTCTTCGCCGTTGATCCGGAACTCGATGGCGTGACCGCGGGGCTCAGGATCTTCAGTGATGTCCAACTTCTCGCCGTTGGCGATCTTGAACTGCTGCAACACCAGGTCGATGCCCGCGGTCTCTTCGGTGACCGGGTGCTCGACCTGCAGACGGGTGTTGACTTCCAGGAACGAGATCAGGCCGTCCTGGCCAACCAGGTACTCCACCGTGCCCGCGCCGTAGTAGTGGGCCTCTCTGCAGATCCGTTTGGCCGACTCGTGGATCTCCTTGCGCTGCGCGTCCGTGAGGAACGGCGCCGGCGCCTCTTCGACCAGCTTCTGGAAACGGCGCTGCAGCGAGCAGTCCCGGGTGCCGGCGACGACGACGTTGCCGTGCTGGTCGGCGATCACCTGGGCCTCGACGTGGCGGGGTTTGTCCAGGTAGCGCTCCACGAAGCACTCGCCGCGGCCGAACGCCGCGACGGCCTCACGGGTGGCCGACTCGAACAAGTGCGGGATCTCGTCGATGGTGCGGGCTACCTTCATGCCCTTGCCGCCGCCACCGAAGGCGGCCTTGATCGCGACCGGCACCCCGTATTCCTTGGCGAACGCCACGACTTCATCGGCGTCCTTGACCGGGTCCGGTGTGCCGGGCACCAACGGCGCCTGGGCCCGAGCGGCGATGTGGCGGGCGGTGACCTTGTCACCGAGGTCGCGGATCGACTGCGGGCTGGGCCCAATCCAGATCAGGCCGGCGTTGATCACGGCTTGGGCAAAGTCGGCGTTCTCGGACAAGAAGCCATAGCCGGGGTGGACAGCGTTGGCGCCGGACTTGGCCGCGGCGTCGAGCAGCTTGCCGAAGTCGAGGTAGGACTCGGCCGAGGTCTGCCCGCCCAACGCGAACGCCTCGTCGGCCAGGCTGACGTGCGGCGCCTCAGCGTCGGGTTCGGCGTAGACCGCCACGCTGGCCAGTCCGGCGTCCCGGGCCGCCCGGATCACCCGGACCGCGATCTCGCCGCGATTGGCGACCAGAACTTTGGAGATCCTCGAGCTGGCGTGACTGGGCACTAGCGCCTCCTGTATCGACGTCTTCTTCGTCTCTGGCGACGAAATTCTCTCTAAGAGATTTTCTTACAAGTCTTATCGGGGGAAGTTTATGCGGCGCGCCGCCGGCTCGGTCACGCGGTTCCCCCTTCAGTCCGCTGCGCGTAGCCGATTCTTGATTCGGGCCAGCATCGCCGACATCCCGCGCAGCCGAAGTGGGCTGATCAGAGCGGCCAGACCCAGCTCCGTGTAGAAATCGTCGGGCACCGCCAGGATCGCGGCGGCGGGTTGCTCGTCCAGCCCGGCCGCCAGGATCGCAGCGAATCCGCGGGTGGTCGGCGCCTCGGCCGGGGCGCTGAAATGCAGTCGGACCCGCTCGGGATCGCTGGCGTCGACATGCAGGAACAGCGGCGACTGACACTCGGGCACCGGTTCCATCGCGGACTCGGCGAGACTGGACGGAAGTGCTGGGAGGTCATTCGCGAATTCCAGCAGCAGCTGCAACTTGTCCTGGCCCTGGACATCGGCGAAGTCGGACACCACCTCCGCCAAGGGCGCTGGCATGCTCATGGGTTCATCGCCCTGGTACTTCACCTGGCTCAATACCGGCGACGATCGGCACCCGCACGGTGTTGCCCCACTCGGTCCACGAGCCGTCGTAGTTGCGCACGCCCGTCTTGCCCAGCAGGTGCGTCAGCACGAACCAGGTGTGGCTGGATCGCTCGCCGATGCGGCAGTAGACGATGGTCTTGGCGTCGGGCTGCAAGAAGCCGTAAAGCTCGTCGAGCTCCTCGCGGCTGCGGAAGCGGCCACTTTCGTCGGCCGCCTTTCCCCAGGGGATGGAGCGCGCGGTGGGGATGTGACCGGCGCGCAGTGCCCCTTCCTCCGGGTAGTCGGGCATGTGGGTGCGCTTGCCGGTGTATTCGTCCGGGGATCGCACATCGATCAGGGGCTGGCTGCCCAGGGCCTCGAGCACGTCGTCTCGGTAGGCACGGATCGGTGCGTCGTCGCGCTGCACGACGGGGTAGCCGGACGAGGTTCGGTGCGGCACGTCCAGCGTGGTGTCACGGCGCTCGGCCAGCCAGAGATCACGTCCACCGTTGAGCAGCCGCACATCGGGATGGCCGAACAAGGTGAACACCCACAGCGCGTAGGCCGCCCACCAATTGCTCTTGTCCCCGTAGATCACCACGGTGTCATCGCGAGCGATGCCTTTGCTGTCCATCAGCGCGGCGAACTGCTGGCCGTCGATGTAGTCGCGCACGCGGGGGTCGTTGAGGTCGGTGTGCCAGTCGACCTTGACAGCTCCGGGGATATGACCGACGTCGTAGAGCAGCACGTCCTCGTCGGACTCGACCAGCGCCAGACCTGGTGCGCCCAGGTGGGCGGACAGCCAGTCGGCGGTGACGAGCCGCTCGGGGTGGGCGTAGGCCTGCAGGGTTGGGCTGGGATCCGGAGGAAGCGGCACGCTTCAAAGCCTACTCAGTGCTTGCGCACCACCCATTCGGCCTGGCCGGGTTTCCAGATGGTGATGTCCAGGTGCCCGTCGTTGATGTGCGCCGCCGACGCTCCGGTGATGTCGA
Source organism: Mycobacterium sp. (assembly GCA_022841565.1). Classification (GTDB taxonomy): domain Bacteria; phylum Actinomycetota; class Actinomycetes; order Mycobacteriales; family Mycobacteriaceae; genus Mycobacterium. The sequence continues at coordinate 16,691 of JALHRH010000021.1, read as the reverse complement.
CGCCGATCAGGTCGAACTCCTGGCCGCGCAGGTCGAGCCCGATCTCGTCGAACAGCGCATCGGCGAAGCGCTGGTGGCACGCGCCGTAGGGGACCACGTAAGCCCGTCCCCACAGCTTCGCGTCGCCGTCCGTCACCTCGGTGTCGACGGTGGCGGTGTGCAGGCACAAGCGCGGATCACGTTGCAGGTCGCGGTATTTGGTGGTGTCGGGCATTCCGGTGATCCACAACTGATCCTCGAATATCCGTGGCTCCATCGGACTGATCCGTGGGAAGCCGTCGGACCGCAGGGTGGCCAGCATGCACAGGTTGCGTGCGGCGCTGTGACGACGGATGAAGGTGGCCGCGATCTGTGGCGCCCCGGTGAGGAACTCTGTCCAAGTGGCCATGGGTGACAGGCTAGGACGAGGGTCCGACGTTCCCCACCCACAGATCGGCGACCGACAGCCCGCACCGCGCCAGCAGCGAGCGCAGCAGCGGCAGGCTCACCCCGATCACGGTCGACGGGTCGCCGTCGATACCGTCGATGAACCATCCACCCAGGCCGTCCAGCGTGAACGCTCCGGCGACCCGCAATGGTTCGCCGCTGGCCAGGTAGGCCTCCAGCTCTGCATCCGTCGGAGTGCCGAAATGCACTGTCGTCACGGATGTTTCAGCGTCGACACGAACAACGCTGTGGTCGCGCAGCCGGATCAGGCAGTGCCCGGTGTGCAGCTGACCGGCGCGCCCGGCCATCGACCGCCATTGTCGGCGGGCGTCCTCGGTGGAATCCGGCTTGCCACACAACAGACCACCCAGATACAGCATCGAATCACAGCCCAGGACAACGCAATTCGCGGTCACGTCGGCGTCGTGGAGCGTCGCCGCCACCTGCTCGGCCTTGGCGCGGGCCAGCGCACGCACCACCTCATCGGGCGCCGCGTCAGCTCCCAACGCCGCGATCAGCGCGTCCTCGTCGACGCCGGAGACGCGCACCAATGGACCCACGCCCGCCTGCCGCAGCACGTTGAGCCGACCCGGGGAGGCCGACCCGAGCACCAGTCGGGTCATTGACTCATGTGTGTCATTTCCTGCAGCGTGATGCGCTGCCAGCTGAAGATGGGATAGCGCAACTGGTCGACCGGCAGGCCCCACCGGGAGGGCTCGGGCGCGTCCGGCTCAGGCGCATTGCCGATGGTGCCCAGGACGGCGACCAGCGCGGCCAACTCGGCCTCGGTGGGGTGGCCCCGAAGGATCTGGATGTGCGGCTCGTGCGGGTGGGGCACCTCGGGGTGTTCGCTCTCGGTGGTCACAGCGGAATGTTCCCATGCTTCTTCGGCGGATTCTGCGCGATCTTTCGTTCCAGCAGCCGCAGCGCTGTCCCGATGTATCCGCGGGTGTGCGACGGCGGGATCACCGCGTCGACGTATCCGCGCTCGGCGGCGATGTACGGGTTGACCAGGGTGTCCTCGTACTCCTGCTGCAACTGCAGCCGCAGCGCGTCAACGTCTTCGCCGTTGCGCGCCGCCTCGGCGAGTTGCTGCCGATAGACGAAACCGACAGCACCCGAGGCGCCCATCACCGCGATCTGCGCAGTCGGCCAGGCCAGGTTGACGTCACAGCCCATGTCCTTTGAGCCCATGACGCAGTAGGCGCCGCCGTAGGCCTTGCGGGTGATGACGGTGATCTTCGGGACGGTGGCCTCGCCGTAGGCGTACAGCAGCTTGGCGCCGCGCCGGATGATGCCGTTGTATTCCTGGCCGGTGCCGGGCAGGAAGCCCGGAACGTCCACCAACATGACGATCGGAATGTTGAAGCAGTCGCAGGTCCGCACGAACCGGGCGGCCTTCTCCGAGGCGTTGATGTCCAGGCAGCCGGCGAACTGGGTGGGCTGGTTGGCGACCAGCCCGACCGGCCGTCCGTCGATGCGTCCGAACCCGACCACGATGTTCTGTGCGTAGCCCGCCTGGATCTCCAGGAACTCGTCGTCGTCGAGGATGCGGGTGATCACCTCGTGAATGTCGTAGGGCTGGTTGGGCGAGTCCGGGATCAGCGTGTCCAGCTCGATGTCCTCGTCGGTGAGGTTTTCCTCGATCGAGCCGACGGGGACGGGGAACGGTTCGCGTGGCGCATCGGTGGCGTTGTTGGGCGGCAGGTAGCTGAGCAGCTCGCGGACCCAGTCGAAGGCGTCTTGTTCGCCGGATGCGACGTAATGCAACGTGCCGGACTTGGCCATGTGGGTGTGGGCGCCGCCGAGCTCTTCCATGGTGACGTCTTCGCCGGTGACGGTTTTGATGACGTCGGGCCCGGTGATGAACATCTGGCTGGTCTGGTCGACCATGATCACGAAATCGGTCAGGGCGGGGGAGTACACGTGGCCGCCGGCCGCCGCACCCATGATCAGCGAGATCTGCGGTATGACGCCGGAGGCCAGGATGTTGTTGCGGAAGATCCGGCTGTACAGGCCCAAGGAGACGACGCCCTCCTGGATGCGAGCGCCGGCGCCGTCGTTGATGCCGATGAGCGGGCGGCCCGTCTTGATGGCCAGCTCCTGGACCTTGACGATCTTCTCGCCGTAGACCTCGCCCAGGCTGCCGCCGAACACCGTGGCGTCCTGGCTGAAGATGCACACGTCGCGTCCGTCGATGGTGCCGTAACCGGTGACCACCCCGTCGCCGACGGGACGGGTCTTTTCCAGCCCGAAGTTGGTGCTGCGGTGTTTGGCCAGCGCGTCGAGCTCGACGAACGAATCCTCGTCGAGCAGTGCGGTGATGCGTTCGCGGGCTGTCAGCTTGCCCTTGGCGTGCACCTTGTCGACGGCGGCCTCACCGACCGGGTGCAGCGACTCTTCCCGGCGCTTGTGCAGCTCCGCCAGCTTGCCCGCGGTGGTGTGGATGTCGATGGTGTGCTCGCTCGCAGGTTCTGCGGAGTGAGCCGAGCGGTCGGTGACGCTTGTCATGGGAGTCGATGTTATCGGCAGCCCCTTACCCGGCCCTTAAGCAGCCCTTAAGTAGTCTCCGATCATGGACGGCCATCAGGCGGTGGACTGGTCGCAGGAGCACGATGTCCTGGTCGTCGGGTCCGGCGGCGGGGGCGTCACCGGCGCCTATACCGCCGCCCGCGAAGGCCTCGACGTGCTGCTCATCGAGGCGACCGAGCGGTTCGGTGGCACCACCGCGTACTCCGGCGGCGGCGGCGTGTGGTTTCCGTGCAACCCGGTGCTGTTGCGCGCCGGCAGCTGGAACGGTATCGAGGACACCATCGACGACGCACTGACCTACTACCAGGCGGTGGTCGGCGACCGCACTCCCCGCGAGCTGCAGGAGACGTTTGTCCGCGGCGGTGCACCCCTCATCGAATACCTGGAGCGTGATCCCGACCTGAAGTTCGTGCCGTTGCCCTGGCCCGACTATTACGGCAAGGCGCCCAAGGCCCGCCTGGACGGCCAGCGTCACATCGCGGCCAAGCCGTTGAAGGTGGCCGCCGCGCCGGACTTGCGCGACGCGATCCGCGGTCCGCTGGACACCGATCGGCTCGGCAAACCCACCCCCACCGACTACTACATCGGGGGCCGCGCGCTGATCGCGCGGTTCCTCAAAGCCATCGGTCAGTATCCGAACGCCTCGCTGCGACGGAACATGACGCTGGTCGATCTTGTCGTGTCGGACGGAGCCGTACACGGCGCCATCGTCGAAAGTGGGGGTAAGCGCACCGCCATCCGCGCCCGCCGCGGGGTCCTGTTGGCCGCCGGCGGCTTCGAATGCAACGACGACCTGCGCCGCCGTTACGGCGTGCCGGGTGTCGCGCGTGACACCATGGGCGGGCCCGGCAGCCTGGGCCACGCGCTGCAAGCGGGCATCGCGGCGGGTGCGGACACCGATCTGCTGGATCAGGCGTGGTGGTCGCCGGGGATGACCCACCCCGACGGCCGTTCCGCGTTCGCGCTGTGGTTCACCGGCGGCATCTTCGTCAACCAGGACGGCAACCGGTTCGTCAACGAGTCCAGGGCCTACGACCGGGTCGGCCGGGAAATCATCGCCCAACTGCGGGACGGCTCGCTGACCCTGCCGTACTGGATGATCTTCGACGACAAAGACGGCGGGCGGCCGCCGGTCCAGGCCCCCAACGTGGCCATCGTCGAGACCGAGAAGTACGTCGCCGCCGGGCTGTGGCATACCGCCGACACGCTGGCCGAATTGGCGGCCAAGATCGGTGTGCCGCGTGATCGACTCGCTGCGACGGTGGCCCGCTTCAATCAATTCGCCGCCGCGGGCGTCGACGAGGATTTCGGCCGCGGCGACGAAGCGTTCGATCGCGCCTTCTCCGCCGGCGCGTCCCCGCTGGTGCCCATCGACACGCCACCGTTTCACGCCGCCGCGTTCGGCATCTCGGATCTGGGCACCAAAGGCGGGTTGCGCACCGATACCGCCGCGCGGGTGCTCGACACCTCCGGCCATCCGATCCCCGGCTTGTACGCAGCCGGCAACACGATGGCGGCGCCCAGCGGGACGGCGTATCCCGGTGGCGGCAACCCGATCGGCACCAGCATGTTGTTCAGTTACCTGGCGGTGCGCGACATGCTGGACCGCGAACCCGCGGCGAGCACGCGCGCTACCAACCACCGCGGGTGACTCCGGCCGGACAGTGATGCTCCGACCGCTCCCGGCCGGCCGGTCTCTAAGCTGGCCAAATGACCGACCAGGATCAGCTCAGGCCTCCGCTCGACGAGGCCGTTCTGCGTGCCGAAACGAGCGGGTCGTACTGGCGGCACCTCGACGTCGTCGCACAGACCGGTTCCACCAACGCCGATCTGCTGGCGCGCGCCGCCTCCGGGTCCGATATCGACGGACATGTGCTGATCGCCGAGCATCAGACCGCCGGACGCGGGCGCTACGACCGGCAGTGGTCGGCGTCTCCCGGCGAGCAGATCACCATGTCGGTCGGGGTGCGGGTGGACGACGTCCCCACCGCGGGCTGGGGCTGGTTGTCGCTGGCGACCGGTCTGGCGGTGGTCGAGGCGGTGGCCACCCTCACCACGGTGGAAGCGGGCCTCAAGTGGCCCAACGACGTGCTGGCCGGGCACGGCAAGCTGGCCGGCGTGCTGGCCGAGGTCACCCGGCCGTTTGCGGTGATCGGGGTAGGTCTCAACGTCATCGGGACCCCGCCGGGGGTGCCCGGAGCGACCTCGCTGCGCGACGAGGGCGTCGCGCAACCCGACCGGGACGTTCTCGTCTGCCGCATCCTGCGTGAACTGTCCGAACGGGTGGTCGCCTGGCGTGCCGCCAAGGGCGCCGACCCTCAGTTGGCCAACGACTACCGGGCCCGCAGCCTGACCCTCGGATCGCGCGTGCGGGCCGAACTCCCCGGCGGTCGTCAGATCGTCGGGATCGCCCGCGATATCGACGACCAGGGCCGGCTGAGCCTGGAGACCTGGGACAGCGACGCGGCCAAATCCGGCGAGATCGTCGTGATTTCTGCCGGCGATGTCGTGCACCTGCGGTAATCTCGCGCGACATGAGCTATCCGGACAACGCCCTGGCCGCCGGCGAGCAGGTCGTGATACATCGCCACCCGCACTGGAAGCGGCTGATCCTGCCGGTCCTGGCCCTGATCCTGGCGACCGGGCTGGCCGCATTGGGGTCTGGGTTCGTCGAGTCGACCCAGTGGCAGCCGCTGGCCAAGAAGATCATTTACGGTGTTGTCTGGGGCATCTGGCTGATCGTCGTGGGCTGGCTGACGGTGTGGCCGTTTCTGACCTGGCTGACCACGCATTTCGTCGTCACCAACCGCAGGGTGATGTACCGGCACGGCGTGCTGACCCGCAGTGGCATCGACATCCCGCTGGCGCGGATCAACAGCGTGGAGTTCCGGGACAGGCTTCTCGAACGGATGTTCCGTACCGGGACGCTGATCATCGAGTCGGCGTCACAGGATCCGCTGGAGTTCTCCAACATTCCGCGGCTGCGCGAGGTGCACGCGTTGCTGTATCACGAAGTCTTCGACACTCTGGGCTCGGAGGAATCGCCCAGCTGAGAGGCCGCCGGCGCCTCGAGGCGGCCGGTGCCCCTGCCCCGCCGGTTGCGCCACGACTTCATCAGGGTGACGTTCCCGCCCTCCAGTTCGTCCTCGAAGACCTCGGCGATCCCGCCCGCCGTCAGCGCCGATTCCAGCGCCTTGTCCGGGTTGCGCGCGAACTGGTCCGGGAACACCCAGCGCCGGAACGCCCAGAACCGGAACCCCATCTGCAGCAGGTTGCCGACGATGTAGGCCGACAGGAAGTCGGCCAGGTTCTCCACCGTCAGGGTCACGTTCGGCACCCGAAGTTGCAGGACGTAGCTGGAGAACCACAGCGGCGCCATGCTCAACAGCACGCCCACGCCGCTGAAGGCGAAGAACAGCAGGGCCTCATGATGGCGCTCGCGGCCGCCGCGGTCGCGGAAGCTCCACTCCCTGTTCAGCACGTAGGACGCGATGACCGCGACGATGCCGGCGATCACCTTCGCGGTGACCGGCTTGGGCTCGAGAATCGTGAGCTTCAGCGTGTAGAAAATGACCGAGTCGATAATGAATGTGGTGCCGCCGACGATGGCAAATTTGATCAGCTCGTGGTGGCGCATCGCAAAGGGTTGTACCACCCCGGGCAGGCGCGCAATCGTGGCATCGGCAAAGGACACAGCACGCCAGTGTACGGATGATCTCGAATTCGACGCAAAATGGTACATAACGATTTGGTATGACGGCCGGAAAACACGCCGGTCAGGCGCCATGACACCATGATGGCCGTGCCGAGTTCACGCACCCCGCTGGTAGCCATGGTCGGCGGTGGACAACTAGCCCGGATGACCCATCAGGCCGCGATCGCCCTCGGGCAGACCCTGCGCGTACTGGCTAACGCGATCGACGAGCCGGCCGCCCAGGTCAGCCCGGACGTGGTGGTCGGCTCGCATACCGACCTGGAGGACCTGCGGCGGGTGGCGGCCGGTGCCGATGTGCTGACCTTCGACCACGAGCACGTACCCACCGAGCTGCTGGAAAAGCTGGTCGCCGAGGGCGTCAACGTGGTGCCACCGCCACGGGCACTGGTGCACGCTCAGGACAAGCTCGTCATGCGGCGGCGACTGGACGCTCTCGGCGCCCCGGTGCCGCGCTATCTCGGCATCGAAAGCATCGACGGGCTCGGCCAGCTGGACGAGTTCGCAGTGCTGCTCGGGGGCCAGCGGGCCCAGCTGGTCGTCAAGGCGGCCCGCGGTGGCTACGACGGCCGCGGCGTGCAGATGGCACCGGATCTCGCCCACGCCCGCGACATCGCGGGCGCCTACCTGGCGGGTGGGGTTCCGGTGCTGATCGAGGAGCGGGTGGTGCTGCGTCGCGAACTCTCGGCACTGGTGGCCCGCTCGCCATTCGGTCAGGGTGCGGCCTGGCCGGTGGTGGAGACGGTGCAACGGGACGGCATCTGCGTGCAGGTGATCGCGCCGGCGCCGGATCTGGCCCCGGACGTGGCGTCCGACGCCCAGCAGCTCGCGTTGCGCCTGGCCGGAGAACTGGGCGTGGTAGGGGTGCTGGCCGTCGAAATGTTCGAGACCCGCGACGGGGCGCTGATGATCAACGAACTCGCGATGCGGCCGCACAACTCCGGGCACTGGACGATGGACGGGTCCCGCACCAGCCAGTTCGAGCAGCACCTGCGCGCGGTGCTGGACTACCCGCTGGGTGCTACCGACGCCATCGTGCCGGTGACGGTGATGGCCAACGTGCTGGGTGCGGCACAGACACCGCAGATGAGCGTCGACGAACGGTTGCACCACCTCTTCGCCAGGATGCCCGACGCCCGCGTGCACCTCTACGGCAAGGGAGAACGTCCCGGGCGCAAGGTCGGGCACGTCAACTTCCTCGGTACCGACCTCAGTAGCGGCGCGGGCCTCGCCGAGTTGCGCGAACGCGCCGAGTTGGCGGCACACTGGTTGTCCCACGCGCAGTGGACGGACGGATGGGATCCGCATGACTAACGCGAGCCAACCCGCACGCGTCGGGGTGATCATGGGCAGCGACAGCGACTGGACGGTGATGCAGGACGCCGCCGTGGCGCTAGCCGAGTTCGACGTCGCGTTCGAGGTCCGGGTGGTCTCGGCACACCGCACTCCGGCGGTGATGTTCGACTACGCTCGCCAGGCAGCCGATCGGGGCATCGAGGTGATCATCGCCGGAGCGGGCGGCGCCGCGCACCTGCCGGGGATGGTCGCCTCCGCGACGCCGCTGCCGGTGATCGGCGTGCCGGTCCCGTTGGCCCGGCTCGACGGCCTGGATTCCCTGCTGTCGATCGTGCAGATGCCGGCCGGGGTGCCGGTGGCCACGGTGTCCATCGGCGGCGCCCGTAACGCCGGTCTGTTGGCGGTGCGGATCCTGGGATCCTCAGATCCGGAACTCCGGGCGCGCATTGTCGCGTTTCAAAATCAGCTGGCCGAGACCGTGCGAGCCAAGGATGCGGAACTGCAGAGACTTGCGGGTAAGTTAGCCCGCGATTAGGAAATAGGAGGCGTGGCGAAGATGGCTGGTTGGGCCGGAAACCCCTCGTTCGATTTGTTCCAATTGCCCGAGGAACACCAGGAGTTGCGGGCTGCGATTCGTGCGCTGGCGGAAAAAGAGATTGCCCCCCACGCGGCCGACGTGGACGAGAACTCCCGCTTCCCGCAGGAAGCTCTGGATGCACTGAACGCGTCGGGCTTCAACGCCGTGCACGTGCCCGAGGAGTTCGGCGGCCAGGGCGCAGACTCGGTGGCGGCCTGCATCGTCATTGAAGAGGTGGCCCGCGTTGATGCTTCGGCGTCGCTGATCCCGGCGGTCAACAAGTTGGGCACCATGGGCCTGATTTTGCGCGGCTCCGACGATCTGAAGAAGCAGGTGCTGCCACAGGTCGCGGACGGCACGGCGATGGCCTCCTACGCGCTGAGCGAACGCGAGGCCGGCTCGGATGCCGCGTCGATGCGGACCCGGGCCAAGGCCGACGGCGACGACTGGATCCTCAACGGCGCCAAGGCGTGGATCACCAACGGCGGTAAATCGTCCTGGTACACCGTGATGGCGGTGACCGACCCGGACAAGGGCGCCAACGGTATTTCGGCGTTCATGGTGCACATCGACGACGAGGGCTTTACCGTCGGCCCCAAGGAGCGCAAGCTGGGCATCAAGGGCTCGCCCACCACGGAGTTGTATTTCGAGAACTGCCGGATTCCGGGCGACCGAATGATCGGTGATCCGGGCACGGGATTCAAGACGGCGCTGGCCACCTTGGACCACACCCGCCCGACGATCGGCGCGCAGGCGGTCGGCATCGCGCAAGGCGCGTTGGACGCCGCGATCGCGTACACCAAGGAGCGCAAGCAGTTCGCTCAGGCCATCAGCAGCTTCCAGGCGGTGCAGTTCATGATCGCCGACATGGCGATGAAGGTGGAAGCTGCGCGATTGATGGTCTACACCGCGGCCGCCCGCGCCGAGCGCGGCGAAGGCGACCTGGGCTTCATCTCCGCGGCCTCAAAGTGTCTGGCTTCGGATGTGGCCATGGAGGTCACCACCGATGCGGTGCAGCTGTTCGGCGGGGCTGGGTACACCGTCGACTTCCCGGTCGAGCGGATGATGCGCGACGCCAAGATCACCCAGATTTACGAGGGCACCAACCAGATTCAGCGGGTGGTGATGTCACGGGCGCTGCTGCGCTGAACGCGGCGTATGCGTCATGGAGTTTCGCGAACTGGGCAGAAAGCCCAGTCCAACCGCTTAGGATCCAGCTAGCGACCTAGTCCCCGCGATTGAGCAGCCAGTCGGGGTGGCAACGAACGCGCAGGGCGGGTGTCGGCGCACCGGTCGCTGCCTGGCGCTGTCAGCCAGCCGAACAATTTTCACTGCCCAGGGGGGTGTGAGGTGAAGAACGCAGCATCGCGTGCGCACCTGGATATGACGGGTCTTTGACAGCGGTGGCTGGTTCCGTGGCCCTGGCGGGGAATTGGCAGTCGCTTTCCGTGCTGTTGGTGGAGGACGACCGCGCCGACGCAATGCTGGTCGAAGAGCTGATCGCCGACACCGTCGCCGACATCGAGGTGGTGTGGGCGCAATCGATGGAGCACGCCGAGCGCCAGCTCGCCTCCGCCCGCCCCGACTGCGTCCTACTCGACCTGAACCTGCCGGACGCCAGCGGCATCGATGCGTTGGGCCGCATCCTCAACAGCGATGCCACGGTGCCGATCGTCGTGTTGACCGGACTCAACGACGAATACTTCGGCGTGTGCGCGGTGGCCGCCGGCGCACAGGACTATCTGGTTAAAGGTCGCGTCGAACCCGAGATGCTGCGGCGCGCACTGTTCTACGCGATAGAACGTAAGCGCGCTGAATTGATCAGCGCCGACCTGCACGCCAGCCAGCTTCGCGCCCGGGAGAACGCGTTGCTCGAACGGGGCTTGTTGCCGTCCCCGCTACTGCTGGATAACCCCGGCGTCGACATCGTCACCCGGTACCGGCCGAGTCGGGAGAACGCCCTGTTGTGCGGCGACTTCTACGACGTGGTGCAAACACCCGACCGGGTCACCCATGTACTGATCGGTGACGTCGCCGGACACGGTCCGGACGAGGCAGCGCTGGGTGCTGCACTGCGGATCGCTTGGCGCACACTGACATTCGCTGGCCTCCAAGGGGTAGAACAGATGCGTCAGCTGGAACGGGTGCTGCACGCCGAACGTACCGAGAACGGCGTCTTCGCCACCGTGCTGAGCCTGGCGATTCCGGCCGAGGGCGCGGTGACTGCCGTCCGCGCGGGGCATCCGGGGATGTTGCTGCACGGGCCGGGCTCGGTGGAGTGGATCGAGCCGCCGTTCGGTCCGGCGCTGGGGTTGCGGGGCAGTGACTGGCCACAACACGAGCTGGACGTCCCCGGCGGTCACGGATTGCTGCTGCTGACCGACGGACTATTCGAGGGGTATGCCGGCCGCGGTAACCGACGGCTGGGCGAAGACGGGTTGCTCACTCTGGCGCGCGGGCATGCGGGGTTGGCCGGTGCGGATTTTGTCGACGCGCTCATCGACGGGGCCCAACGGCTGGCTCAGGACCAGGGCGGGCTCACCGACGACATCGCCGTGGTGCGGGTTCAGCGGACCGGTCGGTGAACTCGTGAGAAGCGACGCGTCAGGTTCGCTGCCCAAGCCGCAGCTCACCGTGCGAGGCTGGCTAACGCTCGTGCTGTCGACGATGGGGCTGCTGGTTCTTGTCGGTGCCGTCGTCGGTGCCGTGCTGCTCGATCGCACGGACAAGGTGTCGCGCGAGCTCACTGAGGACATTCAACCGTCTCGCGCAGCGGCGCTTCAGCTGCAGGCCGCGCTGCGTGATCAGGAAACCGGGCTGCGGGGTTACTTGATCTCAGCCGACCGGCAATTCCTCAGTCCGTACTACCAGGGAGTGGAGGCCGAACAGGCGGCTTCGCAGGATCTCCGGATGTTGCTGGGTTGGCGCGCCGACCTCATCGCCGACCTGGACGCCATCGAGGCCACCGCAGCCAGCTGGCGCAGAGACTATGCCGAACCCCTCATCGAGAGCGTGGCCCCAACCGTTCCACCCGTCGTGCCGGGTGCCATGGCGGCGCTCGGCAAAGCCCAATTCGACTATTTGCGAACCCTTTTCGATACGCAGAACACGCACCTGAGGGCAGCCCGTGATCACGGAGTGGCCCAACTGTCGCGCATGAATGACTGGCGTGACACGGTGCTGGGCGCGATGGTGCTGATCTTCGTCGCCACGGCTGCGCTGTTGGGGTTGCTGGTGCAGCGTGCGGTCACCGATCCGCTGGCCGCGCTGACCGCGGCGTGCCGGCAGATCACCGACGGCCACTTCGGCGACACCATCGAGCCGCCGCGCCGGCCCGCGGACATCCGGGGCATTGCCGTTGACGTGGAAAACATGCGGCGGCGGATCGTGGCAGAACTCGACGCGTCACGGTCGACACAAGTGCAACTCGATGAGCAGGCGGTCGAGCTACGCCGGTCCAACGCCGAGCTCGAGCAGTTCGCCTACGTCGCTTCTCACGATCTGCAGGAACCGTTGCGCAAGGTGGCCTCGTTCTGCCAGTTGCTGGAGAAACGCTACGGCGACAAGCTCGACGAGCGGGGGATTCAGTACATCGACTACGCCGTCGACGGCGCCAAGCGCATGCAAGTGCTGATCAACGACCTGCTCAGCTTCTCCCGAGTCGGCCGCCTGAACACCAAACACACCACGGTGGAACTGGACACCGCGCTTGATACGGCGGTGGCCAACCTCGCCGCCGCGATCGAGGAATCCGCGGCCGAGATCGTTCGCCCGACGCAACGGCTCCCGCAGGTCTTCGGGGACCCGACGCTGCTGATCATGCTGTGGCAGAACCTGATCGGGAATGCGGTGAAATTCCGCCGGGAAGACCGGGCGCCGCACGTCGTCATCGATTGCCGCCGTGGTATCGCCAGCCAGCGCGACCATTGGGTGTTCAGCGTGTCCGACAACGGTATCGGCATCCCGGAGGAGTTCGTCGACAAGGTCTTCATCATCTTCCAGCGCTTGCACGGCCGGGACGCTTATGGTGGAACGGGGCTGGGGCTTGCGATGTGCAAGAAGATCGTCGAACACCATGGCGGGACCGTCTGGATCGACACCTCTCACGCCAATGGGACGCGGATTGAATTCACGCTACCTATCGCTGAACCCGACGCCGAGACCACTTGCGAAGGAGTAGATGCATGACATCACCGGGCCGGGCAATCGACATCCTGCTGGTCGAAGACGACCCCGGCGACGAGCTGATCACCCGGGAAGCGTTTGAGCACAACAAGCTCAACAACAGGCTGCACGTGGCGCACGACGGTGAGGAGGGCCTCAACTACCTATACCGCCGGGGGGGCTACGAAAATGCGCCACGGCCAGATCTGATCCTGCTCGACCTGAATCTGCCGAAATACGATGGCCGACACCTGCTGCAGAAGATCAAGTCCGACCCCGACCTGAGTCGAATCCCGGTGGTGGTGCTGACCACCTCCTCGGCCGAGGAAGACATTTTGCGCAGCTACAAGTTGCACGCCAACGCCTATGTCACCAAGCCGGTGGACTTAGACCAGTTCATGAATGCGGTCCGGCAGATCGACGAGTTCTTCGTGCAGGTGGTGCGCCTACCGAACGGCTGACCCGGTGGTCTCTGGGGCTGCCTCGGAGACGTGCACGATGCCGTGCTGATTCACCTCGTGTACGTGCACGGTCGCGAAATCGAAGAATATGCCGACGACGCGTAGTTGCCCGGAGGCCACCAACGGCGCCACCAGCCGGTGGCGGGTGAGCCGCTCGACCTGTACAGCGACGTTCACGATCGACAACTGGTCGAGTTCGCTGAACGTGAAGCCGTTCGACGTGCTGCTCACCCGCGCCGGGTGATGGTTCCGATACGCCTCGTAACTGTCGTCGGCATGCCGGAGCCAGCGACCGATGGGACGGTCTGCCATGGCGGCGTCGTCGTCCAACACCACCTGCATCGCGCGGCACGCCGAATGTCCGCAGACCACAACCGAACTCACCCCCAGCTGGTTTACCGCGAAGTCCAGGGCGGCGTCCACGGACTGCTCGGCCGGATCTATTGGCACCATGTTGCCGACGTTGCGGACGATGTAGAGATCGCCGGGCCGGCTGGCGGTGATGGTGTCGGGCAATATCCGGGAGTCGGCGCAGGTAAGGAACAAGGTGTCCGGGTTGGGCGAACTGATCAGCTCCGCCACGTGGTGATGCAGGGCCCCGACGCCGCTGCGGTGGTATTCCTTGACGCCCTCCAGGATCGATGCGTCGGTGCCGTCGCCGTTGCCGTCGCGCCGGGACGGCCACGGGGCCTTGCGCAGCGACCGCGCCGTGTAGTGGCGTTTGGGTGGACTGGTGTGTGCGCTCGACAGATGCGCGGGCGACGTCTCGATGATGTGTACCGATCCGCCGGTCAACTGATGGGCGGTTCTCCAATCCGAGATCGCTTCGGAGATCGAGTGGTCGATGTAGTCGGCGTTCAGGTTGAGGGTGACATCGCTGCCGGGCGGCAGCGTCGACAGCACGTGCGTCAGCCGGGGCAGCAGCAGAAAACTCAGGGTGCCGTCGATGTCCACGTGCCACTGCTTCGACTCATCGCCGACCGGCCGGGCCTCGATGGGCGCGCGCACGACCCGCACCAACAGGAACAGGATTGCGATCGCGAGACCGATCGCCACGCCTTCCAGCAGGTTGAGGAACACCACGCACACGATGGTGATGACGTAGATCACGAAGTTGCCGGTGCGCACCGCGACCCTGACGTGTGCCAGCTTGATGAGCTGAATGCCGATGACGATGAGCAGGCCGGCCAGCGCCGCTTTGGGAATGAGCTCCACCAGACTGGTGAGCAGCGACGCGAACAGCAGGATCCAGACGCCGTGCAGCACCGCCGATGTGCGGGTGCGGGCGCCCGCGGCGACGTTGGTGGAGCTGCGCACGATGACCCCGGTGACCGGCAACCCACCGAGCAGTCCGGAGACCACGTTCGCGCTGCCCTGCCCGACCATCTCCCGGTTGAAGTTGGTACGCGGGCCGGTGTGCAGTTTGTCGATGCCGACCGCTGACAGCAGCGACTCGACGCTGGCGATCAGCGCAACCGTCACGACCCCGAGCGCTATGGCGCCGATCTCCTGGGTCCACGGATGCCCGCCCGCCGACATCGGCGGAAGATGCGGCAATCCGATGGCCGCAAAGAAGTTGCCCGACAGATTGATTCGCTCGACCTGCATGTTTACCACCAGCGACAGCGTGGTGGCGGCCACGATCGCCACCAGGGCGCCGGGGACGAACCTGACTTTGGGGGGCAGCTTCGGCCACAACAGCAGGATGGCGATGACGAGGCTGCCGACGATCACTTCATGCAGTTCGTGGTTCAGGATGCCGCTCGGCAGTGCCGCAATGTTCGCCCACGCTGAACTGCGCGACGATCCGCCCAGCAGCACGTGAATCTGCTGCAGCACGATGGTGACGCCGATACCCGCCAGCATGGCGTGCACCACCACCGGGGCGACGGCCAGCGCCGCGCGCGCCACCCGCACCAGGCCCAGCAGGATCTGCACGGCGCCGGCGCAAACGGTGATCACGCACGTCATCTCCCAGCCGAGGTCGTCGATCAATTCGGCCACGACCACGGTCAGACCGGCGGCTGGACCGCTGACCTGCAGCACGGATCCACCGAGCGAGCCGGCGATGATGCCGCCACTCACGGCGGCGATCAACCCGGCCATCAGCGGTGCCCCGGAGGCGATCGCGATGCCCAGCGACAGCGGTAGTGCCACTAGGAAGACGACCAGCGATGCTGGGAGGTCGTACCGCAGGTTCGGCACGATCTTCTGCGATGGGGGCGCCTCGGCGGAACCGTGGGCAGCACTACTCATAGAACTCCTCCGGGCCGGTCCGCACAGGTAATCGGAGCGGCGTGAACGGCTGGGGTCGATAAGGTGTACACCGGGCGTCGGAACCGGGATTCGTCCACATCCGCGGCGAGCTAATATTTGAATCCCGCTACCGACGTCTGACCAAATACTCCATGCGGCTCGTTTGGATTCCGCAAACCCGTCGCGATTCATCGCTTATTCAAAGAAAATGCATGCCCGGTACGGACTTGGTCTGCAGAAGCTTGGGATTCGGCCAGAGTTCCTGGTCCTGAACTAAGGTGAGTTCGCTATCTACGGGGAGAGGAAAAATGGCCATCGATAAGTTGCCCAAGCGTATGGACCTCCGCAAGGAGCGCACCCGTGCCGCGCTGATCAACGCCGCGCAGTCGTTTATCGCCGACGGCCAGCTCGAAGTGCCTGTGCAGGACATCAGCCAGACCGCCAATGTCGGCATCGGATCGTTCTACAACCACTTCGACAGCAAGGAAGAACTTTTCCGCGCCGCGATCAACGACGTCATCGAAGCGCAGGCGACACTGCTGGACGCGCTGACGGATGCGATCGACGACCCGGCTGAGAAGTTCGCCGCCCGCTACCGACTGACTGGACGGCTCATTCGGCTACGACCCAACGAAAGCCGGATCGCGATCACCTTAGGGATGCGACTGATCATGGCCGATAAGGGTCTGGGCCCGCGCGGCATCCGGGACATCGGTGCCGCTGTCGCCGCGGGGCGGTTCACGTTAAAGGACCCCGAGCTGGCAATGGTGATCAGCGCCGGCTCCTTGCTGGCTCTCGGTCAACTCCTGCACGACCAACCGGATCGGGACGACGCGGAGACAGCGGACGATGTCACCGAAAGCCTGCTCAGGCTGTTCGGCATGGCACCGGACGAGGCGCAGCGGATCAGCCGGGTACCGCTACCGGATCTCGCCTGGGTCAGCGAGATCGATTTCGGCAACTCATCGACCTAGCCTGCGGCGCCCGCCATCCCGGCCAGTTTGCCGCCCGAGCCGCCGGTGCCCGCTGTGCCGGGGTCCGCGGCGGACCCGCCCGTGCCGGCTGCACCGCCGGCCGCCCCGTTTCCGCCGATTCCGACCAGGCTGTCGGCGTTGCCCCCGTTGCCGCCGTTGCCGCCGGCACCGCTGTGACTGTTGCTGCCGCCGTCGCCGCCGTCGCCGCCGATCCCGCCGTCACCGCCGTAGCCGATCAGCCCGACGGCGCGCCCACCGTTGCCGCCGGTGCCGCCGGCGCCACCCTGCCCGGC
>JALHRH010000020.1 GCA_022841565.1 Mycobacterium sp. | reverse complement strand
CGTCGATATAGGGGACGGCCGGCGGCGGAGGCTCGGTCGCGAAATCGACGCCGTCGCGGTCGAAAAGGTGGGGTCCGTCCGGAAAATCCTTCACTACCACCGGGACCCGCTCGACGATGGTGATGCGCAGCGCCGACGGGTACTGCCGCTGCACACGTGCGCTGGCGACCCGGCGGATCGCGGCAACCCGGTCGGCAATCTGATTGGTGTTGATCTGCAGCAGCGGCGTTCCGATCCGCACCTGCGCCGCGTCGAGCACGTCCTCCCGAGTCACCGCGCCCGTGCCCGTGACCACGATGTTGCGCGCCGACATCGCCGGCGTGAAGTAGAGGATCAGCCCGAGGCCGATTCCGATCACCATCAACAACACCGTCGCCAGCAGCATCTTCAAGCCCCGAACAACGCCGCGCGCAACGGGTTTGGGCTCGGGCAACACCATCCCCTTGGCGCGCCGCTTGGCCTCCCGGCGAGCCTCCTCGATCGCGGTGGCACGGGCCTGGGCGGCACGGCGCTCCGCGCGTTCCCGCCGGGCCCGCCGGCGCGGCCCTTCGAAGTCTTCGTCTTCCTGGGCTTCTTGAGCCGGTTCGTGGCCTCCGTCGGTGGTGATCGGTTCGGTGATCGCCTCGCCGACGTCGACGGGCTCGGGGGTCTCGCCCGCCAGGTCGGTGGGTCGACCTTCGTCGCGTTCGCTCACGGCGGCACTCCCCGGCCGGGTGCGCTGCGGTTGGCCCGCACCCGCAGCGCGGTGATGATCTCGGGGCCCAGCAGCGTCACGTCGCCCGCGCCCATGGTGACGATGACGTCGCCCGGCGCCGAGGCGGCCGCCACCGCATCGGGCACCGCGGAAAAGTCCGCGAGGTAATGAACCGGAACGCTCACATGCTCGGCGACGGTGGCTCCGCTGATGCCGGCCAGCGGTTGTTCGCGCGCGCCGTAGACGTCGAGCACGAATACCTCGTCGGCCGCGTCCAGCGCATGACCGAATTCTTGCGCGAAAGCCTTTGTCCGCGAATATAAATGGGGCTGAAAGACCACCAACGAACGACCACTGCCGCGCTGCTGGACGACCGAACGGACCGCCGCCAGGGTGGCGCCGATCTCGGTCGGGTGATGGGCATAGTCGTCGAACACCCGCACCGAATTAGCGGTGCCGACCAGTTCGAAGCGCCGCCGCACTCCTTCGAAGGTGGCCAGCCCGTCAAGCACCTCGTCGACAGGCGCCCCGATGTCGATGGCCGCCAGCAGCGCGGCCAGCGCGTTGAGCGCCATGTGTCGTCCCGGCACCGACAACCGCATCACCCGCTGATACGGCACCTGGTCCAGTTCGGAAGCCAACTGGATGTGGGCGACGGCTTCGGTGCCGTGTTGTTCCCACGACAACAGCCGGGCCGCAAGCGGCCCGTCCGTGGACCCATAGCGCAGCACCCGGATTCCCAGTTCCGCCGTGCGCTGGGCCAGCGCCGCGGCGCCCGGGTCATCGGTGCACACCACTAGCGCACCGCCGGGCGCAAGCCGCTCGACAAAGGAGTCAAACACCCCGACGTAGGCTTCGGTGCTGCCGTAGAAATCCAGGTGGTCGGATTCGATGTTGGTGACCACCGCGACGTTGGGCGTGTACTCCAGCAGCGTGCCATCGCTCTCGTCGGCTTCGGCGACGAAGTAGTCGCCACTGCCGTGGTGGGCGTTGGTGCCGGCCTCTCCCAGCTCACCGCCGACCGCGAACGACGGGTCCCGCCCGCAGTGCTGCAAAGCCACGATGAGCATCGACGTCGTCGTCGTCTTGCCGTGCGTGCCGGTGACCATCAAGGTGGTGCGCCCGGCCATCAGCTTGGCCAGCACCACCGGTCGCAACACCACCGGAATGCCGCGACGCCGGGCCTCGACCAACTCGGGATTGGTTTTGGGGATTGCGGCGTGGGTGGTCACGACCGCGGTGACGCCCCCTGGCAGCAGATCCAGCGACGACGCGTCGTGACCGATGCGGATCAGCGCACCGCGCGCCCGCAAGGCATGCACGCCGCGCGACTCCTTGGCGTCCGAGCCCGACACCATGCCGCCGCGGTCCAGCAGGATGCGGGCGATGCCCGACATCCCGGCGCCACCGATGCCGACCATATGCACGCGCTGCAGCTCCGCTGGCAATTGATTACCGGTCACCAGCGCGCTCCTGGCTTCCGCCGGGCGACATCCAGAGCCGCCTGGGCCACCTGCCGCGCGGCATCACGGTGCCCGACCCGGGCCGCCGCCGTGGTCATCGACGCCAGCCGGGACGCATCGGTGAGCAGCCCGGAGACTTCGCGCGCCACCAGCGCCGGCGTCAGGGCGCCATCGGCGACGATCATGCCGCCCCCGGCGTTGACCACCGGAAGCGCGTTGAGCCGCTGCTCACCGTTACCGATCGGCAACGGCACGTAGATGGCGGGTAGGCCCACGGCCGAGACTTCGGCCACCGTCATCGCCCCCGATCGGCAGACCACCATGTCGGCGGCGGAATAGGCCAGGTCCATCCGGTCCAGGTAGGGCACCGCGACATACGGAGGATCACCGGGATTGGGTGTCCGCAGCTCGAGAGTGTTCTTGGGGCCGTGCGCGTGCAGCACGGACACCCCGGCGGCGGCCAGGTCCGCGGCCGCCGCCGAAACGGCCCGGTTCAGCGACACCGCGCCCTGGGAACCGCCGAACACCAACAGGACGCGGGCATCGTGGGCGAAACCGAAGTGGGCCCGCGCTTGCGCACGCAGGGCAGCGCGGTCCAGCGTGGTGATCGCCGCCCGCACCGGCACTCCGACCACCTCGGCGCGCCGCAGCCCCGAATCGGGCACTGCGGCCAGAATCCGGTCGGCGTCTCGGGCGCCCACCCGGTTGGCCAGCCCGGCCCGGGCGTTGGCTTCGTGGATGACCACCGGGATGCGGCGGCGTCCGGCCCGTCCGCGGCAAGCCAAGTAGGCCGGAAGCGCCACATAACCGCCGAAACCGATGACGACGTCGGCTGCGACCTTGTCGAGCACCGCCCGGGTTTCCCGAACGGCGCGCCACACCCGCGGTGGCAGCCGGACCAGGTCACCGCTGGGTTTGCGGGGCAGCGGCACCGGCGTGATCAGCTCCAGCTGGTAGCCCCGCTCGGGTACCAACCGGGTCTCCAGTCCCCGCGCGGTGCCCAGCGCGGTGATCCTGATCCGAGGGTCCAGCGCGGTCAACGCGTCAGCGACGGCCATCGCGGGCTCCACATGGCCGGCGGTGCCGCCGCCGGCCAGCACGACCGAGAACGCACCACCGGCGGGCAGGGGACTGTCCCCAGGCCCGCCGGTCGGCTCCGTGACCTTGTCGTTCACCCGTAACGCTGACCTTCCAATGCGCCTACGCGCCGTGTTTCGCGCCGGCCCGCGTAATGCTGGCCAGATCTATGATGCCTGTCCCGCCCGTGGCCGCTTCCCACAGACCGTCGGCTCGTCCGCGGCTGCGCCTGCTGCGGCGGGCGGGCGGCCCGTCGAGCCGGTTCCTGAGCCGCTTTGCGTGCCGGCGGCTGGTGCGGACGTTTGCGATCGCGAAACGACTCGAGACGGCTGGGCACGTACGGCTCCGGCAGCGGCAGCCGCAGCAGCCGGTTCACCTTGTCGTCGCGACCGGCGCGCAGCGCGGCCACCGCTTCGGGTTCGTGCCGGGCCGCGTTGGCCATGATGCCGATCATGAAAAGTGTTGCCGCTGTAGAGGTTCCGCCCGCCGAAATTAGTGGTAGCTGCAGGCCCGTGACGGGTAGCAGACCGATCACGTAGCCGATGTTGATAAATGCCTGCCCAAGCACCCACAACGTCGTCGTGGCGGTGAGCAGGCGCAGGAACGGGTCAGCAGACCGGCGCGCGATGCGCATACCCGTATAGGCGAACAGCCCGAACAGCCCTAGCAGGCCCACCGCGCCGATAAGCCCCAGCTCCTCGCCGATGATCGCGAAGATGAAGTCGTTGTGGGCATTGGGCAGGTAGTTCCACTTGGCCACGCCTTGGCCCAGGCCGTCGCCGAAGATGCCGCCGTGGGCAAGCGCGTACTTGGCCTGTCGCGCCTGGTAGCCGGTGTCCATCGGGTCGTCCTCCGGGTCCAGCCAGGACCGTACCCGGTCGGAGCGGTAGCCCGCGGACATCGCCAGGACCGACCCGGCGGCGAATACCGCGCCGAGCGAGCTGAGAAACACACGCAGCGGCAGCCCGGCATACCACAGCAGACCCAGCAAAATGATGCCGAGTGACACGGTCTGCCCGAGGTCAGGCTGGGCAACGATGAGTGCCAACGCGATGAGCGCGGCCGGCACCAAGGGAACGAGCATTTCGCGCAGCGATGCCCGCTCCAAGCGTCGAGCCGCGAGCAGGTGGGCGCCCCAAACCGCGAACGCGATCTTGGCCAGTTCGGACGGCTGCATGGAAAAGCCCGCAACCACGAACCACTTGCGAGACCCGTTGGCAAGGTTGCCAATGCCCGGAATAAGCACCAACACCAGCAGAATGACCGTGACCGCGTAGCTACTGAAAGCCATCCGCCGGATGAACCGCACCGACATCCGCAAACCGGCGTAGCAGGCAACGAGTCCGACGATCGTCCACAGCACCTGCTTGCCGAAGATGATCCAGGCCGACCCGTCGTTGTCGTAGGAATGCACGCCCGACGCCGACAGCACCATGATCAGGCCCAGCGACGTCAGCAGCGCGGTCACGGCGATGATCAGGTGAAACGACGTCATGGGCCGGCCCAGCCAGGCTCCGAATGCGGTGCGCGGCCCGCCCGGCTCTGCCTTGGGCGCGCTTCCCTTCTCGGCTGCAGGAGCCTGCGCCTGGTCGCCGTCGCCCGTCACCCGGTGCGCATCCGACGTCTCCCCCTCGTCCCGGCGCTTGTCCTTCTTGCGGAGCCGGGCCAGTGCGATATTCACACCGCCTACCGGGCCCCGCGGACCTGTTGGGCGCGTACGGCGGCCGCAAAGGCATCACCCCGCGCCGCATACCCGGTGAACTGGTCGAACGACGCGCCGGCCGGTGCGAGCAGCACCGTATCGCCGGGTTTGGCCAGGTCACGGGCCGCGGCCACGGCCGCAGTCATCACGCGAGCACCGATATCGCCGCCGTTACTCAACTGTGTCACATCAGCAACAGAAATCACACCAGTCGCATACATCCCAACATCCTCGCCTGTAACAACCTGTACGACGGGGACATCGGGCGCGTGTCGTGATAACGCCTCGGCAACCTCGGCGCGATCTCGTCCGATGAGGACCGCTCCCACCAAATGCGGCGCGATGCGGGCCACCTCGGCGTCCAGCGATGCACCCTTGAGCAGGCCGCCGGCCACCCACACCACCCGGGGATAGGCCAGCACCGACGCCTGTGCAGCGTGCGGGTTGGTGGCCTTGGAGTCGTCGACGTAGGTGATGCCGTCCGCGACGGTCACCACCTCGGCGCGGTGGCGGCCGAGCTGGAAGGCGGCGATCGCAGCGGCGATCGCTTCGGGAGCCACGTCGACGGCCCGCGCCAACGCGGCTGCCGCCAGCGCGTTGAGCACTCCGACCGGTCCCGGCACCGGTATGGACGTGACCGACAGCAGCGGCAGGTCCTGGGCGAACGCACGGTCGACCAGTTGCCCGTCGCGCACGCCGAGCTCCCCTGGTGCGGGTTCGCCCAACCGGAATCCCACCCGAATCGATGCCGGCACGCTGTCGCGCAGCGCCGCCGCCCGGGTGTCGTCCAAGCCGACGACCGCGACCCGGCCGGACAGGACCCGGGCCTTGGCGGCGGTGTAGTCGGCCATGGTGTGGTGCCAGTCCAGATGATCTTCGGCGATATTGAGCACCACGCCCGCGTCCGGCCGCAGCGATGGAGCCCAATACAGTTGGAAACTGGACAATTCCACCGCGAGCACGTCGGCCGGCTGGTCCAGTACGTCGAGCACCGGATCGCCGATGTTGCCGCACAGCCGACTGCGCAGTCCCCCGGCCACCAGCATGTCGTGCAGCATCGACGTGGTGGTGGTCTTGCCGTTGGTGCCCGTCACCACCAGCCACCGGCGCGGCGGCCCGAAGTGGCCGGCGGCATCCAGTCGCCAGGCCAGCTCCACATCGCCCCAGATCGGTACCCCGGCCGCCGCGGCGGCCGCCAGCACCGGGGTGCTCGGCTGGAACCCGGGACTGGTGACCACCAGCGCGTATCGGTCGATCCGCTCGATGGCAGCCGAGGCGTCGACGGTCGCGACGCCGGCGGCGGCGTGCGGGGCCAGCATTTTCGGGTCGTCGTCGCACAACGTCGGCACGGCCCCGAGCCGGGTCAGCGCCGAAAGCACCGCGCGGCCGGTCACCCGGGCACCGGCGATCAGGACGGGCGCACCCGGCGCCAGCACGTCAATCACTGGTCGGGCTCAAGGCCAGAAAATCTCCGTAGAACAGGGCGACACCTAAACCGCAGCTGATCGCGGTGAGCAACCAAAACCGAATGATCACCGTGGTTTCGGCCCAGCCAAGCAACTCGAAATGATGGTGGAAGGGCGCCATCCGGAAGACCCGGCGCCCGGTAGTTCGGAAGGCCACAATCTGCACCACCACCGAGGTGACCTCGGCGACGAACAATGACCCCAGCACGACCGCGAGGATCTCGGTGCGACTCGTGACCGACAATCCGGCAATGATACCGCCCAGCGCCAAAGAACCGGTGTCACCCATGAAGATCTTGGCGGGCGCGGCGTTCCACCACAAGAATCCGATACAGGCACCGGCGGTCGCCGCCGCCACCAGTGCCAAATCCAGCGGATCACGCACGTTGTAACAACCCGCCTTCGGCCAATCCACGCACGTGTGGCGAAATTGCCAGAAGGTGATCAGCACGTAGGCGGCGCTGACCATTGCCATACAGCCGGCAGCCAGGCCGTCCAGCCCATCGGTAAAGTTGACCGCGTTCGACCAGGCGCTGACGATGACCACGCAGAACACCACGAACAGTGCCGGCACGAACGCAATCGTGGCGATTTCACGCACATAGGACAGATCCGCGCTGCCCGGCGTCAGCCCGGCATTGTTGCGGAACTGCAGCACCAGCACCGCGAACAACACCGCGGCGCTGATCTGTCCGACCGTCTTGGCGGTCTTGTTCAGTCCCAGATTGCGCGACCTGCGGATCTTGATCAGGTCGTCGATGAAACCGACCCCGCCCAGGGCGGTAGCCAGCCCCAGCACCAACAGACCCGACGCGGAGAGCCCTTCTCCGTCGAACGCCAATCCGAACAGGTGGGTGCCCAGGTAGCCGGCCCAGATGCCGGCCAAGATCGCCACCCCGCCCATCGACGGCGTACCCCGCTTGGTGCGGTGGCTCGGTGGGCCGTCCTCGCGGATCTGATGACCGAACCCTTGGCGGGTGAATAGCCGGATCAGTGCCGGCGTGAGCAATATGGAGACGGTCACCGCGATGGCGACGGCGATCAGGATCTGCCTCACGAGCGTGTGCTCCCACCGTCAGCGACCAGAGAGTCGGCCAGCGCCCCCAACCCAGCCGAGTTGGACGCCTTGACCAACACCACGTCCCCGGGTTGGAGTTCGGCGCGCAACAGGGAAAGGGCTTGCGCCGCGTCGTTGACGATGACCGCCCCGCGGTCGCCGTCGGAGCCCCACGAGCCCTCCATCACCGCACCCTGGTGCATGGCGCTCATCGACCTCCCGGTTCCCACGACAACGAGTCGAGACACATCTAATCGCACCGCGAGCCGACCGATGCGATCGTGCTCTGCTATTGCGTCCTCACCGAGCTCGGCCATTTCGCCCAGCACCGCCCAGCTGCGCCGGGATTGTCCGGCGGGTGCTGCGCCGCCACGCGCGATCCAGGCCAGAGCCTGCAAACCGGCCCGCATCGAGTCGGGGTTGGCGTTGTAGGCGTCGTCGATGACGGTCACGCCGTCAGCGCGGGTGCTCACCTGCATCCGGTGGCGCGACACCGGCCCCGCCGCCGCGAGTGCTGCGGCGACCTGCTCGACGCTGGCGCCGCATTCCAGCGCAACCGCGGCCGCGCAGAGCGCGTTGCTGACCTGATGGTCGCCGGAGACGCCGAGGCGAACCTCGGCCTTGTCGGCGCCGGCGTGCAGGGTGAACTGCGGACGGGCCAACTCATCGAGCGAGACCGGCCCCGCCCATACGTCACCCGCACCGCGGCTCACCCGCACCACCCGGGCCGCGGTCACGTCTGCCATCGCGGCCACCATCGGGTCATCGGCATTGAGGATGACCACACCGGATGACGACACGGCTTGCGGCAGTTCGGATTTGGTTTGGGCGATAATCTCGCGGGAGCCGAACTCGCCCAGGTGGGCGGTGCCGACATTAAGCACGACGCCGATCGAGGGAGTCGCAATCTGGGCCAGCGCGGCGATATTGCCTGGGTGGCGCGCGGACATCTCCAGAATCAGGAAGTCGGTGTCGCGCGTCGCGCGCAGCACCGTCCAGGGATGACCCAGCTCGTTGTTGAACGACCCCGGCGGGGCCACCACCTCACCCAGCGGCCGGAGCACCGCGGCCACCAGGTCCTTGGTCGACGTCTTGCCCGACGAGCCGGTGATCCCGATGATCCGCAGCCCGCCGGCCACCAGGTCGGCGGCCACCGCCTTGGCCAGCTTGGCCAGCGCGGCCAGCACGGCGGCGCCCGACCCGTCGGCGTCGTGCTCGAGCACACTGGCCCGGTCGTCGCCCGCGATCTGGGGCTTGACGAGGATCGCCGGTACGCCCACCGGCCGCGCGGCCAGCACCGCCACCGCGCCGGCCGCCACCGCCGACGCCGCATGGTCGTGCCCATCGGCGCGGGCGCCGGGCAGCGCCAGGAACAACCCGCCGGGACCTACGGCCCGGGAGTCGAACTCGACGGTTCCGGTGACGTGAGTGGTTGCGGCCCGCTCGGGGGTGATGTCGGCCAGGGTGCCGCCGACGATCTCGGCGATCTGGGCCACAGTCAGGTCGATCATGCGCGGATCTCCAGGGCGCGCGCCAGCTCCACCCGGTCGTCGAACGGGCGCACCTGATCGCCGCAGCGCTGACCGGTTTCATGGCCTTTGCCGGCGATCAGCACCACATCTCCGGGACCGGCCCAGGCGACCGCATGCCGGATCGCGTCGCGGCGGTCGCCGATCTCGACCAGCTCGGCTCTTGATCCCACTTCGACTGCGCCGGATAGGATTTCGCGACGGATGGCGGCGGGATCCTCACTGCGCGGGTTGTCATCGGTGACGACGACGAGGTCGGCGAGTTCGGCAGCCACCGCACCCATGGGTGCCCGCTTGCCCGGGTCGCGGTCACCGCCGGCGCCGAACACGACCGCCAGGCGGCGGTCCGGCTGGGCCAGCGTGGTCAGCACCGCGCGCAACGCACCCGGCTTGTGCGCGTAGTCGACGAGCGCGAGGAAATCCTGGCCGCGGTCAATGCGCTCGAGTCGCCCCGGCACCCGCGTTTCCCGCAGACCGGGTGCCGCCTGCGCCGGGGACACCCCGACCGTGTCCAGAAGTGCCAGCGCGACAAGGCAATTGGCGATGTTGTAGCGGCCCGGCAGGTTGATTCCGACGCGGTGCTGGACCCCGGCGGGATCCACGGCGGTGAACTCCTGACTCGCCGGTCCGGTGCGCGTCACGTCGAGGGCGCGCCAGTGCGCGGGTTGGCCGCTGACGCTGACGGTGATCGCGTCACCGGCGCGCGCCGCCATCGCGCGGCCGGCGTCGTCGTCGATGCACACCACAACGGTGCGGGCGCGCAAAGCCGAGGCGGGGTCGAATAACAGCGCCTTGGCCTCGAAGTAGTCGGCCATCGTCGGGTGGAAGTCCAGATGGTCACGAGAGAGGTTGGTGAAACCGCCGACCGCGAACTCGGTACCGTCCACCCGGCCCAGCGCCAGCGCGTGACTGGACACCTCCATCACCACGGTGTCGACACCGCGCTCGGCCATCGCGGCGAACATCGCCTGCAACGCGGGGGCTTCCGGCGTGGTCAGCGTGCTGGGGATGTCGAGCCCGTCGACCCGGATGCCGATGGTGCCGACCAGCCCGGCGACCCGACCGGCCGCGCGCAGACCGGCCTCGACCAGGTATGTGGTGGTGGTTTTGCCCGATGTGCCGGTGATACCGATGACCGTGACCCGGTCGGACGGGCGCCCGTATACGGTCGCGGCCAGGCCGCCGAGCGCGCTGCGCGGTGCCGGGTGCACCAGGACCGGCACGGATGCCGCCAACCCACCCATCGCGGCGACCCCGTCGGCATCGGTGAGCACCGCGGCCGCACCGCGCTCGATGGCGTAACCGGTATGCCGGGCGCCGTGGGTGGTCGAGCCGGGCAACGCGGCGAACAGGTCACCGGGCTGAACGTCCTGGGCGCGCAGCGTCACGCCGGTGATGAGCACATCGACGACGTTGGCCGGCGTCGCCGCGATCTGTGTGGCCAGCACGGCCAGCGGTACACCGGCGACGGCGCGGGGGCGCAGCCCAGTAGGCACAGCGTCCGCCACTGGCACCCCCTTCGTCCGACGGCAGATGTTCAGAGATCGCTCGGCCCTGACACCCTACCCAGACGCACCCGGCGACGAAGCCGGGCCGCGCCTGCGCAGACCCGTCACCCTCCGCACCGACCAGCAGCAAGCGCGCCGGGTGGCGAGTACTCACCCCACCTGCCCCGCCGCCGCCGTACCATGCACCGGCGGCCCCGCCGATGCCACCAGCACCTCCGCTGCCGAACGCGGTGCCGTTGAAGAGTCTGCCGCCGCCGCCACCGACACCGCCTACTCCACCGTTGCCGATCAGCCTCGCAGATCCTCCGGCGCCGCCAAACCCACGTTGACCACCTATGCCGTCACCACTTCCGCCGTCCCCGCCAGCGCCGCCGTTGCGGGATGCTTACATCGCCTGCAACGTCAACGGCGGTCCCGGATCCGGTGACAGCGGCACGTTCTCCCGCTGCATCAGCCAGCCCGCGATGTTGTGGAAGAGCGGTGCCGCCGAGTGCCCCGGCGTGCCGTCGGCGTTGCGCTGCGGGTTGTCCATCATGATGCCGATGACGTAGCGGGGATTGTCGACCGTGGCCATGCCGGCGAAGGTGATCCAGTAGACGTCGTCGAAGTAGCAGCCACAGCCCGGGTTGATCTGCTGTGCGGTGCCGGTCTTGCCGGCCATCTGGTAACCCGGCACCGCGGCCGCCGGACCGGTGCCCTGCTGGTAGCCCATCGGGTCGTGCTGTACGACGGCGCGCAGCATCTGGCGCACGGTCTGGGCGGTTTGCGCCGACACCACCCGGATGCCGTCCGGACGCGGTTCTTCGGTGCGCGAACCGTCCGCCGCGATGGTGGCCTTGAGGATGCGCGGCGGGATCCGCACCCCATCGTTGGCGATGGCCTGATACATGCCGGTCATCTGCAGCAGTGTCATCGAAACACCCTGTCCGATAGGAAGGTTCGAGAAGGTGCTGCCTGACCACTGATCGATGGGTGGCACCAGGCCCGCGCTTTCACCGGGCAATCCGACGCCGGTACGTTGGCCCAGTCCGAACTTGCGCACCATGTCGTAGAAGCGCTCCGGCCCCACCCGCTGTGCCAGCATCAGAGTGCCGACGTTGGATGACTTTCCGAAGACGCCGGTGGTGGTGTACGGCATCACGCCGTGGTCCCAGGCGTCGTGCACGGTGACACCGCCCATGGAGATCGTCCCGGGTACTTGCAGCACCTCGTCGGGGTTGGACAAGCCATACTCGATGACCGAGGAGGCGGTGATGATCTTGTTCACCGACCCCGGCTCGAAGGGGGACGACACCGCCATGTTGCCCAGTTGGCGGTCGCCCTGGCGCCCGATGTCCTGCGACGGGTCGAACGTGTTGTCGTTGGCCATGGCCAGCACTTCGCCCGTCTTGGCGTCGAGCACCACCGCCGAGACGGTGTGGGCGCCCGATACGTTCTTGGCCTGCTGCACCTGCTGTTGGACGTAGAACTGGGTGTCGTCGTCGAGGGTGAGTTGCACGGTGGAACCGTGCACTGCCTTATGCCGGTTGCGGTAACTGCCGGGGATCACGACACCGTCTGAACCGCGGTCATAGGTGACCGAACCGTCGGTGCCGGCCAGCATCGCGTCCAAGGAATCCTCGAGCCCCAGCAGCCCGTGGCCGTCCCAGTCGATGCCGCCGACGATGTTGGCCGCCAACGAGCCGCCCGGGTACTGGCGCAGGTCCTGCCGTTCGGAACCGACCTCGGGATACTTGGCCGAAATCGCGTGAGCAACAGCGGGTTCGACGTTACGAGCCAGGTAGACGAACGAGTCGTTGCTCTGCAGTTTCTTGAGCAGTGTCGCGGCGTCCGGTTTGTTGTTCAACTTGCCCGCGATGTCCTTGGCGATGTCCTTGATCCGGTCCTGGGGGTCGGGCGCTTCTGCAGACTTCTTCCTGGCTTCCTCCAGCTGT
The DNA here is from genome assembly GCA_022841565.1 of Mycobacterium sp. Classification (GTDB taxonomy): domain Bacteria; phylum Actinomycetota; class Actinomycetes; order Mycobacteriales; family Mycobacteriaceae; genus Mycobacterium. The sequence goes on along the minus strand of JALHRH010000020.1, from coordinate 19,370 downwards.
TGGCGCACCCGCTTGGGCTGGAAGGTCAGTGCGCGTGCCTCGATGGTGAATGCGAGCCGGTCGTTGTGGCGGTCGATGATGGCGCCGCGGATTGCCCTTTCAACGTCGGTGACCTTAAGCTGGCCGGCGGCCTGCGCGTTGAGTTCCGAGGCGTGGGATACCTGCAGGTAGAACAGCTGCGTGATCGCCACCAGCATCAGAACGCCGATGACCGCGTTGCCGGCCCGGTGGCGGAAGACGAACGACGCGCCGCGGCTCGCCGCTTCCACCGCCTGGCGAGTGCGCCGCTGCGTCGCTGCGTGTCCTGTCTCCGGCCGCGCCGTGGCGCTTGAGTTCTTGGCTCCCTTGGGTTTCGGCAATCGCTTGGGTTTGCGGACGTCGGTGACACGCTTGGATCGCCGCTGATCCTCGCGAGGTCGACGGGGAACACGCTCCCGCCTCGGGTCGCCGCGACTCATCGGGGCACCCCCGGGACCGCCGAGGCTGGCGGGGGTGGGACCGGGACGAACTGTTCGGTGTTAACCGGTGGCGCCGGTACCGCGGGGGTCAGCGGTCCATCGTGAACGGGGTTGGGCAATGCCGTCGGTGGCGGCACCGGCGGCGGTAGCTGAGCCGGTACCTGACCGGGGTAAGAAGACAAGGGCCCGTGCACGTCTGGGCTCTGACCCGGCACCTGGCCCGGCACTATCGGCACCTGATTCGGTGCCGGAGCTTGCAGGCGAGGATCCAGCGTCGACGCACCGTCGGGTCCGCGCAATAGCACTTGCGGGCCGGGCCGCGCGGGCGCAGCCGGGTCACCGGGATCCGGCAGCACACGCACCGCCACCTCTGGCGGAGTCATCGCGGGCTTCGGTGGTGGCGGGGGCGCCTCGTCGGGCAGCTTGGCATTAAGCGGCGGCGGCTGAACACCGTCGGCCGGCTTGGGCGTCCCCACCACCACCCAGGTGCCGTCGGGAGCCTGAACCAGGTGGGCGGTGTCCTTGGTGGGGATCATGCCCTGTTTACGTGCCGCCTCGGCCAGCGCCGGCGCCGACTCCGCCTCATGGACGTCGCGCTCCAGCGCCTCCTTCTGCTGCTGCAGCATGCGGGTCCGCTCGCGGGCATGGCTCAACTGGTAGGAGCGCTCGGCCGCATCGGTGGACAACCATAACGTCAGACCCAGTCCGACGCCCAGCGACCCGATCACCAACACGACAAATGGAACCCGGCTCAACAGGGTGTGCGGCCGCAGGTCGACCTCCGCCAGCCGAGCGGCCAACCGCTCCGTCAGCTTGGGCCGAACTACTCTGGGCGCTTTGGCCTTTCGCGCCTTGGCCCGGGCCTTGGCCTGACCGGTGCTCTTGGCGCGGGCCGGTCGGTCGACGGGCCGGGTTGTCGGGCTGGTCTGTGGTCCCGACCGCGGGAGGCGCGTCTCACGACTGGGCGCCGGCGGTTTCCCGGAACGCCCCCGACCGCGGCGCGACGATGAGTCCACCGCGCCCGGACGGGCGGCACCGCTACGTCGGCCGCGCCGCTCGCTCTCGCGGCGTTTCGTCGTCTCGCGCTTGGTGTTCATGCCGGTGCCTTCCCCCCTGCGTGCTCGATTCGTTGCAGGGCCCGCAATCTGACCGGGGCGCTGCGCGGGTTGCGCTCCACCTCGGCTGCATCTGCCTTTTCCGCTCCGTGGGTCAACGACCGGAACAGCGGCCCGTGACCGGGTAGTTCGACTGGTAGGCCCGGCGGCGTCCGGGAAGCCGTCGCGTCGGCGAACAACCGCTTGACGATCCGATCCTCCAGGGACTGGTAGGCCATCACCGCGATGCGGCCGCCAACGACGAGGGCGTCCAACGCGGCAGGAATGGCGCTGCGCAGCGACTCCAGCTCATCGTTGACGGCCACCCGAAGCGCCTGGAAGGTCCGCTTGGCCGGGTGCCCGCCCGTGCGCCGGGCCGGAGCCGGAATCGCGTCGTACAGCAGGGCCACCAGCTCGGCCGTCGAGGTGAACGGGCTACGGGTGCGCCGACGAACGATCTGTGCGGCGATGCGACGTGCGAATCGCTCCTCGCCGTAGCGGTGCAGGATGCTGGCCAGCTCGGCCTCGCTGTAGGTGTTGAGGATGTCTGCCGCCGTCAGCGGTGACGACGGGTCCATCCGCATATCCAGCGGCGCGTCTTTTGCGTAGGCGAAGCCCCGCTCGGCACGGTCCAGCTGCATCGACGAGACACCGAGGTCGAATAATACGCCATCGACCGATTCCACTGTGCCATAACCGCATTCGGCCAATCCGGCGGCGATGCGGTCATAGCAGGTGTGCACCAGAGAGACCCGGTCGCCGAAGGGGGTCAGCCGCTCGCGGGCGATGTCCAGGGCGCTCGGGTCGCGGTCGAGTCCGATCAGGCGCAGGCCCGGCAGTTCGGTCAGAAAGCGCTCCGCATGCCCACCGGCTCCGAGCGTGGCGTCGACGAGGACGGCGTCGGTGCCATCGGAGTGACGGCGGGTCAGTGCCGGGACGAGCAGGTCGACGCAGCGTTGGGCCAGAACCGGAACATGCCCGAAATCGCTTGCCCCGGAATCGGAGTCAGGCACCGCGACACCTCCCCCGGTCAGGCCTACTTGCCGTGACGCCCGTGCACCGAGGCCCCTGTCCGAGACGCACCTGGCGTTGGGGAAGTACGCCAGGGTCGGTTCGGGCAGAGACCACGGTGCACAGACATGCACCTCAGAAGATGTCGCCGAGTGCTTCATCGCTGGCCGCGGAGAAGTTCTCTTCATGAAGTTGCTGATAGTTGTTCCAGGCCTGCGCATCCCAGATCTCGAGGTAATCGACCGCGCCGATCACCGCGCAATCCTTGGACAGCCCCGCATAGCGACGATGGTCGGCCGACAGCGTGATTCGGCCTTGCGCGTCGGGATGCTGTTCGTCGGTGCCGGCGGCAAGGTTACGCAGGAACGCCCGCGCCTCCGGGTTGCTCCGCGGTGCCTTGCTCGCCCGCCGCGCCAGCTGCTCGAACTCCGCCCGCGGGTAGACAGCGAGACTGTGATCCTGGCTCTTGGTGACCATCAACCCCCCTGCCAGTGCGTCGCGGAACTTGGCCGGCAGCGTGAGCCGGCCCTTGTCGTCGAGTTTGGGCGTGTAGGTGCCGAGAAACACTGGGGCACCTCCAACTTGCTTCTCACCCAAACACTTCGGCCACCATACCCCACAACCCCCCACTTTGCCCCAATAACAACCCCTTAGCGCGTCCCGGAGTGGCGTTTTCCCACATCGGCCCGGCCGAGCGGCTCATTCGGGGGGCGCGAAACCCCGCGCGGTTCACGCGAAAGTACATGTCAGAGGCCATATTTGGGGTAGCGGGGTGAGGGTGGGGCGCGGTGGGGCGCAATGAACACAAGTGCGCTACAAGTGGGGCACGAGATGGCTTCACCCGGCGTGGATGGTGTGTCGAAGCGGGCGAGTCTGCAACGGTGGCATCGGCGCTGCGAGGAGGTGCGGGAAAGGTGGACTGCGGGCACTTTCACCGCAGTCTCGGCGAGAGTGCGGCATCGGCGCAGTGGACACACAAAAACGGGGCAGCCCTTGAGCTACCCCGTCACGTCGGTATGCGTTGGCCTATTCGTCGAATCGCCGGCGGAACCGATCTTCCATGCGACTGGTAAACGAGCCGCCGGAACCCTTGGATCGCTTCTGCCGCGACGAGCCTGCCGTCGGCCCGCCGTGGTCCGGCCTGCCCGCCAACCGCCGGCCGGTGACTGCGTACACGACGCCACCGAACATCACAACGAAACCGAGCACGCTGAGAATGGGAAAGCTTCCGATCATCGTGGCCTTAAAGGCCACCCCGGAAACCAGCATGCCCAAGCCGACGGCGAACAACGCCGTGCCCTGCAATCGCCGGCGCGCGGTCGGCGCCCGGAAGCCCCCGCCACGCACACTCGAGGCGAACTTGGGATCCTCGGCATAGAGAGCGCTCTCGATCTGATCGAGCATTCGCTGCTCATGATCGGAGAGTGGCATTCGTCCCTCCTTGCCGACACACTGTCACGTAGCCACCGGTAACACGCGCCTGCCCGTGGTTTAGGGCAATTAAACCCATGATACGAGGTCAGTCTGCGCCGTACCACTGGTTCGCCCGCGATTGTATCCCGGCTACGTCAGTGCGACGTGATCGGCCGCGACGGCATGGCGGTGCGACCCGTCACACGAACCATCCCGCGCCCAGTCAGACTTCACCGAACGCCGCGTCCGATACTGGAACCACCCGGACGTCATCCGCAGACGATGAAAAGGACACCGCACGTTGGCGACATTCCTCATCGATTTGCCGGCGAAAGAAATGGAGCGCCGCCTCAACGACGCTTTGAGCGTCTACGTCGATGCGATGCGCTACCCGAGGGGCACGGAGAACCAGCGAGCCGGCATGTGGCTGGAACACACTCGGCGTCGGGGCTGGAAAGCCGTCGCTGCAGTCGAGGTCACCGCCGACGACGCGAACGCCCACAATCCAGGCGGGCCCGCGGAGGCCGAGCTGCGCACCGCACCGCTCGTGGGCATCGCCTATGGCTACCCCGGGGCGCCCGGGCAGTGGTGGCAACAGCAGGTCGTCCTCGGCCTGCAACGCAGCGGGTTTCCGCCGCACGCCATTGACCGGCTGATGAGCAGCTATTTCGAATTGACCGAGCTGCACATCCATCCGCGCGCCCAGGGGCATGGCCTCGGAGAGGCGCTGGCCCGTCGCCTGCTCGCGGGTCGCGATGAGCACAACGTCTTGCTCTCCACCCCGGAGAACAACGGCGAGGCCAACCGCGCGTGGCGACTGTACCGGCGGCTGGGGTTCACCGACGTCATCCGCAGCTACTACTTCGCCGGGGACCCGCGGGCGTTCGCGATTCTGGGCCGCGCTTTGCCGCTCTAAGCCCCTCAAACCGGGCGGCTCGCCCGCGCGTTGCACCAGGTCTGGCACGATGACCTGGTGCGAGCCAGCTCTCTCCCGCAACCAGCCCGCGGATTTACCGCCCGGCGGCGCCGCGCCCTCGTCATTCTGATGATGCTGATGCTGGTGCCATTGGCCACCGGATGCCTGCGCGTGCGCGCGTCTCTGACGATCTCACCGGACGACCAGGTGTCCGGCGAAATCATTGCCGCGGCAAAACCGAAGAACAACAAGGACACCGGGCCGCAGCTCGACACCAATCTGCCGTTCAGCCAAAAAGTCGCCGTCTCCAACTACGACAGCGACGGCTACGTGGGGTCGCAGGCGGTGTTTTCCGACCTGACGTTCGCCGAGTTGCCGCAACTGGCCCACATGAACCCCGACGCCTCCGGGGTGAACCTGTCGCTTCGCCGCAACGGCAACCTGGTGATCCTGGAAGGTCGGGCCGACCTGACCTCGCTGACCGACCCGGACGCAGACATCGAGTTGACCGTCGCGTTCCCCGGCACGGTCACCTCTACCAACGGTGACCGGATCGAACCCGAAGTGGTGCAGTGGAAGCTGAAACCGGGGGTGGTCAGCACTATGACCGCGCAGGCTCGCTATACCGATCCCAACACGCGGTCGTTCACCGGGGCGGGGATCTGGCTCGGCATTGCGTCGTTCGCGGCCGCGGCTGTGGTGGCGTTGCTGGCCTGGAACAGCCGGGACCGTTCACCCCGACTCACCACGGCGAACGATCAGACAAGTTCTGGTTAAGCCCGGTCGGGCGCCCAGTAGGCGATCATCTCTGCGAATGTCTCGAAGGCCGGACCGGACACGCCGTATGTCGCCTCCAGATGGATGCTCAACGGGAAGCCGAGATCGACCACTCCGTCGACCACCCGCTTGTACAAGTCGACCAGCAGCTGCCGCTTGTGCGCAGGCTCACTACCGGCCAACTTCCTGACGAACTCCTGCTCTTCGGCCACCGCCGCGTTGCCGGGATCCTGAATCAGCCAGTTGATCAGGCCGACTCCGGTCTCGACCTTGGGGACGAAGCCGAACGACAGCAGGATCTCCGGCCGGTGATCGGTCTCCTTGGCGAAGTCAGTCAGGAAACCGACGATCGCATCGGAATACAGCAACTGGGTCATGCCGTAGGTGGCGCCCTGGTTGCACTTGTAATTGAGCCGGCCCTGTTCACCGTCCCGGGTGGGGATGACGATCACCCCGCGGTTGGCCACTTCGTCGCGGTAGATCGACAACGCGTCGGTGGGTGCGACGCCGGAGCCCTCGCCGTCGTTCATGGTGCGCGGCACTCCGACGAACACCACTCCCTCCATGCCGGCGTCAGATAACTCGGCCAGCCGCACGCCAAGGGATGCTTCGTCCATGAACGCGGTGACCTGGGTGCACAGGCCGTGCATCTCAGGTAGCTGGGGCTTGATGATCGACCAGAAGTCCAACACGTCCAGCTTGGGCTTCATCGGCACCGGCCGATCGTCGTCCTCGGCGATCATGCCAGGGATCATGACGTGTCGGATGCGGCCGTGGAGCCCCGACTCCGCCGAGTACCGCACCACTTTCTGCGCGTCTTCCGCCGCCTTCTCCCGCCCCCCGTCCACGTTCGGCGGCACCAGTTCCAGCGCGATGGTGTTCAGCGTCACTCGGCTCCTTCTCCCTTTGCTTCCCACAGCGACTACCCCCGGCCCCCGGGTGCCCGGGTGCCGGGCCACCACGACAGCATAGGGGCGGTCTGCGCAGGGGGTCGAAGCGCTCGGGGGCTGCCGGCGGCCCACCGGCATCCGGGCGGCATACACTGTCGGGCCAGAAGCACGCCGAGCGGAAAGGGGCCAATCCCTGAGCCTGCAAGCACCGGCGACCGTCGAGGTGGCCAGCGCCATCACCGACCAACTGCGACGGTATCTGCACGACCGTCGCAGCGAATCCGCTTATCTGGGGGCCGACTACGACGCGTTGACCGGCTGGCTTGAAGACTTCGTGCTCGGCGGCGGCAAGCGGATGCGCCCGGTCTTCGCCTATTGGGGTTGGGATGCGCTGACCACCCAGGCACCCGATCCCGATGCGCTGCTGCTGTTTTCGGCACTGGAATTGCTGCACGCCTTCGCGCTGATCCACGACGACGTCATCGACGCCTCCGCCACGCGTCGCGGCAGGCCGACCGCTCATGTGTATTTCGCGGCCGTGCACCGTGAACGCCAGTGGCGGGGCGCATCGGATGAGTTCGGCGTCTCGGCGGCAATCCTGCTCGGCGACATCGCACATGCCTGGGCAAACGACATCGTCTCGCGGGCAGGTCTGCGCCCGGGGGCCCGGGATCGGGTGGAGCGCGTCTGGTCGGACATCCGCACAGAGGTGCTGGGTGGTCAGTTCCTCGACATCGTCGCCGAGGCCTCGGTACCGTCTTCAACCTCCGAGTCGGTCGCGTCTGCCATGACCGTCGCCACCTACAAGACCGCGTCCTACACCGTCTCGCGACCACTGCAACTCGGGGCGGCAGCCGCCGGCGACCGACCCGATGTGATGGCAGCCTTCCACCAATTCGGGACTGACCTGGGGGTGGCGTTTCAGCTTCGCGACGACGTCCTGGGCGTGTTCGGGGACCCCGCGGTAACGGGCAAGCCGTCCGGTGACGACCTACGGTCAGGCAAGCGCACCGTACTGCTGGCCGAGGCCACCCAATTGGCAGACGAGTCAGACCCCTTGGCGGCCAACAAGTTGCGCACGTTGGTGGGCACCGATCTGACCGATGCCCAGGTGCGCGAACTCCGCCGGGTGATCGAAGGACTGGGCGCGCTGGCCGCAGCCGAGCGCCGGATCACCGAACTCACCCAGCGGGCGTTGGCGACGCTATCCGCGGCGCCGATCAATGCGACGGCCAAAGCCGGATTGTCCGAACTGACCCGTCTGGCCACCGAGCGGACCGCCTGACAAATGACCATCCCGACCTCCGCCGCGGCCAAAGAGTCCTACGGTCAACGCTTTTCCCGGTTACGTGCGTTCGCGACCGCCCCAGAGGGTGGGCCCGCACGACTGGGTTTCCTGGGCGCGGTGCTCATCACCACCGGCGGTCTCGGTGCCGGCAGCACCCGCCAGCACGACCCCGTGCTGGAGTCGATTCATCTGTCCTGGTTGCGTTTTGGGCATGGCCTCGTCCTGTCATCGATCCTGCTGTGGGTAGGCGTCGGTCTGATGCTGATCGCCTGGCTGCGCCTGGGCCGGCAGTGCCTCGCCGGCGCGGCCACCGAATTCACCATGCGGGCCACCACCGCGTTCTGGCTGGCGCCGCTGCTGCTGTCGGTGCCGGTGTTCAGTCGAGACACTTACTCGTACTTGGCGCAGGGCGCATTGTTGCGGGACGGCCTGGACCCGTACGCGGTCGGTCCGGTTGGTAATCCGAACTCGCTGCTGGACGACGTCTCCCCGATCTGGACGATCACCACCGCGCCCTACGGTCCGGCCTTCATCCTGGTGGCGAAGCTGGTCACGATGATCATCGGCAACAACGTCGTTGCCGGCACCATGCTGCTGCGACTGTGCATGCTGCCTGGATTGGCGCTGTTGATCTGGGCCGCTCCCCGCCTGGCGCGCCATCTGGGCACCGACGGCGCCAAGGCGCTGTGGATCTGCGTGCTGAACCCGCTGGTGCTCATCCACCTGATGGGCGGGGTGCACAATGAGATGCTGATGGTGGGCCTGATGGCCGCCGGCATCGCGCTGACCCTGCAACGCCACCATGTGGCCGGGGTCACGCTGCTCACCGTCGCCATTGCGGTCAAAGCCACCGCAGGGCTGGCGCTGCCGTTCCTGTGCTGGGTGTGGATGCGTCACCTGGGTGAAGACCGCGGTTGGCGGCCCGTCCGGGCCTTCCTGGCGGCCGTGCTGGCATCGTTGGCGATCTGCGTCGCGGGGTTCGCGGTGCTGTCTTTGGTGGCCGGGGTCGGGCTCGGCTGGCTGACCGCGCTGGCGGGCTCGGTGAAGATCATCAACTGGCTGACCGTCCCGACGGCGGCGGCTAACCTCATCCACGCCCTCAGCAGCGGATTGTTCGCCGTCCAGTTTTACACCCTGCTGCGGATCGCCCGGCTGATCGGAATCCTGGTCATCCTGGTGTCACTCCCGGTGCTGTGGTGGCGCTTTCGCCGCAACGACCGGGACGCGCTGCTGGGCATCGTCGGTGTCATGCTGATCGTGGTGCTCTTCGTCCCCGCAGCGCTGCCGTGGTACTACTCCTGGCCGCTGGCGGTGCTCGCCCCGCTGGCCCAGTCACGTCGGGCAATGGCGGCCATCGCGGGATTCTCTACGTGGATCATGGTGATATTCAAGCCCGACGGATCGCACGGCATGTATTCCTGGCTGCACGTGGGCCTGGCGACCGCGTTCGCGGTGCTGGCGTGGTATTCGCTGTACCGCGAGCCGGCACCGAGCGGGGACCCGGTAGCGGTCAGTACGCCATAGCTTGGGCGCGCCGCACGACCTCGCGGGCCTGATGGGCGTGCAACGCGTCGACCGGGCGCGCGTTGTTCAACGCATCGCGCGAGCCGTCGCGGGTCACGGTGAGCGACGGGTCCGGGGTGAACAACCAGCGCACGATCTCAGTGTCGTGGTAGCCGCCGTCGTGCAGGATCGTCAACAGGCCCGGCAGGCTCTTGACCACCTCGCCGGTACGGGTGAAGAACACCTGTGGCACAACTACACCGCCGGCGCGGCGTACCGCGACCAAGTGGCCTTCCCGGAGCTGCTGTCGGACCTTGCTCACCGGTATGCCGAGCAATTCGGCGACCCGGGACAGGTCGTAGGTTGGCTCGTCGGGATCCAGAACATCGTCGCCGGCCGGGATGCTGCCCACGACGTCAGTCTAGAACTTGCCGGGCGGCGAAGTCTGCGCGTTGGGCGGACGTTCCGCCCGCAAATCGCGCTGTCCACCTACGATGGCCTCCGTGGTTGGAGGGGACACGTTGGACAACACCGTGCTGGATGGCCGGTACCTAGTGCAGGCGAAGATCGGCAGCGGTGGCACCTCAACGGTCTACCGCGGGCTGGATACGCGCCTTGACCGCCCGGTCGCGGTGAAGGTGATGGATTCCCGCTACGCCGGTGATCAGCAATTTCTGACTCGCCTCCAGCTCGAGGCGCGCACCGTCGCCCGGCTCAAGGATCCGGGCCTGGTCGCGGTCTACGACCAAGGCCGGGACGGCAGGCACCCGTTCCTGGTGATGGAGCTCATCGAGGGCGGCACCCTGCGCGAGCTGCTGGCCGAGCGGGGTCCGATGCCTCCCCATGCCGTGGCGGCGGTGCTGCGCCCGGTGCTGGGCGGGCTGGCCGCCGCACACCGGGCCGGGTTGGTACACCGCGACGTCAAGCCGGAGAACGTGCTGATCTCCGACGACGGCCAAGTCAAGATCGCCGACTTCGGGCTGGTGCGTGCCGTCGCCGCCGCCGGAATCACGTCCAGCAGCGTCATCCTGGGCACCGCGGCCTATCTGTCGCCTGAGCAGGTCCGGGACGGCAACGCCGGTCCCCGCAGCGATGTCTATTCAGCCGGGATTCTTACCTACGAGCTGCTGACTGGGCACACGCCGTTCACCGGCGATACCGCGCTGTCGATCGCCTATCAGCGGCTGGATAGCGACGTTCCCCCGCCCGGCACCGTAATCGACGGGGTACCAACACAATTCGATGAGTTCGTAGCGTGCGCGACCTCCCGTGATCCGGTGCAGCGGTATGCCGACGCGATCGAGATGGCAGCCGATCTGGAATCGATTGTCGAGGAGCTGGGATTACCGGACTTCCGGGTTCCGGCACCACGCAACTCGGCTCAACACCGGGCGTTGCAGCACAGCCGCATGGCCGAGCGTCCGGTCAGTGCGCCGTTAGGTCCCGACGGGCCGCCGTCGGTTCCCCACCCGACGCGCCAGTTCACCCGCGAACCCGGGGAGTGGCGGCAAACCGTCGCACCGGGGCAACCGGAGGCCCTGGACGAAGGCGACGAATACGCCGATTCCGCCAACTTCGCGGGTATTCCGATCGACGAATTCGTCTGGGCGCGCCAGCGCAACCGCCGCAGGGTGTTGATCTGGCTGGCCTTGGTGCTGACGCTCACCGGGTTGGTCGCTTCCGCGGCCTGGACCGTAGGTGTCCACCTGAGCAGCCTGCTCTAGTCGCGCAGCATCTCCGCTACCAGAAAGGCCAGCTCCAGCGACTGTTGGGTATTCAGCCGTGGATCGCACGCCGTCTCATAGCGTCCGGCGAGGTCGTTATCGGATATGTCTTGTGCCCCACCGAGGCATTCGGTGACGTTCTCGCCGGTGATCTCGACGTGGATCCCGCCCGGGTGGGTGCCCAGGGCGCGATGCACCTCGAAGAAGCCCTGCACCTCGTCGACGATGCGGTCAAAGTGCCGCGTCTTGTAGCCCGTCGACGACTCGTGGGTGTTGCCGTGCATGGGGTCGCACTGCCAGATCACCTGGTGGCCCGCGGCCTGAACCTTCTCGATGATCGGGGGCAACACGTCGCGAACCTTGTTGTTACCCAGCCTGCTTACCAACGTCAGCCGGCCCGGCTTGTTGTGCGGATCGAGCCGCTCGACGTATTCCACGGCCAACTCCGGGGTCATCGTCGGGCCGATCTTGACGCCGATCGGGTTGGCAATCACCTCGGCGAACGCCACGTGGGCGCCATCGAGTTGACGGGTCCGCTCGCCGATCCAGACGGTGTGTGCCGAGAGGTCGTAAAGACGGGGTTGATCGCCGTCGACATCAGGATCATCGGACAAACGCAGCATGGCGCGCTCGTAGTCGAGCACCAGCGCCTCGTGGCTGGCGTAGATCTCGGCGGTCTGCAGGTTGCGGTCGGCCACCCCGCACGCGCTCATGAACCGCAGGGCGCGGTCGATTTCGGAGGCCAGCGCCTCGTACCGGGCGCCGGCCGGCGAGGTGCGCACGAACTCGCGGTTCCAATCGTGCGCCAGGTGCAGCGAAGAGAAGCCCGACGACGTCAGCGCACGCACTAGGTTCATCGCGGCGCTCGCGTTGGCGTAAGCCCGCACCAACCGCGACGGGTCGTGGGCGCGTGCCGCGGCGTCGGGGGCGAAGCCGTTGACCATGTCACCGCGATAAGACTTCAAGCCCAGCGCGTCGATGTCGGCCGATCGCGGCTTGGCGTACTGGCCCGCAATGCGGGCCACCTTCACCACGGGCATGCTGGCGCCGTAGGTCAGCACCACGGCCATCTGCAACAGGGTGCGGATGTTGCCGCGGATGTGGGGTTCGGTGTTGTCGGTGAACGTCTCGGCGCAATCGCCGCCCTGCAGCAGGAACGCCTCGCCCCTGGCCACCTGCTCGAGCTGTTGCTGCAGCCGGACGATCTCCGACGGCACCGTCACCGGTGGTACGCTTTCGAGCACCTTTCGCATTGCCGCCGCCTGGTCGGCGTCCCAGCTGGGCTGCTGGGCGGCCGGCCTGGCCAGCGCGGCGTCCAGCTGCGCCCGCAAGTCGACAGGCAGCGGCGGCAGTGGCGGCAGCTGGTCGATCGGGATGTCGACGGTCCAGTTCATCGGTCCATGGTAACTGTGGCCGTCCGGGGTTGATCAGGGCGAACGCTAGCGACCCGCGCCGTCGCCCGAGGTGATTATCTGGAAGCGGCGCAGCTGATCCCGGGCGTCGACCAGCGCGTCGTGCGCGTCTTGAGACCTGGGTGGCAACCGCGGGGATCCCCGTTCCTCCCACAACTGGCGAAGCTCACGGGTGAATCGAGGGATCGCCCGGGGCAAACTGGGCATCGTCCCCCACAGCTGACACAGGACCACGTGGTCATAGGCCCCCAGCCAGGCCCACAGCTCAATGGACTCCGGGCCGTCCACCCTCAGGAACTGCTCCAGGTCGGCGCGGATGCGCCGGCGTGAGCGCCACAACTGGGAGGACGGCGACGGCAGTTTCGGCAGCACGTGAGCCCGCACCCAGTTGCCGGCCCGCGCCGGATCGAACTCGGTGGACACGGCGTAGTACTCCCGGCCGTCTTCGGCGACCACCCCGATCGAGATCAGCTCGATGGTGCGGCCGTCCTCGATGAATTCGGTGTCGTAGAAGTACCGCACTGGCGCAGCTTAGTTCGCCCTTCCTCGGCGAGCAGTCGCAAAGTCGCACGATCCACGCCGCCGCGGTGCGATTCTGTGTCTGCTCGCGGTTGGGACGTGGGCCGTCAGCCCCCGATCAGGATCGGGCCGGTGACGTCAGGTGGCGGCGCCGGGTGCACCTCGAGATCCAGTTGCGCATCGACGATGCGCTCGTCCGGCAGTCGCGGAGTTCCCGCGATCGCGCCCTGCAACCACAGCTTGGCCCGCACCACCGGACGCCGCCAGCGGCGTTCACGCTGCAGCGCGCGCCGCATCTTCGCCGGCCGGGCGGTGTAATGCCACCGCGCCCACGGGGCGTGCGGGCGGGACAGCCGAACCGCACCGATGATCAGCAGCACCACGATGAACATGCCGAGCAATCCGGTCCACACCTTGCCCTTGAGCAGCACGATCACGGCCAACGGCAGCGTGAACACCAGCGCAGCGACCAGCGTGCTCTGCAGCCCCACCCAGTCGCCGTCGTACCGGATGGGCAGCACGAACATCAGCGGGTGCAAGCCCAGCATCAACAGTCCGGCCACCGCGATCGCGGCGAACACCGCGTCCACCGAGCTGCGGCCGTCTTCTTCCCAGTAGACGTCGGACAGATGCAGGATCAGCGCGTACTCGTCGAGCACCAGTGCCGCGCCGACACCGAAAAGTACTGCCGCCAACGTCAGTTGCGGTTGCTCCCCGTTAATCGCCAACGTCACCAGGGTGAGCCCGGACAGCATCACCAGTACCACCCCGACCGCCACGTGGTGAATATGTACCGTCCCGACGTGGATGTTGCGGGGCTGCCACCACCGCGCCGGCCGCTCTCGGTCGGCGCGATGGCGGATGAAGCGCACGCAGGAGCGCGTGACGAAGAACGTGAGGATGAAGGCGACCAGACAACACAACAGCGGGAGCCGGCCGCGATCGATGATGTCGTGTTGCAACCAATGGTGCACTTAGAAAAAACTACGCCGGACCGGCCTGCCAAGCCGGGAAGCCGGGCTGCGCGGGCAAGACCAAGGCGAAATAACCATTAGGCTGTCTCCTGAAAATGAGAAGACATGAGTAACTGGCGGTCGCCCGAGGTGGGCAGTCGAATCGGGCGGGTCTCGCTATGGTGCCTGCTCTGGCTGCTTGCCGCATTGGCGCTGACCTACACCTGCTGGCAGCTGTTCGGCCACGTCCCCTATCGCATCGACATCGACGTGTATCAGATGGGCGGCCAGGCCTGGCTGGACGGCCGCCCGCTGTACACCGGCAACGTGATGTTCCACACACCCATCGTGGATCTCCCGTTCACGTATCCCCCGCTGGCCGCCATCGTGTTCAGCCCGTTCGCCTGGATGGGAATGCCCGTCGCCAGTGTCGCCATCACCGCCCTGACCTTGGCGGTGCTGCTGGTGTCGACCACGATCGTGCTCAGCCGCCTCGACGTGTGGGCCGAGTCGACACTGCTGCCCGGCCCGGCGTGGTTGCGACGCGCGTGGCTGGCCGCAATCATCGTCGCGCCGGCGTCGATCTGGTTGGAACCGATCACATCGAACTTTGCTTTCGGCCAGATCAACGCGGTGCTGATGACGTTGGTCATCGCCGACTGCTTACCCCGTCGCACGCCCTGGCCGCGTGGTCTGTTACTGGGGTTGGGTATTGCGCTCAAGCTCACTCCCGCGGTGTTCCTGCTGTACTTCCTGCTGCGCCGGGACAAGCGCGCCGCCCTGACCTCACTGGCGAGCTTCGTGGGCGCGACGCTGCTGGGCTTCGCTCTGGCCTGGCGTGATTCCTGCGAGTACTGGACCCACACGCTGCCCCATACCGACCGCATCGGTGAGGCGGCGCTGAACACCGACCAGAACATCGCCGGAGCACTGGCGCGGCTAGGGCTCGATCAACAGGAGCGCTTCCCGTTGTGGGTGCTGGCCTGTCTGCTGATGCTGGCGGCCACCATCTGGGCGATGCGCCGCGTGCTCAAGGCCGGTGAACCGACTCTGGCGATCATCTGCGTGGCACTGTTCGGGCTGGTGGTGTCACCGGTCTCCTGGTCGCACCACTGGGTGTGGATGTTGCCCACGGTGTTGGTGACGGGGGTGCTGGCCTGGCGTCGCCGCAACGCCGCACTGGGCGTGGTCACCATCGCCGGGCTGGCACTGATGCATTGGTCGCCGATAGATCTGCTGCCCAAGCATCACGAGACGACGGCGAACTGGTGGCGCCAGCTGCTGGGGATGTCCTACGTCTGGTGGGCGCTGGCCGTCATCGTCGTTGCCGGCTTCACGGTGAGCACCGCGATCGCACCGACGCGCTCGACAACGCGTGAACGCACGCCGGTAGCGGCTGCTTAGTGCGATTGAACTAACCGGCAGCCGTCTCAGGAATCCGCGCGGCTACCGATGATTTCGGTTTGGAACCCTCCCGGTCACCGTCTTCGGCGCTCCCGTCCTTGACACTGGCGGCGTAGATGTCGACGTATTCCTGACCGGACAGGCCCATCAGCTCGTACATCACCTCGTCGATGACCGCGCGCTCGATGAAGTGGTTTCCGGCCAGGCCGTCGAACCGGGAGAAGTCCATTGGCTGGCCAAAGCGGACGGTCACCCGACCGAACCTCAACATCTTCTTGCCGGGCGGGTTGACGACATCGGTGCCGATCATCGCGACCGGAATTACTGGCACCCCGGTCTCTAAAGCGAGGCGGGCCAACCCTGTCTTGCCCTTGTAGAGTCGGCCGTCCGGTGACCGAGTGCCCTCGGGGTACATGCCCAGCAACCGGCCCTGGCCCAGCAGGCGTTGCGCGGCGTCCAAGGCACCTTGCGCGGAGTCGGCGTTGGTGCGGTCGATGGGCACTTGACCGGAGACGGTGTAGAACCAGCGGTTGATCCAGCCCTTGATGCCGGTGCCGGTGAAGTATTCGGCCTTGGCCAGGAACCAGATTCGGCGACGCACTACCAACGGCAGATAGAAGCTGTCCGCAACGGCGAGGTGGTTGCTGGCAATGATGGCCGGACCAGAACTCGGAATGTGTTCCAGCCCTTCGACTTTCGGGCGACCCAGCAACGTGAACAGTGGGCCCATGAAGACGTACTTAAACAGGTAGTACCACATGGCCCTCCCTCTCGCACACCCCGTTGGCGTCTGCGCCAACTGTACCCACCCTCGCTGGCTGCGACCACCTCGCCAGACTTGGCCAATCGCAGGCTTACTCCTGCAGGGTAACCGGGATCGCCTGATAACCCCTCGTGGCAGCGCTCTTTCCGTTCGCACTTCGCGCTGGCGGCTCGGGGGCCGGGCCGCCTTCGGGTGCCTCGGCCTCCGCTGCCGGCGCCGCCGTCCGGTCTGCCGAACGATCGATGTCCTCGACAATGGCCTGGATGACTTCCATCAGGGCGACGCTGTGGTTGGCGATGACCGTCACCAACGGGTGCTGCTCGCCGCTGACCGCCGCGGCCAGCGCGCACACCGGACACCACACCTGCTGGCACTTGCCGGGCGCGCCGCCGGATGCCATGGTGGCCGCCGCCCGCACGGCCGGGTCGATCCCGTCCAGAATCGCCTGGGCGAGCCTGCGCAGCTCGGCAGGAATATCGGTATGCGCCCTACTCACTTCGGCCATACCTCCGGATCGGGTTGAAAACGAACAGTCAATTCACTGCCCCGCAGCTGCGCGTCCAGCACCGTACACCGGCGCAGCACAGAGGCTAGCCGAACCCGGCGCCGCACACCGCCGGCGCTGATGATGAGGTCGTCATCGGAGCGGCCCAGGGCCAGCGATCCGGCGTCGAGTTGGGGCAACGACAGCCGCAACCGGTACACGGACTCCAGCCCGGTCCCGGATTCCAGATCGACGACCGAGTGCAGCGGTCCGGGCGGGGCCGCACCGCGGCGCCGGCGGGCACTGTCGAGCAGTCCGCCCAGCGCCTTGGGCCCGATCGGCTCCCCCGCCTGGTGCGGGACCAGCACCAATGCGACGTCACCGATGGTGGCGTCGAGTTCTTCGAGGACCGCTCGTTGCTCGGCGATGCGTTCGGCATACCAGTAGAACGCGGGATGGTCGGGCAGGCTGCTGTACTCGTAGGTTTCATCGCGGACCAGCACCTGGTTGACCAGCAGCTCCTCGACCCGCACTCCCATCAGCGCCAGCGACCCCAGCGTGCGGGCCGCTTCGGCGGCGACCACCCGTTCCGGGGTCAGCACCAGATGCGCACTGACCAGGTCGCCGTCGGTCAACAGCGCGCTGAGCCGATCGACACCGGCGCTGGTGCTTTCGAGCAGTTGCACCACCGCGGCCGAGCGAGGATCGTCGGCGCCGATGCTGAGCCGCCGGTGTCGCGGCCACGCGCGTTCCACGTACAGCCCGAAGGTGGCCGGCAAGGTCAACATCCGCAACGCGTCCGCCGTCGAGGCACAGTCGACGATGATGCGATCCCAGCGACCCGACATCGCGAGCTCGCCGACGGCGTGCAGTCCGAGGACTTCCTGGATCCCAGGCAACGCCGAAAGTTCCTCGGGCGCAATGCGATTCAGCTCAGATTCGGGAAATCGGACGTCCAGCGCACCCACCACGTCGCGCCAGTGGCCCTCAAGCAGGGCCAGGGTATCCAGGGCCAGGGCGTCGAGGAAACCGCCGCCGGCCTCGGAGTCGTCGGCGTGCACCCGGACGGGTTCGCCGGCACCGGTGGGCGGGACCGGAACGCCCAAGACGTCGCCCAGCGAATGAGCCTGGTCGGTGGACACCACCAGCACGCGCTGTCCACCGCTGACATCACAAACCGCGGTCGCCGACGCCAGGGTGGATTTTCCTACCCCGCCCTTGCCGACAAAGAGGCTGATCCGGGTTGGAGTAGGCGGGACGGAATCACTCAGCCCTCGACTCGTTTCTTCAGATCCTTCAACGCGCCGTCGATCAGCCTGCGTTCGGCCTTGCGCTTGAGCATCCCGATCACCGGAACGGCCAGGTCCACCGCCAGCTCGTAGGTGACCTCGGTGCCAGAACCCTTGGGCGTCAGACGGTATGACCCTTCGAGCGACTTGAGCAGGGAGCTGGATTCCAGCGTCCAACTCAACGACTGACGGTCGGCCGGCCACTCGTACACCATGATCAGGGTGTCCTTGAAGATGGTTGCGTCCATCAACATTCGCGCCTTCTTCGGGTAGCCGTCGTCGGTGGCCTCGAGGACTTCGACTTCCTTGTATTCATTGATCCAGTCCGGGTAGGACTCGATGTCGGCGATCGCTTTCATCACCTCAGCTGGATCTGCTTCGATGTAAATCGTCTGGTTCGTCTTGTCCGCCACTTGGCTGCTTCCCTTTCCCGGTCGACCCGGTCAGTTGCGGGAGTGCCCCAAATCTCCCGGCAGAAACGGTACTCTTCTCGCCAATCCTGCTGCACAATCTTGACCCGGTTAAACTACCGGAGAACTCCCGACGGGTCGCGACTGTTCAAGTGTCGTTTTCACCTCGAACGCCATATTCTTGCCCGCCACCCGCCGACGATGCGTCATTTTGGCCAGGTTCAGCGTGGCCAGCTCGGATGCCGAGACACCAGTCGGTTCGGCGTGTAGGAAGTAGTGAAGTATCACCCCGCCCATCGACGGTTCCAGCCAGATTTCCATCGTGCCCGTCAGTGGTCCGCTGACCGCCCACCGGATTCCCTTCTCGGCACGCTCCTCGGTGACCTGCAAGTGCAAGTCGGGCCACCAGCGGCTCCACTTCGACCGATCCGCGACCGCGGCACCAACCAGTGCGCCGGCGGCGGCGACGTACGTTTCGTCGGCGATCTGGATGCTGTTCATCGCCTCAGCTTCACATACCCGCTCGGGCGGGAACGGTGCCGCCCCTTAACCTCCGACAAACCGCGCCAGAGGCCAACCGGCCGTCGCCAATGCTGGGCGAATGCCCCCGATAGGCTGGGAAACAGCAAGCCGACCGGCAAGAGGTGCCACCTAGGACAAGCGAGGTAAGAAGAGTGCGTCAGTACAGTGTCCCCGCCCGCTTTTCCGTCTACGATCACGACAACGTCGCGGCCGTGGTGTACCAGCACGAGCGCGACGACCCCGACTACGTGATCTACCGACGCCGGGTCGACGGGGTCTGGACGGATGTCAGCTGCGCCGAGGCAGCCAGCCAGATCCGTTCGGCTGCACTGGGTTTGATCTCCTTAGGGGTGCAGGCCGGTGACCGGGTCGCGATCTTTTCCGCCACCTGCTACGACTGGGCGATCCTGGATCTGGCGATCCTGTCGGTGGGCGCGGTGACCGTCCCGATCTATGAGACGTCGTCGGCCGAGCAGGTGCGCTGGGTACTGCGGGACTCCGCAGCGGTGCTGGCGTTTGCCGAAACCGATGCGCACGCGG
>JALHRH010000019.1 GCA_022841565.1 Mycobacterium sp. | reverse complement strand
CTGGCGACCGCGTTGGCGATCGCCGCCGCCCAATCCGGACACCGCGTCGCGTTCGCCCCGGCAACCGGGTGGATCAGCCGCCTGGCCGAAGCTCACAGCATCGGCCGACTGGAGGCCGAACTGCGCAAGATCTCCCGCTACGGGCTAATCGTGATCGACGAGGTCGGCTACATCCCGTTCGACACCGAAGCGGCCAACCTGTTCTTCCAACTCGTTTCGACTCGGTATGAGAAGTCGTCGATCATCTTGACCTCCAACCTGCCGTTCTCCCGCTGGGGCCAAGTGTTCGGCGAAGCCACCATTGCCTCGGCAATGATCGACCGGATCGTGCACCACGCCGACGTCATCGCCCTCAAAGGGGCCAGCTACCGCATCAAACACACCACGATCGAGACACTGCCCTCCGTGGAAGTCGACCGTCAGGCAGACTCAACCCCGTAAGCACACCTGCTCACTTTTCGACCGGAACAGGCTGCTCAGAATTCAACCGGAACCGACACAAGCCACGCGAACACAATCTGCTGGCGGTCCCGATCGTCGAAACCGTATTCGAGCCACGGGTCGGCGGACACATTTATGACCTGGGAGTTGATGGCAGCCGATGCCAATGGGCGCGGGTCCTCGCCTATGAGCCGCCTTCGCGCGTTGTCTTTTCGTGGGACATCGGACCAACCTGGCAACTGGAATCTGACGCCGCCAAGACCAGCGAGGTCGAGGTGCGTTTCGTGGCAGAGTCCACTAATCGCACTCGGGTGGAGGTAGAGCATCGACACCTGGAACGCCACGGCACGGGCTGGCCAGCCATTGCCGAAGGCGTTGATGGTGATGCGGGTTGGCCGCTCTACCTCAGCCGCTACCTAGAGATCGTGACGGCGGAGGCACCGCAATGAGCGCCGGCGAGAAGTCGCTCATGGATATGGCCTACGAGGAGCGGGCCGACCTCGCGGCGTTCCTGCAAACGCTTAGACCGCAAGAGTGGCAGGCGCAGAGCCTGTGCGACCGATGGACGGTCAAGGACGTCGTTGCCCACATCGTCAGCTACGAAGAGTTGACCCCCTTCGGCCTGATCAAGCGCTTCGCGCAGGGGCGGCTCGTCCATGCCAACGAGGTTGGCGTCGAGGAGTTCGCGCAGATGTCCCCGCAGGAGTTGATGAACTTCCTGGGCAGGCACCTACATCCGAAGGGGCTTACTGCCGGTTTCGGCGGCATGATTGCCCTCGTCGACGGAACGATCCACCACCAGGACATCCGACGCGGACTGGGTTATCCCCGCACCGTGCCAAGCGACCGCCTGAAAAGGATCCTTCCTCTAGTGCCCGGGAACCCGCGGCTGGGTGCGCGGCGACGCATCAGAGGACTACGACTGATTGCGACCGACGTCGGCTGGCAATACGGCAGCGGCCCGGAAGTCAGTGGCTCCGGGGAGGCGATCTTGATGGCAATGGCCGGCCGACGGCAAGCGGTAACCGAACTCGCCGGGCCTGGACAGGCGACGATGGCCCGACGCATTTAGGTGTGTTGCACGACGCCCGACGACCAGGCGGTCTGAACCTGACTCCTCGGGCCGCATGCTGCTGACGTGGGCCTCTACACCACAGCGGGAGTGAACGACGCGGAGACCGTCGACGATCCCGCCCCCATCGACGCCATCTGCGCACCTGCCCGGAGGTCATCGGCTCCGTCCCGGCAGAGTTTGCTCGGCCCAAAAGGGTGTTGTCGGGAAACGCCGCGACGCCTCGCCACTTCGGCGCACGCCGATATACCTACCTGGGATTGTTGGTTGCGTGTGATACTGCAACGATGAAGGCGACCGGCGTACGTCGCGGAACTAATTTGTTGTTTGCACCCACTGCTGCTCCGGAAACCGGCGGACTGGTCGCGTTGACGTGTCTTCGGTTGCTGGCCGGATTGATTTGGCTCTACAACGTGGTCTGGAAGATGCCGCCGGACTTCGGTGAACGGAGCAATGGCGGGCTGTACCACTTCACGCATCTTGCGATCGAGCATCCGGTGTTCAAGCCGTTCAGCTGGCTGATCGAGCACGCGGTGCTGCCGTACTTCACGGCGTTCGGTTGGGGAGTGTTGGTCGCCGAGTCCGCTTTGGCGGTGTTGCTGCTGACGGGCACGGCGGTGCGGCTGGCAGCGTTGATCGGAATCGGGCAGTCCGTCGCGATCGGGCTGTCGGTGGCCGAATCGCCCGGAGAATGGCCGTGGTCGTACGCGATGCTGATCGGTATCCACGTCGTTCTGCTGCTCGCGCCGACTACCCGTTACGCCGCCGTCGACGCTGTTCGCGCGGCGACAAGTCCAATCGATGCTCGATCCACCGCCCGGCGGCTGCTCGGTGGGTGGGGGATCGCGCTGGGGCTGATCGGCCTCATCGGCCTCGGGCGCAGTCTTGGCAGCGGCCAACCCGCCAACGTCGGCATCAGGCCTTTGGAGTTCTCGCTCGGCGATTACAACTCCCGCGGCGCACTGTTGTTGATCGCGGTCGCCCTGGCGATGCTGGCCGCGGCAAGACTCGGATTGCGCGTTCTTGCGGTCGCCGCCGCCGCGGTAGCAGCGGTCGCCGCGATTTCCATCTATCTGCAAGTCGGCAGGAGCGGGGTATGGCTGGGCGGAACGCTCACCACCGCAGCCGTTTTCGTGTGCGCCGCAGTGGTCGGGCTGGCGGCAGGTTCCAGGATGACACGGGTGAAAGGGGCGTAATGGTCGCACCGGAGGTTTTGCAGGACGTCGTTGCGATCGCTGCCGAACATGCCGAGCGGGTGGACGCCGAGGGGTCTTTCCCGGCCGAGGCGGTGAGCGCGCTGCGGACGTCGGGTCTCTTGGGCCTGGTGCTGCCCCGCGAGGTCGGCGGACTGGCCGCTGGCCCAGTGGAATTCACCGAAGTGGTCGCTCAGCTTTCGGCCGCGTGCGGATCCACCGCCATGATCTACCTGATGCACGCGGCCGCCGCCGTAACGGTGGCAGCCGTGCCGCCGGGCGGGCTGCCGGATCTGTTGGCGGACATGGCCTCCGGGAGGAAGCTCGGCACGCTGGCGTTCAGC
Source organism: Mycobacterium sp. (assembly GCA_022841565.1). Lineage (GTDB taxonomy): Bacteria > Actinomycetota > Actinomycetes > Mycobacteriales > Mycobacteriaceae > Mycobacterium. The sequence continues at coordinate 30,104 of JALHRH010000019.1, read as the reverse complement.
GAGCGGGGCTCGCGTTCGCACTTCTGGGCGCCGGTATCCACCTCGTCAGCCGACGGCGATCACGTCGTTGTGCGGGCGGGCAAAAGCTTTGTGACGTCTGCCGGATTCGCCGACATCTACGTCGTGTCCACCGGGTCGACCAACGGCGTCCCGGGAGACGTCGACCTCTTCGCCGTTCCGGCCCAGACGCCGGGCCTGGACGTGTCGGGAACCTACGCGGGGATGGGTCTGCGCGGGAATGCGTCGGCGCCGATGTCCGTCGACATCCGCATCCCGGCCTCCTTTCGACTCGGCGCGACGGGCGGCGGATTCGGCATCATGATGGAAACAGTGCTGCCGTGGTTCAACCTCGGAAATGCCGCTGTCTCACTGGGTCTGGCGACCGCTGCCACGACCGCCGCGGTCAGGCACGTCGGGAGTGCCAGGCTGGAACACCTGGGTGGAAGTCTCGCCGAGTTGCCGACCATCCGCGCTCAGATCGCCCGGATGGGCACCGCGCTGGCCGCGCAGAAGGCGTATCTGGCGCTGGCCGCCGGCAGCGTGGGGTCCCCCGACGACACCACATTGACACACGTGCTCGGCGTGAAGGCGGCGGCCAACGACGCCGCGCTGACCATCACCGAATCGGCGATGCGGGTGTGTGGCGGCGTTGCGTTCTCCAAGCAGCTGCCCATCGAACGCGCCTTCCGGGACGCTCGCGCGGGGGCGGTGATGGCGCCAACGGCCGATGCGTTGTATGACTTCTACGGCAGGGCCGTCACCGGGCTGCCCTTGTTTTAGGAGGTCACGTGGCATCTGAACCGCTCGTTATTGGCGCAGTCGCTTACACGCCCAACGTCGTCGGAATCTGGGAGGGGATCCGAAGCTACTTCCAGGAGCCCGAAAGCCCGGACGGCCGCATGGATTTCGTGCTCTATTCCAACTACGGGCGGCTGGTCGATTCGCTGATCGCCGGCCACATCGACATTGCCTGGAACACCAACCTCGCCTATGTGCGGGCGGTGCTGCAAACGGGTGGGCACTGCACGGCACTGGCCCAGCGCGATACCGACGTGGACTACACCACCGTGTTCGTGGCACGCCCGGGCAGCGAGATACGGGCACCCGAAGACATTGCCGGGAAGCGCCTTGCGCTGGGGTCCGCAGACTCCGCGCACGCCGCGATCCTGCCGCTGTATTACCTGCGCCGAGCCGGGATCGCCGAGTCGGACTTGCACGTCGTCCGCTTCAACACCGACATCGGCAAACACGGCGACACCGGTCGCAGCGAACTCGACGCGGTGGACGCCGTGCTGGCCGGAGAGGCCGATGTAGCGGCGATCGGCAGCTCGACATGGGCGGCGATGGGCGCCGAGGAGCTGATGGGGGAGTCGCTGGCGGAGGTGTGGCGCACCGACGGCTACTGCCACTGCATGTTCACCGCGCTAGACACCTTGCCCGCCGAGCGGTATCAGCCGTGGCTCGACCGACTGCTGGCGATGAGCTGGGACAACCCCGAACACCGGACGATCCTCGAACTCGAGGGTTTACGGCGCTGGGTGCCTCCTCATCTGGACGGGTACAAGCCGCTGTTCGAGGCTGTCGAGGAGCAGGGTATCGACCCACGATGGTGATCTTGGATCTGATGCGCCAGGTGGGTGGCCTTGCGCAGGGAGCTACCGCCGAGGTCGCGGTCACCGGAGCCCGGGACCAGGAACTCGCCCAGCAGTGGTGTGCCCGGACCGGTAATTCGGTGGTGCGTGCCGACGTGGACCGCGCCGGAGTCGGCACCCTGCTGGTGCGGCGGGGGCACCCGCCGGACCCCGCCAGCGTCCTGGGCGCTGACCGGTTGCCCGGCGTGCGGTTGTGGCTATACACCAACTTCCACTGCAACCTGTCCTGCGATTACTGCTGCGTCTCCTCGTCGCCACAGGCCCCGCGCCGCGAACTCGGCGCGGAGCGAATTGGCCGAATCGTCCGCGAAGCGGCGCAGTGGGGGGTGCGCGAGTTGTTCCTCACCGGCGGTGAGCCGTTCCTGCTACCCGACATCGGAACGATCATCCGCACCTGTGTCGACGCCCTCCCCACTACCGTTCTCACCAACGGCATGGTGTTCAAGGGCCGGGCGCGTGGCGCACTCGAGTCGCTGCCCAGAGACCGGCTCGCGTTGCAGATCAGCCTGGACTCGGCGACCCCTGAGCTACACGACTTGCACCGAGGTTCCGGGACGTGGGCCAAGGCCGTTGCCGGGATCCGGTTGGCGTTGTCGCTGGGATTTCGGGTCCGGGTGGCCGCGACGATCGCTGCGCCCGCACCCGGAGAACTGTCGGCGTTTCATGACTTCCTGGACGAACTTGGGATCGCCGGCCAGGATCAGCTGGTCCGGCCAATCGCGTTGGAGGGCGTGGCATCCGAGGGGCTGATGCTCAGCCGCGAATCACTCGTTCCGGAGGTGACGGTTACCGCCGACGGGGTGTATTGGCATCCGGTGGCGGCCATCGACGAGCGGGCAATGGTCTCGCGCACTGTCGAACCGCTCACCCCGGCCTTGGATACCGTCAGTCGTCTGTTCAGCGAACAGTGGGCGCAGGCCGCAGCGGCGGCCGCCCTGTTCCCATGCGCCTAACGCTCAGTCCAGGGAATTCCAGAACTCGGTCAGCATCGCCGCGCCGCGCGCCGGATCCTGCACCATCCACCAATGCCCAAGGCCGTCAAGTACTGCCGTGCGGGCTCCCGCTCGCGCGGCTGCGCGGCGCCGTGTTTCGTCACCGCCGATGTACGGGTCGCCGGTGGCCAGCACCGAAAGTCCGGGTCGGACCGCTGCCTGCCCCAGCGCCCGACCGGCTTCGGCCATCGCCGGTTGGCGAGCCGAGCGGTAGAGCGCCAAGATGGCGCGACCCATCGCTGCGTCCTGCTCCCGTGCAATCGAAATGGCAATGTCCGACGGTATGCCCAGTGCGGTCAGCTGCGCGGCGCGGTCCTCGACGGTTCCACCGAGCATGGTGTCGACGAGCTGCTCACCGTCGCCGGGCGTCTGCCAGACCTGGGCCAGGTCGTGCCAGACGTAGTCGGGGTCGTACAAGCCGACGGCGTCACTCGCCCAGCTCCGGACCAGCTCGGGCCGGTGCATCATGACGTTCATCACATGTCCGCCGCCCCAGTCGTGGCCCACCAGGTCGATCGCGCCATCAATCTGCTGCAGTTCGCCCTCCAGCCAATCGCGATAGGCGAGGTAGGTCGCGGGGAAGTCGCCGGGCAGCGGCGCACCGAACCCGGGTGGGGACAAACACAGCACGTCCTGACGCCCGAGGGCGTCAACCAGCGGACCCCAGATGGCGTCGGTCTCAGGATTGCCATGCACGAAAACGATCGGCACGATGCTGTCCTTCCGGGGGAGCGCGGGTTACGGCCTGGAACGCGGGCGTCCGATTAGGTTTTACTCCGCAGTCGCATTAGTCTTGCGCGCGGTCCGTCATCGACTCAGGAACACACCTATGCCTCTTCAGCCCACTCTGCGCCGGCCGCATTCCGTGCGTAGAGGTCGTGCCCAGCGTATGAACTGCGTAACGGTTGGCCAGTGCTTCGACATCGACATCACCCGTGACGCGGACGGATGGTTGATTCGGATACCCGAGGTGAACGGGGTCACCCGAGCCAGCCGTCGGGCGGCAGTTGAACTTGCGGCTCGGCAATGCATCGCACGCAAGACCGGCATCCCTATCGGTTACGTCGCCGTGTGGGTCGCCAACGAGGCGGGTTAGCGATCAGCGGGTAGGCCAAGTACGGGGGCCCGCCGCCGAGTCGATCGGTCCGTCGGTTCAGATTTTGACGGTCAGCGGCCAGACCTTCCAGATGTCTTCGCAGTATTCGGCGATGGCGCGGTCGGAGGAGAACTTGCCGCTGCGTGCGGTATTGAGGATGGACATCTTCGTCCACGTATCCCGGTCCTGCCACGCCGCGCTGACGCGCTCCTGGCATTCCACGTAGGACGCAAAGTCGGCACACACCAGGAACGAGTCGTGATAGCGCAAGTTGTCCACCAGCGGTCGGAACACCTGGTGGTCGCCGTGCGAAAACGTTCCTCCGGCAATCAGATCCAACACCGCGCTGAGCTCGGTGTTGCTGTCGATGTAATCTGCCGGACGGTAACCGCCCGCCTTGAGCGCCTTGACCTCCTGGACGGTCAGACCGAACAGGAAGAAGTTCTCCGGTCCCGCCTCCTCGCGAATCTCGACATTGGCCCCATCCAGGGTGCCGACCGTCAGGGCGCCGTTGATCATGAACTTCATGTTCCCGGTGCCCGATGCTTCCTTACCGGCGGTGGAGATCTGCTCGGACACATTGGCGGCCGGGTAGATCAGGTGCGCGTTCTGCACGTTGAAATTCGGTATGAACACGACCTTCAGGTATTTGTTGACGTCGGGGTCGTTGTTGATCGTTTCGGCAACGGCGTTGATCAGCTTGATGATCCTCTTGGCCAGGAAGTATCCGGGTGCCGCCTTGCCGCCGAAGATAAAGGCTCGCGGTGGAATTGACAGCCCGGGATTCTGTTTGAGGCGGTAGTAGAGCGCGACGATGTGCAAGACGTTGAGATGCTGACGCTTGTACTCGTGGATGCGCTTGACCTGAATGTCGAAGATCCATTCCGGATTTAGATCGACACCCGTTGCCGTTCGGACGAACGAGGCCAGCCGGGTTTTGTTGTTGCGCTTGATGTCACGCCATTGCTCCCGGAAGGCGGAGTCGTCGACGAACTGCTCCAGCCCGCGCAGTCGGCCCAGATCGGTCAGCCAGCCGTCGCCGATGGTGCGGTCCAGCAGTTCACGCAGTCCCGGATTGGCCAGCGCCAGGAAACGCCGTGGTGTCACCCCGTTCGTCTTGTTGCTGAACCGCTCCGGCCACATCTCGTAAAAGTCTTTGAGCACACTATCTTTCAGCAGTTCGGTGTGCAACGCGGCGACACCATTGACGGCGTGGCTGCCGACGGTGGCAAGATGCGCCATCCGGACGTGCTTGACGCCGTCCTCGCCGATCAGCGACATCCGGCGGACCCGGTCGGTGTCGCCGAGGAACCGGATCCGGACCTCGTCGAGGAACCGGCGGTTGATCTCGTAGATGATCTCGAGGTGCCGCGGCAGCGATTCGCCGAACATCTCCAGCGGCCAGGTTTCCAGCGCCTCGGGTAGCAGGGTGTGGTTGGTGTAGGCGAACGTCGCAACCGTGATGTTCCACGCGTCCTCCCAATCCAGCTGACGCTCGTCGACCAATAACCGCATCAGCTCGGCGACGCCGATTGACGGGTGGGTGTCGTTGAGCTGCAGGGCAAATCGCTGGGGGAGTTCACGCACCGAGACGTCGGCCAGATCATCCATGATGTGCAGCACGTGTTGCAGCGAACAGGACACGAAGAAGTGCTGCTGTAGCAGCCGCAGCCGCTTGCCGGCCTCCGGCTCGTCGTTGGGGTAGAGCACCTTGGTGACCGTCTCGGACGTGACCTCGTCCTCGACCGCCTTGTAGTAATCGCCAGTGTTGAAAGCCTCCAGTGCGAACGACTTCACCGCCCGGGCGCTCCAGAGCGTCAGCACGTTGCAGGTGTTGACTCCGTAACCCTGGATCGGCGTGTCGTAGGCAACGCCTTTCAGCATCAGCCCCGGCACCCAGCGGGCTCGGTCGCGGCCGGCCTGGACATCCGGGTCGGTGTAATGCTCGACGTAGCCGCCCCACTTCACCAGATAGTTGACGTCGGGTTTGGCGATTTCCCAAGGGTTTCCGCTGTCCAACCAGTTGTCGGTCTGCTCGACCTGCCAGCCGTCGTGAATCTCCTGATCGAAGATCCCGAACTCGTAGCGGATGCCATAGCCGATTGCGGGTCGCTCGAGCGTGGCCAGTGAATCCAGGTAGCAGGCGGCAAGTCGGCCCAAACCGCCGTTGCCCAGTCCGGGTTCCTCTTCGCAGGCCAGCACCTCGTCGTAGTTCTGTCCCATCGCCGAGAGCGCTGACTTGGCGGCGCGTTCCATGCGCAGATTGAGCAGGTTGTTGCCGAGTTGAGGGCCCATCAGGAACTCGGCCGATAGGTAGCAGGTCACCTTGCGCCCGAGATCGAGCGAGACCTGGGTCGAGGCCACTCGGCGGTCCTGCATGCGGTCGCGCACGGCGAGGGCGAGAGCCCGGTAGTAGTGCTCGGGACGCAGCGCTGCTGCCGGACGGCCGATGGAGTAGCGCAGATGATCGGCGATTGCGCGCTGCAGCGCTGCCGCACCCATCCCGGTCCTGGAGTGCTCGATCAGTTCCGCCCGTCCGGGACCGGTGACTGAAATTCCGTCGGAGGTTGATTGATCGAGATCGGTCATGGTGAGTCCTATTCCTAGAATTCCGGGGCGCCCGGCGGAGAGCAGGCAGTCAGTCTGGCAGCGATGGTTGCACACCCGGCACGCACCCGCCTTCCGAAATGTGAACGGGAGTCCACCAAATCGCGACGGACCGGATGGGGGTCCGGACCCCCAGGCTAAGTCTCACGCTACGATGAAACACATGGCGAGGAAGGCTTCGACCCCGGGCCCGCGCGACGAACGTGGCGTGCTTCAGGCGCGGATCCTCGACGCCGCACGGCGGGAGTTTGCTACTCACGGTTGGGCGGGAACGACGATCCGCGCCGTCGCCCGCGCCGCTGGAGTCGACCCGGCGCTGGTCTATCACTACTTCGGTTCCAAAGAGCGCCTGCTCGACGCGGCCACCGATCCGCCGGCCAGATGGCTGGAAGCCGTCGCTAAGACTTGGGCGACACCGCCCGGCGAACTGGGCGCCCGGCTGGTTCGCACGGTGCTCGGCGCCTGGGCCGACGACGAGATCGGCCCGGTACTTCGGGCCGTGGTGCTGACCGCCGCACACGACGAGCGCACTCGCGAGAAGTTGCGAATGGTGGTAGAACGCAGCCTGATCGGTGGCTCCACGTTGGGAACCGACGAGACCGACCGGCTGCGCCGCAGCGGTCTGATCGCCAGCCAGCTAATCGGTTTCGCTCTGCTTCGCTATGTCTGGCGAATCGAACCCGTCGCGTCGATGCCGGAAGACGAAGTGGTGGCCGCCGTCGGGCCCAACATCCAGCGCTACGTCGAGGGTGATCTGGCTGCTAGGCCGCTCAGCACCGGTGGCAGCGGTTCCTGATGCAGGACGCCGAGGCGCTGAGTGGCGCGGGTAAGCGCGACGTAGAGTTCGGCGGCTCCGCGTGGGCCACCGGCGAGGATCCGTTGCGGATCCACCACCAAGACGGCGTCGAACTCCAGGCCCTTGACCGCCGACGGCACCACCGCGCCGGCAATGTCCGGTGGCCCGATCACCACGCTGGTGCCCTCGCGGGAGGCTTCGTCGCGCGTGAATTCCTCGATGGCAGCGCTCATTTGGGATGGGCCGACGCGTCGCGACCACGGCTGGACACCGCACGCGCGCACCGACTGCGGCGCCGCGACGTCGGGAGCGAACTCGGCGAGCAGTGCCGCTGCGATGGCCATGATTTCGGCCGGCGTGCGGTAGTTCACCGTCAGCGACCGGTAGGCCCAGCGACCGGGCACATAGGGCCGCAGCATCGAGTCCCAGGACTTCCCTCCGGCCGGTGACCGCCGTTGCGCGAGATCGCCAACCACCGTGAAGGATCGGGCCGGGCAGCGTCGCATCAGTACCCGCCAGTCCATTGCGGACAGCTCCTGGGCTTCGTCGACAACCACATGGCGGTAGGTCCAATTTCGGTCCGCCGCAGCACGTTCCGCCAATTCACGGAGGTCGCGCTCGACGAATCTGTCGGCCAGGTCCTCGCCGTAGAGCAGGTCCTGGGCCAGCAGGTGGTCCTCGTCGTCCATCAGGTCTTCGCGGCTGACCATGAGATCCAGCACGCCGGCCGCATATGCCGCCTCCTCGGCCTGCTCCTGCTCGGCGGTCCGACTGGCGAGTTCTTCGGCCGCCTTATTGATGCCGAGCAGGTCGGTGAGTTCGTCCAGCAGGGGTACATCGGACACCGTCCATGCGTTGCCAACCTCACGCCACAGTGCTGGATCGGCACCTGCCGCGCGCAGCCTCTCCGGGCACTCGAACAGTGCGGACAATAGCGATTCCGGGGTCAAAATCGGCCAGAGCTGATCGAGCGCTGCGCTGAATGCGTCGTTCTCCGCAAGGTCCTCAATCAGCTCCTCCCGAAGCTTCTCCCATGCATCACGGTCGGACCGGGTCAGCCAGCCGCGGCCGATCTTGGCAATCGCCCGCTCAGTCAGCACCCACGTGACGATGTCGGTGAACGCGGTGCGGGCCGCGTTGTGCGGCAGCTTGCTGGCGCGGGCCTCCTCCCTGGCCCACTGCGCCGTCTCGGCGTCGATGCGCAACGTGACATCGGACAGTTTGATCAGCAGCGGATCCTCCGGCAGCTGTTGCCGATCGGCGATCGCGGCGGCGAGCACGTCCAGGATTTTCAGTGAACCCTTGAGCTGCGCGGCGACCGGTTCGTCCTCCTCGGTGACGTGCAGTCCCGGTACCAGATCGCCGATGGTCAGGAACACCACCGTGGATTCGCCGAGCGACGGCAGGACGCGGGCGATGTGGTTCAGGAACGCCGGGTTGGGCCCGATCACGAGCACACCGTGGCGTTCCATCCGTTCTCGTTGGGTATAGAGCAGGTAAGCGACGCGGTGCAGCGCGACCACCGTCTTGCCGGTCCCGGGGCCGCCTTCGATCACCAGCACGCCGGAATGATCGAGACGGATGATGCTGTCCTGTTCGGCTTGGATGGTCGCCACGATGTCGCGCATCCCGTCGCCGCGCGGCGCGTCTATCGCCGCGAGTAGGGCGGTGTCGCTTGAACTTTCGTACTGGTCACCCTCACCTGGGCGGCCGAGAACCTCGTCGGTGAAATCGACGACGTGACGCCCACGGGTGTGGAACTGACGCCGCCGCCGGATGTCTTCCGGGTTGGCCGCGGTAGCCGTATAGAACGGACGCGCTGCCGGCGCACGCCAATCGATCAACAACGGTTCGTACGCGTTGTCCTGGTCGAGCAGGCCGAGGCGTCCGATGTAGGACCGCTGGTCCGAAACAGCATCGAGCCGTCCGAAACACAACCCGTCGTCGGCCACATCCAACCGCTTCATCCGTCGGGCCAGCGCCCGCACCTCGACATCGCGATCCATAGGAGTTTCGCCGTCACCCCGTAATGCGTTGCTGTACCTCGATTTCGCCCGAGCTCGCTCCGCGTCGAGCACGGCGTAGAGGCCGGTGACGTAGTCCTGTTCGATCTGCAATTCCGCGTCGTATCCCGTCGTTGATTCCGGCAATTCCGCTCCCCCTATGTTGGCCCTCCAAGTCGAGCTCCCCGCAAGTCCCGGGGCCGGATATCCGCTGTACCAGGGTACGGCCACCTGGGCTCTCACGTTCTTCAGTCGCCGTGTGCCAACCGGGCGATGGCGTCGGCCAGCGCTTCGGTGCTCAGCGGGGTACCCGTGGCCAGCGGATGCAGCATGGCGCCGTCGAGAAACACGGCGATCGCGTCCGCGGCCCGCCGACCGACCCGCGGTTCCAGCAATGCCACCAGACCCTCGTTCCACACCCGGGCCAGCGGCCGCAATTCGGCTCGGTAGCTTGCTGCCAGATACAACTCGTTGAGGGTCCGATACCGGTCGTGGTCGGCGAGAAACTCGGCGGTGAGTTGAGCCAGGGCTCCTGGAAGATCGGTGTTGGAGTCCAGTTCCCGCCGCCACTGCTCCAAGCACTCGGCCGAAGCGGTGGCCGCGTGTGCCAGGGCCGCTTCCCGCAACGTGTGCAGATCGCGGAAATAGTAGGTCGTCGACCCCACCGGCACATTCGCCTCGGCCGCCACCAGTCGATGGGTCAGCTGGCCGAGCCCGCGGTGGGCGATCACCCGGCCCGCCGCCTCGACGATCGCCTGCCGCCGACCGGCCGGGTCGCGCGGACGGCGGTGCGGCGCCGACTGCGCCTGATTTCTCAATGGGCACCGCCGAGGTTCAGGGTAACCACGCCGCCGATGATCAGTCCGACACCGACCAACTTCGCCGCTGACAGGGGTGACCCGAGAAAAGCCACGGCGATGAACACAATGACGGCCGTCCCGATCGCCGACCACAACGCGTAGGCGACATCGGTCTGCATTCCCCGCGCGATGGAGAGTGCCAGCAGCGCGAACGAGACCGCATAGCCGAGCAGACAAATCGCCGTCGGCCACAGTCGCGTGAAGCCTTCGGTGCCCTTGAGCATGCTGGTCGCCGCGACCTCCGCGAAGATGGCGACCAGGAGAAACAGATAAGCCACGATAACTCTCCCTCGTGTACAAATGTACATGTACAAATGTACACTAGCATCGTGGCACTGCACCCGTGGGGTTTCAGTGCAACCCGACCGCTTCCCACACCGCATCCACCACCGCCCTATCGCAGCCGTGCTCAGTGAGCAGGGGTTGCCGCCAAGTCCGCGCCGTGTCGGGGGGCGATCGTAACGTGGGCACCATGACGAACGACCTCAACCACCGTCTCGCTGGCTTATCGCCGGCAGTGCTGAGCCTGTTTCGGTTCGTGTACGGTCTTCTCTTTGCCGGATATGGCTCGATGATCCTCTTCGACTGGCCCGTCCCGTCCGGCCAACCAGTTCACATCGGCGACTGGCCGGGCTGGTACGCCGGGGTGATTGAACTCGTTGCCGGATCGTTGATCGCTCTGGGACTGTTCACCCGCGCCGCCGCCTTCGTGGCGTCCGGCCAGATGGCGGTCGCGTATTTCTGGATGCATCAACCGCTGGCACTCTGGCCGATCAGTGATCCGCCCGACGGCAACGGGGGAACTCCGGCGATACTCTTCTGCTTCGGCTTCTTTCTGCTGATTTTCCTGGGACCGGGACGGTACGCGATAAACGGTAATAGCTTGCGGCTCAGATGATTCCGCCGACGCGCTCGCTGCAATAGGTCCGCTTGGGAAGGGGAAAGGTGACCGTGCGGGTGTCCGGCGGGCAGGCGGAGGTGTCGACGGTGTCGTCCAGCCGGGTGCGGATCCGGACAACCGTGCCACCCGCCCCGCAGCTCACCGCGCGAATGGTCTCGCCGTTGTGATCGGACGAATAGCAATGGCCGACAAGGAGATTGGGTATGAAGCAGCGCCGGGAACCGTCGTGTTCCACCGATAGATATGAGCTGTTGTCGAGCTTGCCGTCTGGACAGGTCCCATTGGAGCCCACAGTTGCGGCATATTCCAGCACTGCTTCGGGGTTACGGCAGCTCTTGGACTTCCAGCGCTGTTTGTCCAGTATTTCGTTGGTGAAGCAGTCGCCCACCGCCAGTTTGGAACTCCGGCCGGCGGCCAGGGCCACGGTGCCGACGATGCCGACCGCGCCCAGGGTGACAAACACGATGCCGGTGATGATCAGACCGCCACCGGCCTTGCGTGGTGGCGTAGCCATCCAGGGGGTCGGCCCGTAGCCGCCGGGGTAGGCGGAGAACGCCGGTGGGTACCCGGCTGGGTAGTCCGGGCGGTAGCCGATTGGTGGCGCCATGCGTGCCGCCGAACGACTCCGCAATCCGATGATCAGCAGGGTCACGCCCACCGCGGTACAGACGAACGCACCGATAACCCCGACCGCAAAAGTCGCTGCGGGCATCAGGTGTCCAAGTCGGTGCTGGCAGTGAGCTCCTCCCACGCCGAGATCTCGGTCGCCCTCCGCTCGGCGATGTGGCGATACGAGAACAGGGCGTCTTGGCCGAGCAGCAGGAAGGCGGGGGGCTCGCCGGACTCGACCGCGGTGACTATCGCGCCGGCCGCCTTCGCGGGGTCGCCGGCCTGATTGCCGTGCATGGTGTCGTTTTCTTTGCGACGGCGCCCGGCGGTGTCGGCGTAGTCGTCGATGACGGTAGCCGACTGCGTCAGCGAACGTCCGGCGAAATCGGTTCGGAAAGCACCGGGTTCGACGACGGTGACGGAAATGCCGAGCGGCGCAAGCTCACCGTGCAGTGCCCCGCTCATGCCTTCCACGGCCGCTTTGGCGGCCGCGTAGTAACCCGATCCCACGGGTGTCAGCTGCACGCCGATCGAGGAGATGTTCACAATCGCACCGCAGCGGCGTTCCCGCATGCCCGGCAGCACCGCCTTGATCGTGGCGACGGTGCCGAAGAAGTGCGTTTCGAACAGGGCGCGCACCTGGGCGTCGTCACCCTCTTCGATGGCGGCGCGGTACCCGTAGCCGGCGTTGTTCACCAGAACGTCGATCCCGTCGAACCGTTCCTGTGCCTGTTGCACGGCCGCGGTGACCTGCTCGGCGTTGGTGACATCGAGGGCGACGGCGAGGGCCCGGTCGGGTGCGGTGTCGGCCAGGTCGGCGACCGTCGTGGCGTCGCGTGCGGTGACGACGACATGGTGGCCGGCTTCGACAACCGCCTGGGCGAGCGCGCGGCCAAGGCCGGTCGAACAACCGGTGATGAGCCAGGTGGACAACGACTGCATTCCCTCCGATCAGAGGCGCTAAAGCCAGCAGGCGGCGCAATTCGCGACGTGCCCGACCTAGAACCCCATCTTCTGGCACCTGGCGTTGCGATTCTGGCAGTACATTCCGCTACCGGTCCAGTCGCGGGGCCCGGGGCCGTGCTGGCTGGTTTCTCGGTCGCGCGGATCGATGTTCAACAGCGGGATCAGGATGAACAGGTCATCGATCGTCGGAGGTGTGGCATCATCAGGGTCGGCTCGAGCGACCCCGGCGCCGCCCGCCAGAGCCGACACCGCGAGCAGGACAGCCGCCAGTGCTGAAGCGAACCTCTGACGTGTCATTGCTCGCCCTCCCTGCCGAATGGCCTGATACCCCGGTTACCTGCGGAGTCTACTCGCCGCACCGATTGGTCAGCTTCCCGTGACTGCATCGCGAACCAGCTACAAAGGCGCAACAACTTTGATTGCACCATCGAGCAAATCTGTCGAGAAATCCGGGCGCGCCTAGCGTGTAGGCCGTGATGCCGATTTCCGCGGTCGTTCGCCGTGTGACGGTACTCGCGGTGTGCCTCTTCCTCTTGACGCCTGCGGGTGCGGTGAGGGCGCAGCCGGACGCCGAACCCGTAGTGGGTGCCGCTCCGCCGGCCGGCGGGTTGATGCCGCCCGGCACACCGGCGCGGGTCAATACCCCCGACGGCTGGACTCTGGCTCTCGGCGCAAAAGACGAGAAACAAGTGCCGGTCGCGCCACTGACGACGGCCATATCTTCTCGCGAATATCTGTCCAGCGGGATTTTCGTCGCTTCGCTGGCTGGGCCCGGACCGCCGCACGGAATCCTGGAGGTGGGTTACGAGATCGGCTGCGGCATCGACATGAGCACCGCCAACGGCATCACCCAGACACATGGCGGCGGCTTCGCCCCCTCTCTCGGCGCGCAGCTTCCCCTGGGCCCCGGCGAGCCTCCGATGTTGATCCCGGTTATCACTCCGTCCTACAACGGTCTGGTCAGTGTGGGGCTGAAGCCGGGGTTCGTCGTCGTGGTGCCGGTGGTCCGAAAGGAGTTCAATGGGCCTAACCCCTGGATCATGATCAGCGATTTCCACATCAAGATCGACGGCTGCGTCGGGCAGTCGTTCATTCGCTCGTATTCGACTCTGACCCGGATCACCGAGGAATCCGACGTGGTGGTGTCTTATGTCGGCGCCACCAAGGCCGTCTAAGGCGTTGACCACGGAATCAACCTGTGCTGTCGTGTCGTCGAGGCGTCCGCGAGTAACGAACTCGGGGACTGGCGCACGGGCGCAGCTTGGTCAGCTGCCGCGAAAAAGTGCTTCGCATGACGTCAGGAAGGTGCGGGGCCGGGTTCCAGCCCCTTCCGGGAGCGTCGTTCCAGCCGGAAGGTGCGCTGGATGCCGGTCGACTCGGTGGTGAGGGTCACTTCTACCGCGCCGGTGGGCCCCACGGTGTAGATCTCCTCGACGTCTGGTCCTTCCCGCCAGCGGCCCACCGGTTGGCGCCGCAGATCGTCACGGTCGCGCAGGGTCGGATCGAATGGGAACAGGACCGGATCGTACGGCGTCACGTCGCCATCGGGGCGCCCGTTGACCAGGCGACTGCATTCCACAAACCGGAAGTGTCCGATGTTATGCGCCGCTCGGTACTTTCGGCTGACAACCAACGGGCTGCGTCCGTCCGCAGGAAGGGCGGCGTCTTTGGGCACGATCGGGTCGAAGACCACGTCGGTACCGGCGTGCGCTTCCCGAAACACTCCGAAATGCCGTGAAAACCGTTCGGATAGAACGAAACCCGACTCAGTATCGAGGAAGACTGCAAGACCGATGGCCGTCGCGGCAAACGGGTGCGGGGAGCGCTTGACCCGCTTGTCGCCGAATTTTGCCCGCAGCATGCGGGAGACCAGGGGAAAGCCACCCGCGCCACCCACCACGTAGATGCCGGCCACCTCCGACCAAGGGACGTCCCTGCCGTCGCCCACCGGGTCGTGCAGGACCCGCGACAGCAGCTCGGTGGTCTTGTCGACGAGCGGTGCACATGCCGCGTAGACATCGTCGATCGGACACGAATACGGAGGCCGTTCGACGCCGTCGACCACAGTGAGATCCACCAGGAACCGTCGTGTCTGGGCCCCTATGGCTTCTTTTCGTGCGGCACATTCTTCGAGCAAGAGCTCGTAGGTGGCGCCGTCCAGCTTCGGCAGCTCCGAGTCGGCGAGCACCAATTGGGCGATCGCGTCGTCGAAATCGTCGCCGCCCAGCCGTTGGATTCCCTCGCTGACCACGACTTCGTTGACGTGCCCGGCCATCTTCAACAGGGATGCGTCGAAAGTGCCGCCGCCCAGGTCGTAAATCAGCACGTACTCACGTTTGGCGGTGATCGTGGCGCGGTATCGATGGGCGTATTCCAGTCCCGCGGCCGACGGCTCATTCAACAGCGCGACCACCTCAAAGCCTGCCGCGCCGAAGGCGTCCAGCGTCATGAAGCGTTGAGCGCTAGAGGAATTCGCAGGCACGCTGATCGCGGCCTCAATGGCCTCATCGCTGGTTGCGTCGGCGTTCGAGCGCTGAACCAGATCGCCCTTGAGTTGTGCCAGAAAGCCGGTGAGCAGGTCAGCCAATCGGTATTCGCGGTCGGCCAGTTGCACTGTGGTCTGTGGACCGGCGTCGCTGAGCAGGCGCTTGAACGACCTGAGCACCTCCCAGCCCGGTTCGTGGCGGACGGTCGCGGCATCCAAACCGAAGCGCAACTCGCCGTCCATGTTCGCGGCAATCACCGACGGCCATGCGTCGACGCCGTCGAAGGCGACGACCGGATAATTGCCGCGATCGACGACCGCGACGACGGTGTGGGTGGTGCCGAAGTCGATACCGACTCTCATTCCGCACAATTCTAGGGGGTCACCGAGACCTCACCATCCGATCGAGCAGCAACAGGATCAGATCCTGTCGACATTCAGCCTCAGTGGCGGCCACTTCAGGATCCCGCGCACACCGGGTGTGGCAAGCGCCCTTTGAGCTGCATCTCTGGCCGGAAAACCACACGACGTCGATCGAGCGCTACACCATCTGCTGCGCACAACGGAATCCCCCGCAGGATTTGACTAGTTGGAATGCCTGACTATCTCACCATCCGGTGCGCTGTTCGCCGCCGACGACAACGCATCCCACCGCCGTTGCACCTCTCGCTCCGCGGCGGTGGGAATCAGACCGACCGGGGCGAACAGCTTCGACGGCACCGATTCGTCCTCGGTGAGTGGGCGCCCGGCACCGCGAATGATCTTGACCGCCATGACAACTCCGGCGACGAAAACCACGAGGACCGCCGTGGCGAAGACGACCGACAGGGTACCCTGCACGAGGGCGTTTCGGATGACGTCGGCGAGCTGATCGGGGCCGGACGCCGAGCCGAATGATGTCTTACCTGCCTGCCTGGCCGCGGAGTATTGGAAGTATTGCGTCCAGTAACCGACCCTCGGGTCTGCCGAGAAGATCTTCTGCCACGACGCAGTCAGCGTGACGGTTAGATCCCAGAGCAGCGGAATACCCGGAATCCAGACGTATTTGACTCGTCCCTGCTTGATCACGATGACCGTGACGATGGTCAGCGAAATTGCGGCCAGCAGTTGGTTGGCAATGCCGAACAGCGGGAACAGCGAGTTGATGCCGCCCAGTGGGTCGGTCACCCCGAGTAGCAGCATGCTGCCCCACGCCGCGACCACCACCACGCCGCACACCCACGCCCCCGGGCGCCACGCGGGATTGCGGAACCGGCGCAGCGGCCCGCCCACATTGCCCAGCGCGTCGGAGACCATGAAACGTGCGGCCCTGGTGCCCGCGTCGACCGTCGTCAGGATGAACAGCGCTTCGAACATGATCGCGAAGTGGTACCAGAAGGCTTTGAGACCGGTGCCGCCGAACATCCGGCCCAACATCTCCGAAATTCCGAAGGCCAGGGTGGGTGCCCCGCCGGTGCGCGAGACGATGCTCTGCTCACCGACGGTGTCCGCGGCCTGCCTGATCTGCTCTGCGGTCGCCGGTGTTCCCGGTAATCCGAGCCCGTTGACGTATTGTGCTGCGGTTGCGGCCGTTTCGCCCGTCAGTGCCGCTGGTGCGTTGAGGGTGAAGTACAGGTGCTGATCGAGAATGGTGGCGGTGATCAGCGCCATGACGGCGACGAACGACTCGGTGAGCATGCCGCCGTAGCCGATCAGGCGCATCTGTCCTTCCTTCTCCAGCATTTTCGGCGTCGTCCCGGATGAAATCAGTGCGTGGAAGCCGGACAGGGCGCCGCAGGCGATGGTGATGAAGAGAAACGGAAACAGCGATCCGGCGAACACCGGCCCGTCGCCGCGGCCGGCGAAGTGTGATACAGCCGGCGCCTCGATGACCGGCCTTACCACGCAGACGCTGATTGCCAGCAGGGCGATGGTGCCGACCTTCATGAAGGTGGAGAGGTAGTCGCGCGGCGCCAGCAACAGCCACACCGGTAGCACCGATGCCGCGAACCCGTACCCGATCAGTAGCCAAGTCAAGGTGACCGGTGACAGGTTGAACCACGCTGCGCCCCAACGCGTATGGGCCACCCAATCGCCGGATATCACCGCCAGCAGCAGTAGTGCGCAGCCAATCGCCGACACTTCGGATACTCGTCCGGGGCGCAGGAACCGCAGATAGACGCCCATGAAGAGTGCGATGGGGATGGTCATTGCGATCGAGAACACCCCCCATGGGCTCTGCGCGAGGGCGCGGACCACCACCAGCGCGAGCACCGCTATGACGATCGTGATGATGACCGGGATCCCGATGAGCGCCACTGTGCCGGCGGCCGCGCCGAGTTCGTCGCGAACCATCTGACCTAGCGACCGGCCGCGTCGGCGCGTGGACATCCAGAGCACCAAGTAGTCCTGGACGCCCCCGGCGAGCACCGCACCAACCACGATCCAGATCGCGCTCGGCAGGTAACCCATCTGCGCGGCCAGAACCGGCCCGACGAGCGGACCGGCACCCGCGATCGCGGCGAAGTGATGGCCGAACACCACCCGCCGGTCGGTTGGCACGTAGTCGGTGCCGTCGTCCAGGATTTCGGCCGGCGTGGCGAGGTCGTCGCGGGGGCCGACGATCTTGGCCTCGATGAACCGCGCATAGAACCGGTAAGCGATGAGGTAGGTGCAGATTGCGGCGACAACCAACCAGACCGCGTTCACCGTTTCGCCCCGGACGAACGCGACGATCGACCAGGCGGTGGCGCCGATCACCGCGATGAGGCCGAAGAAGATCCGGTGCCGGAGGGTGATCGGGGAGCGGTCGACGACGGCGACGGGTGGCAGGTCGGGCTCGGTGCGGACGTAGCTGATGTCGCGTTGCACCCAACCTCCCTTCCCGTGCCCCATAGCGAGTGTGAATCTACCGACGCCCGACCCGCGTGTCGTGTCGTGTCAAGCACGCTCGGCGCGGGATTAGTACATGGCGCGCACCGCGTCGATGGTGTCAGCTTCGGCGGGGCTCTTGTCATCGCGGTAACGCACCACGCGGGCAAACCGCAGTGCCACGCCGCCGGGGTAGCGGCTCGACCCCTGAACTCCGTCCAGGGCGATCTCGACCACCTGCTCGGGTCTGACGCGTACGACATACGCGTCTGTGCCGTCCACGGCCAACTCGGTGAACCGTTGGGTCTGCCACTCCAGCATGGTGTCGGTCATTCCTTTGAAGGTTTTGCCCACCATCACGAACCCGCCGGAGCCGGGATCACGCGCGCCGAGATGGATGTTCGACAGCTTCCCGCGCCGACGTCCCGAGCCCCATTCGACGGCGAGCACCACCAGATCGAGGGTGTGTACCGGCTTGACCTTCAACCAGCCCGCCCCACGGCGTCCGGCTTGGTACGGCGCGCCGGGCGCCTTGGCCATCACCCCTTCGTGACCCGCGGCGAGAGTCGCGTCCAGAAAGGCGGCCGCCTGCGCCGCGTCGGAGGTGACCAGCCGGTCGATCCGTTGGTCCGCGGGGACCAGTTCGTCCAGTGCGGCCAGCCGGTCGGTGGTGGGCGCATCCAACAGATCGGCGCCGTCGCGATGCAAGATGTCGAAGAAGAACGCCGAAAGTTTTTGTGCGGCAAGCGCGGCCGCGACGTCCACGGATCGCCCAAACCGGGACGCGGTGACCTGAAAGCGGTGCGGACGGCGGTCCGGCCGCAACGCGATCGCCTCGCCGTCGGCGATCAGGTCGGTCACCGGCAGCGCCAGCGTGGCCTCCACCACCTCGGGCAGCCGCGCGGTGACGTCGTCGAGGCTGCGGGTGTAGACGGTGACGTCCTCGCCGCGGCGGTGGATCTGCACCCGCGCGCCGTCCAGCTTCGCTTCGAAAATCGTTGTGCCGTCGTGTCGTTCGAGTGCGCTCGCGACATCGGTCGCGGTCTGCGCCAGCATCGGGCCGACCGGCCGGCCGACCTGCAGCGTGAAAGCGTCCAGCGATCCGCCGGTCAACGCCGCCGCCGCGACCGCCGGCAGGTCGCCGCCCAGCATCGCCGCCCGCTGCACCGCCGGAGCGGGAAGCCCGGCGGCTTTGGACACGGCGTCGGTCATGATGCCGACCAGCGCGCCCTGGCGCAGCTCGCCACCGAGCAGCCGAACCAGGAAGGTCTGCTCGGTATCGGTCGCCGCGGCGAACAGTCCGGCGACCAGGGCGGCGCGCCGCGTCTGAGACCCCTTGCCCGAGACGGCGCCGATCTCGGTAAAGATCGCATCCACCTGGCCCACGGTCAGCGTCGGGTCCGAGGCGGGCGACGGAAGGGACCGCAACGAGGCCCAACCGACGCCGATCTGGCGTTGGCGCAGCTCACCGGAAAGCCACGACACCACCGTCGCGACCAGCTCGGGATCGGCCGCGGCGCGGCACAAAAGGTCGGCGATGTGAGCGACCTTGGACAGTCGCGACGAGGTCGCGCCCACATTAACCGAGGTGCTTGCTACGTCGAGAAGGAGCACGGCTTCGAGCTTGGCACGGCTCGGTGACAAGGCATCGAACCGGACCCGCTACCGTGACGGGTTAGCGTTACACATTGCAGGCGATGTGACAACCCAAATATTGGAGGTCGGGTGGAGATCAGCGGGAAAAAGGTCGTCGTGATCGGCGGCGCCTCGGGAATGGGACGGGCCAGCGCCGAACTTCTGCACCAGCGGGGCGCCCAGGTCGCGATCCTGGACCGGGAGAGTTCGGACGGCAACTCGGTGGCAGCGGGTTTGAAGAAGGGAGGCGGCAGGTTCTATCCGGTCGACGTGACCGACTTCGCCGGCACCGAGCAGGCGCTGCAGGCCGCGGTCGACGATCTCGGTGGCCTGCATGTCACGGTGACGACCGCCGGCGGCGGCATCGCCAAGCGGACCATGACCAAATCCGGCCCGCATGATCTCGAATCCTTCCAGTCCGTCATCGACCTCAACCTGATCGCCACCTTCAACATCAGCCGCCTGGCCGCGGCGCACATGAGCAAGAACGAGCCCGAGGATGACGAGCGCGGCGTGATCATCAACACCGCGTCCATCGCGGCGTTCGAGGGTCAGATCGGGCAGGTCGCCTACACCGCCGCCAAGGCCGGCATCGCGGGCATGTGCCTGACCATGGCCCGCGACCTCGGGTCGCTGGGGATTCGAGTGTTGGCGATCGCCCCGAGCCTGTTTGCCACCGGGTTGACCCAGGGCATCCCGGACGAATTCGCCGCGGCCCTGACCAAGGACGCCGCCTTCCCCAAGCGCCTCGGGCGGCCCGAGGAGTACGCCAAACTGGTCGCCGCCATCGTCGACAACCCGATGCTTAACGGCCAATGCCTGCGGCTTGACGCGGGGCAGCGGTTCGCGCCCAAGTAGAACCCGGTTGAGCCGGCCCGCGGGCGGTATTGAGTACACTTTTTAAGTAATCAGCACCGCCGCGAGGAGGACCCGCATGGGTATCGCACTGACCGACGACCATCGCGAACTCGCCGAGGTAGCCCGCGGGTTCCTGACCTCGCATAAGGCCCGGGGGGCGGCACGGTCACTGCTTGACGCGCCGGAGGAACCGCGGCCCGGATTCTGGCAGGGCATCGTCGAATTGGGCTGGCTCGGCCTGCACATCGGCGAAGAGCATGGCGGGTCTGGCTATGGACTGCCCGAATTGGTGGTGGTGATTGAAGAACTCGGGCGTGCGGTGGCGCCGGGGCCTTTCGTGCCGACGGTAATCGCGTCGGCGACGATTGCCCATGACGGCACCCCCAGTCAGCAGGCGCGGCTGTTGCCGGGGTTGATCGACGGAACGGTCACCGCCGGCGTCGGTTTGGTTGGCGGCGTGCGGGTTTCCGGCGGTGTCGCCGACGGCGAGGCCGGGATCGTGCTCGGTGCCGGGTTGGCCGACCTGCTGTTGATCGCGGCCGGTGCCGACGTGCTGGTGGTGGACCGCGGACGGGCAGGCATCTCCGTAGAGGTGCCGGAGAACCTCGATCCGACCCGGCGCTCCGGACGTGTTCGTCTGGCGAACGTGCAGGTGACCGACGACGACATCCTGTCCGGTGCTGCTGCGTCGGCGCTGGCCCGGGCGCGGACGCTGCTGGCCGCCGAGGCCGTCGGCGGCGCGACGGACTGCGTTGAGTCGGCGGTCGAGTATGCCAAAGTGCGCCGGCAGTTCGGTCGGACCATCGCCACTTTTCAAGCGGTGAAACATCATTGCGCCAACATGCTGGTGGCCGCCGAATCCGCGCTCGCCGCCGTGTGGGACGCCGCGCGGGCGGAGTCGGAGGATGAAGCGCAATTCCGACTCGTATCGGCCGTCGCCGCTACGCTGGCGTTCCCGGCATACGCGCGCAATGCGGAGCTCAACATCCAGGTGCACGGCGGCATCGGATTCACCTGGGAGCACGACGCGCATCTGCATCTGCGCCGCGCCTTGGTGACGTCGGCCCTACTCGGCGGCGACGCGCCGGCCCGCGATGTCTTCGACCTCACCGCGGCCGGCGCCGCCCGGGAGAACAGCCTGGACCTGCCACCGGAGGCGGAGGAACTGCGCGCCCAGATCCGCTCCGACGCAGCCGAACTCGCCGCCCTAAACAAGGAGGCGCAGCGCGACAAGCTGATCGAGACGGGCTACGTGATGCCGCACTGGCCCAAGCCGTGGGGCCGTGCCGCCGACGCGGTGGAGCAGTTGGTCATCGAGGAGGAGTTCCGCGCGGCGGGGATCAAGCGCCCCGACTACGGGATTACGGGCTGGGTCATCCTCACCTTGATCCAGCACGGAACACCCTGGCAGATCGAAAGATTCGTGGAGAAGGCGCTACGCAAAGACGAGATCTGGTGCCAGTTGTTCTCCGAACCCGAGGCCGGCTCGGATGCGGCGTCGGTCAAGACCCGCGCCACCCGGGTGGACGGCGGATGGAAGATCAATGGGCAGAAGGTGTGGACCAGCGGGGCCCAGTACTGCGCGCGTGGCCTGGCCACCGTGCGTACCGACCCCAACGTGCCCAAGCACGCCGGCATCACCACCGTGATCGTGGACATGAAGGCCCCGGAAGTCGAGGTGCGTCCGCTGCGCCAGATCACCGGTGGTGCGGAATTCAACGAGGTGTTCTTCAACGACCTGTTCGTTCCCGACGAGGACGTGGTCGGTGCGCCCAACTCCGGGTGGACGGTAGCGCGCGCCACGCTGGGCAACGAGCGGGTCAGCATCGGCGGCAGTGGCTCGTTCTACGAAGGGCTGGCGACCGAACTGGTCAAGCTGGCCCAGCGGCGCTCGGATCACTTGGCCGGCGCGGTGATTCGGGTCGGAAGCTATTTGGCCGAGGAGAACGCGCTGCGACTGCTGAACCTGCGCCGCGCGGCCCGCAGCGTCGAGGGTGCGGGCCCGGGGCCGGAAGGCAACGTCACCAAGCTGAAGTTGGCCGACCACATGATCGAGGGTGCCGCGATTTCGACGGCGCTGGCGGGGCCGGAAACCGCGCTGCTGGACGGGCCCGCAGCGCTGGCCGGGCGGATGGTGATGGGCGCGCGCGGCATGGCGATCGCTGGCGGCACTTCCGAGGTGACCCGCAATCAGATCGCCGAGCGGATTCTCGGCATGCCGCGTGACCCGCTGATCAACTGAGCCTCGCGGGCATCAGGCGGGGCGCGGGACCGCAGCCAGACGTGATTGGCCGAGCCAAGCGGGCACTTGCCGGCGGGCGGCTACGCCTCCGTGAATGGTCAACGCGCCGTTGAGCATTGCCCTCGACCAGGACAAGGCGCCGCGCCACAACTGGATCCACCGACCTGTGTCCATTAGACGCTGCGCCGTGCGATATGACCAGTACAGATTCTGTACCGCCGGTGACTCAGGTCCGGCACTGGAACCGGTTCATCAGGCGGCCGACAATGGAGACCAACGACCCGACCATCGTCGAGAGGGGAATCCGCCATGACCGCTGCCACCGAGCCGACTCGCGGCTACGAAAGCAAGCATCGAGCCCGTGGCTTCGCTTGGCCCAGTCCTGTTGTTGGCCAGCGGAATCGGTGCGGGCGATCGAGTGCTGGACGTGGCGGCGGGCTCGGGCAACGTGGCCATCCCCGCGGCGCTGTTGGGCGCCGACGTGATCGCCAGCGATCTGTGCCCGGAGCTGTTGGAGCGCGGCCGTAGGCTGGCGCTGGCCCGCGGCGCGCGGTTGCGGTGGATGGAGGCCAACGCCGAGGCGCTGCCATTCGCCGGCGACACGTTCGATGCGGCGCTCTCCTGCATCGGAGTCATGTTCGCGCCACACCATCAGCGCGCGGCCGACGAGTTGGTTCGAGTCTGCCGGCCCGGCGGGGTGATCGGGCTGATCAGCTGGACACCCGAAGGCTTCGTAGGCCGGATGTTCGCGACCATGGAGCCTTACCTGGCGCCAGCACCGCCCGGGGCGCAGCCGGCGCCGCTGTGGGGCAACGAGGATCATGTGCGCAACCTGCTGTCGGACCGCGTCACCGACTTCAGTGCGCGGCGACAGACGCTGCAGGTAAGCGCTTTTGGCGACGGAGCGACTTTCCGCGATTACTTCAAGGCCAACTACGGGCCGATGGTCGCGGCATATCAGGGGATCGCCGGAGAGCCGGATCTCGTGGCGTCGCTGGATGCCGAGCTGGCCGCGCTGGGCGACT
Organism: Mycobacterium sp.; assembly: GCA_022841565.1. Lineage (GTDB taxonomy): Bacteria > Actinomycetota > Actinomycetes > Mycobacteriales > Mycobacteriaceae > Mycobacterium. The sequence continues at coordinate 6,527 of JALHRH010000019.1, read as the reverse complement.
TGCACCTGGCCGGCGGTTCGTCGATGGCGTGGGAGTACCTGCTGCTTACTGTGCGCAAGCGCTGACCTGGCACCGCGACGAGGGTGCCGGGGCAAAAAGCGGCGCGCCGGCGGCACCCCGCTGCGGCTGGAGAGTAACGGGCATTCCGCATGTCACCGAATCCGGTTCGCAGTCAACGATGTTGGCCGCAACGCGTAGGCCGCCCTGTTCGGCCAATTCGACCAGCGCGATCACGTACGGGGTGGGGATCGCTGGGTTGTAGGGGTGGTAATTGACCGTATAGGTAAACACAGTGCCGTGGCCGGACACCGGCTTGGCTACCAGCGGTCCGCCGCAGTCGCGGCATTCGCCGGCCGCGGGATGCACCCAGTGCGCGCAGTCGTCGCAGTGCTCCACGAGCAGCGGTGAAGTTGAGTCGGCTGACACGACAAATACAGTACACTCAATTCGCACACTATTGGATTGGTGTGTCGCGTGTTTGGTCAACGGACGGTGCAGATGAAGTACTTCGAGAAAGACGCCATCGTGTCCGGTATCGGCATCTCGCGGATCGGTCGGCGCACCGGGATTCCCGGGCGGGACCTCACAATCGAGGCGGTGCGGACCGCCATCGACGACGCCGGCCTGCGAGCGGTCGATATCGACGGCATCGCGACGCTGGGGGACACTCCGGCCGCTGAGGTCAACGCGGAGCTGCAGATCGATGCCGCCGATTGCGGCAGCGGGTTCGGCACGGGCGGTCTGCTGAGCCCGGTGATGTCGGCATGCCGCGCCGTCGCCGGGCGACGCGCCCGCCACGTGGTGGTCTACCGCACCATCCAGATGCTGGGCGGCACGGTCCTTCAAGACGAAAACGCGCCCCCTTCACCGCTTGCCCGCATGTTCGATGCGCCCGAAGGTGAGCCTCCTGCCGTCGGCGCCATGGACGACATCAACGATCTGGTTGCCGCGCAGGCATATTCCGCGGCCAACTGGCTGGCGCTGAACTGCCGTCGGCACATGGAACTGTACGGAACCACCAAAGAGCAGCTGGGCTGGATAGCCCTCAACGGCCGTCGCAATGCGGCGCTGAATCCTCTTGCGGTATATCGAGATCCGATGACGATGGCCGACTATTTGAGCGCCCGGCCGGTGTCGACGCCGTTCGGCTTGCTGGACTGCGATGTGCCCGTTGACGGCTCGATCGCGGTGGTGGTTTCGCACGCCGAGTACGCCGACGGCTGCCCGCACCGCGCGGTGAAAGTCGAGGCCATCGGCGGTTCCGACGGCGCCGGCGGCTGGTTCCACCGCCCGGACTACCCGAAGATGGCGATGTCGGATGCGACGGCCCAGATGTGGTCACGGACGGACCTGACACCCGCCGATCTCAACGTTGCCCAACTGTACGACGGGTTCACCTTTCTCACCCTCGCGTGGCTGGAAGCCCTGGGGGTGTGCGGCGATGGAGAGGCGGGCGCGTTCGTCGACGGAGGCGCTCGCATCGCCAGAGACGGGCAGCTGCCGCTGAACACCTATGGCGGCCAGCTTTCGGCCGGCCGCATGCACGGTTACTGGGCGCTGCACGAAGGGTGCTTGCAGATGCGCGGCGAGGCAGGGGAGCGGCAGGTTGGGCAGCGCCCGGAAGTCGGCGTGGTTTCCGTGGGCGGTGGTCCGGTCGCGGGATGCATGCTACTCACATGTTGAGCCGGCAGTGAAAGTCCAACCCGAACAGCCCCGGGCGGATAAGCGGGCTGCGAAGATCGCCCGTCATATCGAGGAGGACATCGTTCGCCGCGGGTGGGCGGTCGGGGAGTCGCTGGGCTCGGAAGCCGATCTGCGACAACGCTACGGCGCGAGTCGGTCGGTGTTGCGCGAAGCCGTCCGGCTGGTCGAGCACCACCAGGTCGCCCGGATGCGCCGCGGACCCAACGGCGGCCTGCTCATCTGCCAGCCCGACGCCGGTCCGGCGACCCGCGCGGTCGTGATCTACCTGGAGTATCTGGGCACCACGCTGGCCGATTTGCTCAACGCGCGGTTGGTGCTCGAGCCTTTGGCGGCCGCGCTGGCCGCCGAACGCATCGACGAAGCCGGAATCGGCCGGCTGCGATCGGTATTGCGCGCCGAGGAACAGTGGCGGCCGGGCCTGCGGGTCGACGAATTCCACATCGCACTGGCGGAGCAATCGAAAAACCCAGTGCTGCAATTGTTTATCGATGTCCTGATGAGACTGACCAAGCGCTATGCCCGCGCCTTACGAACGGAGTCCGCAGACGAGGCGGCCGACGCCGCCCGCAAGATGCGCGGTGCGCACGCCGAGATCGTCGCGGCGGTCACCGCCGGTGATTCGGCCCGGGCCAAAACACTCAGCGAACGACACGTCAAGCGGGTGACAGCCTGGCTGGCCGAACACCAGGACCCCGCAGGTCGAGCCAGACCCGGGTCCGCCGGAATCCGTTCGCGACTCATCTCTGAAGCGCCGCACGGCAAGCTCGCCGAAGTGCTGGCGGCCAACATCGCCGACGACATCGCCGCCAGCGGCTGGCAGGTCGGTTCGGTGTTCGGCACCGAGACGGCGCTGCTGGAACGCTACCGGGTGAGCCGGTCAGCACTGCGTGAAGCGGTGCGACTGCTCGAGTACCACGCGGTCGCGCACATGCGTCGGGGCCCCGGGGGCGGGTTGGTCGTCGCCAGGCCGCGGGCCCAGGCCAGCATTGACACCATTGCGCTGTACCTGCAGTACCGCGAACCCACCCGGGACGACCTGCGCTGCGTGCGCGATGCCATCGAGATCGACAGCGTGACAGAAGTCGTCAAACGTCGCGCCGAACCCGAGGTGGCGGCTTTCCTCGACCCGCACGGATGGTCCAGCGTGGCGGACGAAGCCAGCGACGCTGCTCGCAACGCGGCCATCGAGGAGTTCCGCTTTCACGTCGGCCTGGCGCACCTGGCGGGCAACGCGTTGCTCGGCCTCTTTTTGCGCATCATCGTCGAACTGTTCCGCCGGCATTGGTCCACGACCGGCCAGGCCCAGCTGAGCTGGACTGACGTAGTGGCCGTCGAGAACGCGCACCTGCGGATCCTGGAAGCGATCGATTCCGGGGATGACAGCATGGCCCGGTACCGCATCCGCCGGCACCTGGACGCCGCTGCGTCGTGGTGGCTGTAGGCGGTTAACTTAGCCAGAGTCAGACGCTGACCAGCACCCCGCCCCGTTTTGGCGTCAGCAGGAAGGCGGCCAGGTAGAGCACCCCCACCACGATGAGCAGATTTCGGTAACCGGTGAGCAGGGCGCCGTACTCAAGGCAGCCACCGAGGATGGCGCCGAGCAGGTTGATGGCAAACGCGGACTGCACGCGATCGGTGGCCGCGAAGCGTTTGGCGAAGGCGATGTTAGCCAGGTACACGGGTAGGAACCCGATCACCGAGGCGGTGATCAATCGTGGCCAGAACGGCCAGCCCAGCAACCACGCCGGGTCGACCAGGTACGCCAGCACCAGGGAGGCAACCATCGCGACCCACACCACGGGCAGCGGTGGGGTGCGGAACATCCGGGTGGTCTCGACGGCTGCCAGCACGATCAGCAGCACCCCGCCAAAAACAAGCGCGTTGACCAGCCAGGTCGTCCCGAACAGCAGCGCGAAGGTGGCAATGTTCTTGGTCTCGAGTAGCAAGAACGCGGCGCCCATGAAGAACAGGTCGAGATAGGGTCGCATCGACCGGAACGAACCTCCTAGCAGCCGGACCGCGAGCAGCGAAATAAGAATGACGCCGGTCAGTGCCCACACGTAAATCGTTGGGATCGAGCCCTGTTGGTAGTACAGAAAGGGGCGGTCGTCAGTGGCCGGCGTAATCACCTGGCCCGTCGGCGCGTACCGGGCAGCGCATTTTTGGTTGGCGGGATCAACCGCGATGGTGATTACCGCCGCGTGGGCAGCCAGCTGATCGACGCACGGTTGATGACCGAAGGCGGCGGCCGCCGTACCGGCCAGCCGATCGACAAGCCAGGTCTGGCGGTAGTAGTTGTACATCGCAAAGGTGCCGGTCGGTTTGAGGTGTTCGTGGGCCGTCCGCATAGCTCGGTCGGTGAACAGAAACGATTCCAGGCGAAGCTGCGAGGCGCCGTTGACCAGTGCCAGCGAGTCGGGCAGTGCAAACAGGATCAAGTCGTACTTGGCATCGGTAGATTGCAGAAACGCCCGCCCATCGTCGATATGTACGGTGACGCGCGGATCCGAGTAGGGATGATCGGGGTTACGCTCCGCGCCGATCTGCACGATTCGCGGGTCGATGTCGACCGCGTCAATGTGCTTGGCGCCCTTCGAAAGTGCTATGGCCACGTCCGATCCCGACCCGGCCCCGATGATCAGCACATTATCGAGGCGCAGGCTGCTCGTCCGCTCGTAGGGCGTGCGGTATTGCCTATCGGCGCCGGTGAGTTTCCAGTTCGCGGGAGCCATCACCTGATGCGGGATGCCGTTGACCGTGATGATTACCAGCGTCGCGCCGCTCCAGGAGCGGATTTCCCAGGTCTGTACTTTGTAGTACGGCGACCAAGAAACCCCGAAGGTGGTCGACTCCGCCAGCAACACCAGGATCAGCGCGGCGCCCGAGATCGACGTCGCCACTTTGAGTCCGGGCCGGCTCAGCATCACCAGCACGACGGACGCGATCACCCCCCACAGCACCGATGGGGCCCGCAGGAACGACAGCATGGTGAATGTGCCAATGCCCAGCAGAGAACCGATCAGATCCCAGCGATAGGACGTCAACGGCTTGAGTTGCCCGAAGCAGCGGCCGACGACCTCGGCTGGGCCGGCCAGCACCATCGCCACGAGCACGAAGACCGCCGGCAGCACGAGCCAAACCGGCGGGCCGGTGGCATTGAGGGCGGTGAAGTAGATGACGGTGCTACCGGTGCGGTTCACGCTGACCGGGAACAGGTGCACGGCGATTGCCAGCAGCATCAGCATCCCGCTGGAAAACGGGAGGATCGACCAGCTCTTTTGGGAGATCAGGAAGCCCATTCCGATGCCGAGAAACGAGCCGAGGAGCACGAAGTTGTTGAAGTACGACAGGTGCAGCACATTCGACCCGAGCCAACGCATCAACGCCAGCTCGATGAACAGCAGCAACGAGCTACCTAGGACAAGCCGGACGATGACGGCGCGGTCTTTGTGTCCTGCCACCGCCTCGGGCGAGATGTGGCCGGGCACGCGCCAAGTCTAGGTCGTGATGCGGTCGCTTCCCAGCGGCCGGGGCCGGGCGACGCTCGAGTTGATGCGGCGTGTGCCATTTCGCGCCATCGCTGAAATTGGCACCGCACTTACCCTTTGGCGTCAGCTAGAAGTGATGCGCCCACGGCTGAGTGAGACGGCACGGCGCGCAAGAATTCGTTCGCAATCGCGGCGGGCGGGTGGACTGCCGCCAAAGTCGCTGGGAGCCAATGGTCTAGCTGCGCGCGACTTGAGGTCCGCATCCAGGTATCGGCCGCACTCCGTGTGAGAGGGGCCGCGCGGGGACCTTTCGGCGGCCTACTGAGGCACCACGGAAGTTACGGGCGTCGTCACCGGGTTTTGGGCCGTGCAGCCGGCCGCCGATATGGCGAATGCCGCGACGAGTACCGCGACCACGATTCGAGCGGTCTTTCTTGTGCCGATTCTCGTTGCATCCATCGATCGCACCTTTCGCTCGCCGGTCAGAACCTGCGGTAGAAGTCGCGCACCGCTTCAAGATGTTAACTCCCGGCAGCGGTGCAATGAAACGCTTTTGCCTAGTGAATTGCAGAAAGAATCGGTCGCAGAATTCGGTTCTAAAAAAACCGAGCAAACTTGGCAGCGTCCGAAACGATCCAGCTCACGCGGCAAGGCCTCGGTCGTCAGTCAAGTGGTAGTGCGCTGTCGTGGCTGTGGGCCGACACGCTGAAGGGCGACGCGCGCGAATAGCAAATCCTTCGGTGGGGTACAGGATACTCAAGTGATGGCCGGCACAGCGGCGTGCCGGTTTACGTCGGGTGGGAGCTGCATGACTAGGAGCACGGAGATCAGGGACGGGGGTGCTACGAACGGTTTTGTCCACTCGGCGCTGCTGTACCAGTCGGAGCGCGAATGCCTGGATTTCGTGGTGCGGTTCGCCGCTGACGGCTTTGCGATTGACGAGCCGGTGCTGGTCGCGGTGCCGGGGGACAGGCTGGCGATGCTGGGACCGGCGCTGTGTGCAGCGCGGGTCGGATCTGACGCCGAGCTGCGGTTGGTCGACATCACCGAGGTTGCGCGAAACCCTAGCCGGTTCTCGGCGATGGCGAGTGCGTTCGCCGACAAGCACGCAGATCAAACCGCGCGGATCGTGCGCCAACTGGTTTGGCCAGGACGCACCACGGACGAGTGTCTGGCCTGCATGGAGCACGAGGCCTTGATCAATGGGCCGTTGCGGAATCAGAACGTGCTGGGGTTGTGCCTCTATGACGCAACCCAGCTGCCGTACGACGTGCTGGCGGACGCCCGACGCACCCACCCGTTGTTATGGAAAGGGGGTTCGGCTCGCCGCAGCGG
>JALHRH010000018.1 GCA_022841565.1 Mycobacterium sp. | reverse complement strand
AGTGATCACTCTCCAATCAGAAGGGTGCTCACTTTTCGACCGGAATCACCTGCTCACTTTTCGACCGGAACTGACAGCTTGATGGCGTCGAACTTGTTGATGAATAACGCAAACGCACGCTCAATACTCGTACCGACCACGATGCTCTTTCGTACCGGCTCGACCTTTGCCCTCATTCGGCTTCTCCTTCGTCATCGGCGATCAGTTTGTACTCGTCAAGAGCCTTGGCCCAGAAGACGTCGAGCTCCGACCTCAGCGCCTCAATGCCTTCAGGGTTCAATCGATAAACCCGCCGCGTTCCTACTGCATGGTCGGCAACTAATCCCGCGCATTTCAGAACTTTGAGATGCTGCGAGACGGCAGGCCTGCTTACGGGCAGGCCTTGAGCAAGCTCGCCCACCGCCATCGGCCCACCTGCGAGGCGCTTGAATATCGTTCGTCGCGTGCCGTCGGCGAGAGCCGTCCACGGATCGACGGCTTCGTAAGTGACCACGAACCGTAAGTATAGACTTACCGATGGAAAATCGCCGCCGCCCCCCGTGCATGAAGGGGTGGGACCTGGGTCGCTTGGGGGTGGGATTACCTCCAACGAGCGACTGGCCTGCTGACACCGACCCAAAGTCGGGCCGTCGACCGACCGGACTACTCCAGTACTGCAGCGGCGACCGTAGCAGCAATCCCGAGTGAAGCGGTTACCCCGTTATCGACGCCCTTTTCGAAGTCGTCGCCGTCGATGGCCATTGTGTTGGTGATATGCGCCAGGCAGACGACCTTCTGACCGGCCGTGGCGGCAAAGGCATACAACGCGGCGGCTTCCATCTCGACGCAGGCGATCCCGCGGCTCTCCGCATCTTTGATCGCCAGTGCGGTTTCCCGATAGGGCGCATCGGTGGTCCAGGAACTTCCGACAATGACGTGAATTCCGTTGTTGTTGAAGGCATTGTGGAGTTTCTGCTTAAGTTCTGATGCAAGATAACTCCATTCGCCGGGCGCCACGTAGTGCGCGCTTGTCCCTTCGTCGCGAAGGGCCCGCTCGATGAGCACGAAATACGGTGGTTGATCGCCGCCGGTAATGCGTCCCGCAGACGTGATGCTGATGACCAATGCCGCGTTGGAGGCGGTGAGTTGCTCGGCGACCAGCACCGCGAACGGTGCACCGACAGCCATTCCGACAACACCGAGTTCGATCCCGTTGACCCGAGTGACCCACATGTCAGTGTGGTAGCAGGCCCAGCTCAGATGGCGGTATCCCGTGCCGGTTCGGGCCAGGTGGCGGACGATGTCGCCGTCAGGATCCAGAACGCACACCGCCGGAACAGCCTCGTCCGGCAAGGACTTTTGGCGGCGGGCCTCGCGTAGCAGATTCACCGGGCGAAACACCGAAGGCGCATCGAAGTCCTTTGGTGCAACCAGCGGATAACTATCTTGGTCGTCGATCATCTCTCCATGTTCGGCTCACCTGTTCCAACGATCCAGCCATGCTCGTTCCTGTGCGACCTTCTCTTTGTGGAACGCCGTCGAGGGCGGGTAAAGCGTCACCGAAGGTGCTGGCGCACTGAAAAAGTCGCCTTCGCCTTTAGCGGCTTGCTGATCACCGGACTCGACGTAGCATGCACCCACTCCGGTGAACATGCGGGCGGCCGCGTCGTAGCCGAGACGGCGAGCTACGCCGTGCGCGACAACTTCGGCTTGGGCTTCGGCGAATACCGCGGCTTTGGGCAAAGGTTTGCCGTTCGCCAGGGTCAGCACAGTCGCGTCGCCGATCGCCCACACGTTATCGACACTAGTGGACAGGGTCTGCGGGTCCACCGGAATCCACCCGGCCTCGCCCAGACCGGCCGACCGCGCTGCGGCCGACGGCACGTGCGGCGGAATCACCGCGAGCAGGTCGAACGGTTCAGACGTGCCATCACCGAAATGCAGCATCCTGTCGGCCGAATCAACCCGGGTGATGGCCTTGCGGGGATGGAAACCGATGCCTCGCTCCTTGAGCATCGCGACCAGCGCCTCACCTACCACAGGCCCCGCGACGGGCATCGGCAATGGGTCGGGTGTGAACGTGTCGATCTGGACCGTTCCCGTTTCGAATCGGTCGCCGAGTTGGGCAGCCATAAGAAACGCCGCCTCGAAAGGCGCGGCGGGGCATTTGAACGGCACCCCAGCGATCAGTACCGCGATCCGCCCGCGGTCTAGGGCGTCGACCTTCGCGTGCAGCTCTGTCGCGCCATCAAGCGTGTAGAACTGTCCCGCGACGCCCACATCGAGGGCTTCCGCCAGACCGGGTACCGCCGCGTCGTTGAGCGCTGCGCCCAATGCGATCACTAATGCGTCGTACCCGATGACAGCGTGATCGGCGTGCACCGTCTGGCCGGGGATGTCGATGCTGTCGACGGTGGCAGTAATCAGCTCGACACCTGGCAACGACGCTGCAGTGGCGCGGACGCGGACTTCCTCAGGCCGACGCCAACCCCGCAGCACCCAGAGCAGGGACAAGCCGAGCGTCCCGTCGAAGCTCTTGTCCACCAATATGATCCGGTCCTCGGGCGGCAGCAGTTGGCGCAGAGTGTGGGCGGTGGTGAGGCCGCCGACACCAGCGCCGAGGATGACAACTGTCTTGCTCATGAGCCCGACTCCTACTCGTAGACCGCAACGATATTCCATAATTCTATGGATTAGTAGATAGCATGAGCCGGCATTCCGCAAGTGGTCAGGCCAACCCATCGTCCGGTAGGTTTTCGACAGTTGACTGACTGAGTCAGTTATCCTACGTTCGGGGGTGTGGCACGCTCCATTCCCGCAGACCGGTTTCCGGCGGTGATAGCCGCGTCGGCGCGGGTATTCATCACCCACGGCTATCAGCGCACCCAGATGCAGGATGTCGCGGATGTACTCGGCTTGGCGAAGGGCACGCTGTACGGCTACGCACAGGGCAAGGCCGCGCTGTTTGCCGCGGCGGTGCGCTACGGCGACGCTCACGAGGACCTCCCGGTGCCGGCCGACTTGCCGGTGGCTGCTCCTCACGAAGGCGAAATCGCGGCGGTGGTCTCGGGGCGACTGCTTGACGAGGTCGCCGAGATGAAACTGACGCAGGCGCTGCGAGAGCCGTTGCCGCCCAATGCGAAACCCGCCGACACACGCGCAGAGCTCGCGTGGATCGTCGCCGATCTCTACCAGCGGCTCGCCCGGCACCGGATCGCCCTCAAACTTGTCGACCGCTGTGCCCCCGAGCTACCCGACCTGGCCGAAGTTTGGTTCGGCACCGGCAGGGGCGCGCAAGTCGATGCGGTCCATGCATACCTGCTGCACCGCGAGCGTGCGGGCCACTTGAGCCTGCCCGGGCCCGCGCCAGTGGTCGCTCGTACCATCGTGGAGCTGTGCTCGTTGTGGGCCGTGCACCTTCACTTCGACCCTTCGCCGGACCCTCGCTTGACCCAGCTTCGGGTAACCGACAACGATTTGGTCGCTGCGACCCTCACCGAGTTCGTCGTTCGAGCTACTACGGCCTCTTCGAACTAGCCGCTGCCCTTGATTTGGAGGTCGCCTCATGCCCCTGTCACATTCGGCCCGGCGCTACCTGTCCAGCCAGGCTGCGCGGCCAAGCGGTGCATTCGGTCGATTGTTGGGACGGATCTGGCGAACCGAGACCGCCGACGTCAACCGCGTCGCTATCGAGCTCCTCGCACCGGCATCCGGTGAGCGGATCTGCGAGATCGGCTTCGGCCCCGGCCGATCCCTTGGGCTGCTCGCGGCTGCCGGCGCCGAAGTGATCGGCGTTGAGGTTTCCGAAACCATGGTGGCAATCGCTGCCCGAAACAACGCAAAATTCATTGCCGCCGGCTGTATCTCACTCTGTCGCGGCGACGGAACGACGCTACCTGTCGCCGACAATAGCCTGGACAAAGTTCTCAGCGTGCACAACTTCTACTTCTGGCCCGATCCCCGCGCCAGCCTGTCCGATATCGCCCGAACACTGCGCCCTGGGGGTCGCCTCGTCTTAACATCCATATCCGATGACCGACCTCTCGCCGCGCGTTTCGACCCAGCGATCTACCACGTTCCGGCTGAGGGAGAGACCGCGGCGTGGCTTGGTGCCGCCGGCTTCGTCGACGTCCGCAGCGAACGCAGGGCTGACATCCCAACGACCGTGTGGTTCACCGCTACTTTGGACCCGGCACCGAGGCCTCATTCGTGATGACCGAGCCGAGGTCCGCCAGCGCTTGAAGAATGTCGGCCGAGCGGGGGGTGGCGGACGGATCGGCGATCCACTGAATCATCAGGCCATCGATGACGGCCATCAGCACCGAGACGATGGCCGGCAGGCCTTCGGGTGGTTCAACGTTGGTGTCGGCGAGCGCTGCCCGGGCCAGATCGACCGAATGTTGGCGTACGTCGGCGTACCCGGCAGCGAGGCGTTCCCGGAGAACCTCCGACCGCAATGCCGGCGCATATGACTCGACACAGGCGTAGACAGCGGGACGGATCTGCTCGAAGGAATCGACCGTCGCCTGCAAGACAGCGCGGATCTGTGCGTAGGGTGTGGCGGCTGCGGACTGATCGAATGCGTCCTGGACGCGCTGGTTCCAGGTGGAAAAGCAGCGTCCTAGCGCGTCATCGAGCAGCGCGTCCTTGCTCCCGAAGTGGTAGTTGATCGACGCGACGTTCACGCCTGCCGCGCGAGCAATGTCGCGCGAGCTGGTATTGCCGTAACCGCGTTCGCGCAGGCAAGCAAGAGCGCCGTCCAGCAGTTTGTCGCGGTTCGTGCGTAGCTGTTGCACGGATGCATCCTACCGTGATAAACAATCGTTTACATCAAACATTTGTTTATCACGTGAGGGCGGTCATGACAACTGAGGTTCTTCGGTTCATCGGCGTGTTCAACGGCGACGGGGGCGTGCGGGGTGAGCTGGCCTATGTGCTGGGCAAGCTGCGCGGCACAACCTCGTGCGCACTGTGCGATATCAGTCACCGGGGGCTGCGGAGCAACCCGCAGTGGCGGGACGTCACGTGCATACTGTCGGTGCCGTTCGATCTGGTGCACCGCAATGAGCGCTCCGCCGAAGTAGCCAGCTTAACCGGCGACCGGACGCCGGCGGTCGTCGCCCAAACCAGTAGTGGTCACCGAATCGTCATGGGCCCTGAGGATTTTGCGGGTGTGGACGGCGACGCGCAGGAGTTCATTCGTGCGCTGCGCGGCGCGTGCATCGACCGCAGCATGGCGTGGCCGGGAGTCGATGCACCGGAGTCGGGTGCGGTGGTCCGATGACTGCTACCTTGCCGCCCGGACCACGGCTACCCCGCTACGTACAAAGCGTGCTGTACCTGAAGTTTCGGGAATGGTTCCTGCCGGCCATGCACCGTAAGTACGGAGATGTGTTCTCGTTGCAGGTGCCCCCGTATGCCGACAACCTCGTGGTCTATGCCCGCCCCGAACACATCAAGGAGATCTTCGCGGCCGACCCGAGATTGCTGCACGGCGGCGAAGGCAATCAGATCCTCGGCTTCGTGATGGGCGAGCACTCAGTACTGATCACTGACGAAGCCGAGCATGCGCGGATGCGGTCACTGCTGATGCCCGCGTTTACCCGTGCCGCGCTGCGCGGGTACCGCGACATGATCGCATCCGTTGCGCGTGAGCACATCGCGCGCTGGCCCGTCGGCACCAGCGTCAATGGCCTCGACTGCATGAACGCACTCACCCTCGATATCATTCTGCGGGTCGTGTTCGGCGTCACCGACCCAAGCGTCAAGGCCGAGTTGACCAGTCGCCTGCAAGACATCATCAACATTCATCCCGCAATCCTCGCAGGGCTGCCCTACCCGTCCCTCAAACGCGTGAACCCGTGGAAGCGCTTCTTCGACAGTCAGCGCAAAATCGATGCCATCCTCTACACCGAAATCACTTCGCGCCGTGGCGTTTCCGACCTCACCACCCGCACCGACGTGTTGTCCAGACTCCTGCAAACCAAGGACGCGTCGGCCACGGCCCTGACCGATGCCGAACTGCGCGATCAACTCATCACCCTGCTGCTGGCCGGCCATGAGACAACCGCCGCGGCGCTGTCCTGGACGCTATGGGAAATCGCCCAAGACCCCGATATCCAAAGCCAGGTCGTGTCCGCGGCGGTCGCAGGTGACGACGAATTCCTGGCGGCCGTGCTTAAGGAAGGGATGCGTCAACACACGGTAATCGCTTCTACCGCGAGGAAAGTCACCGCCCCAACCGAGATCGGTGGATGGACATTGCCCGCGGGTACGGTGGTCAACACGTCCATCTTGCTGGCCCATGCCAGCGAGGAATCGCACCCCCAGCCAACCGAGTTTCGTCCCAGCCGTTTCCTCGACGGCAGCGTGGCCGCGAACACGTGGCTCCCATTCGGGGGAGGCGTGCGCCGCTGCCTCGGCTTCGGGTTCGCACTCACCGAGGGCGTTGTCATCCTGCAAGAGATATTCCGTCAATTCACCCTCACCGCCGCCGGCCCGGCCAAAGGCGAGACTCCCCTAGTCCGCAACATCACTACGGTTCCGAAACATGGTGCACAACTGCGGCTTACACCCCAACGCGATCGATCCTTCGCTTAGCGGCTCACACCGACCGCCTGGCATTGCGGCCCCTCTCTGCGCGAGTTGGTTGACGACGCCGATGCTCGACCCCGTTATCGATAATTCTATGGAATTATCGATAACTGGACTACAGTGACCATGTGACGATCGCTCGTGCGGCCCGAACGCCGCACGCCACGTTCGACTGCGGCGCCCGCCCGAGTTCGAGGGCCGCGGCAGACCGTCGCGCAACACCTGGCCGAGGGTGACCGGGTCATGAGCGACGTCGACGATCGCGGCAGTCTGGAACCGCTAGCGGCTGATGAGCCGGCGGTGGCGGCTGACGGGACGGCCGGTGAGCGCAACAAGTCGCAAGTTCGCAGAACCAGGAGAACACCATGAAGCGGTTACTGATAGTCAGCTACGGAGCGATCTCGTACCTGGTTTTCCTCGCGGCGTTCCTCTACGCCGTCGGCTTCGTTGGTAACCTCCTCGTGCCGCGCACCATCGACAACGGCAGCACGGCGTCCACCGCCGAGGCACTGATAGTCAACGTCATTCTGCTCGGGCTATTTGCACTGCAACACAGTGTGATGGCACGGCCGGGGTTCAAGCGATGGTGGATGCGGTTGGTACCCCAGCCAATTGAGCGCAGTACCTATGTGTTGTTGTCGAGTCTGCTGTTGCTACTGCTGTTTTGGCAATGGCGGACGATGCCCGCCATCCTCTGGAATGTCACGTGGCCGCCAGGGCGCGTTGCGCTACAAGCATTATTCTGGCTCGGCTGGATCATCGTGCTCATGTCAACATTCATGATCAACCATTTCGACTTGTTCGGGCTGCGCCAGTCCTACTTGGCGTCGCGGGCACGGCCCTACACCGAACTGCAATTCCGCACCACCATGTTCTATCGGTTGGTACGGCACCCGATCATGCTGGGTTTCATCGTGGCGTTCTGGGCGACACCCACGATGAGCGCCGGACATCTGCTGTTCGCTGCAATGACGACTGTGTACATCTTGCTGGTGCTGCCAATCGAAGAGCGCGACTTGAGCAGGGCACTCGGCGACGAATACAGCCAGTACCGCGGTCGCGTACCCATGCTCGTACCCGGGCTTCGCCTGCGGAGGCGCCGCTCTACCGTCGACACCGGTCCGCGGGCAGCATGACGCGGTTCGAGGAACTTCAGGTCCCGACCGAGGCGCCCTCATCGACCGGCAATCCCGCCAGCCGCCATTCCAGCATGCCGGCATCGAGTCGCTTCGCCTCCCTGCCGGCGGTACGAGCAATCCGGACCGCATCGGGGGCCATGACGCAATAGGTGCCGCGGCAGTAAGCGACGACGTCGCGGTCGGCGGGCAGCTCGGCCAGCCGGTCGGCCAGTTCGGTTACCGGGATGTTGATGGCGCCCGGAATATGGCCGGCCTGGTATTCCTCGTGCGGTCGCACGTCGACGAGCGTGATGTCGCCGGCGTCACGACGGCGCAGCAGTTCCTCCCGGGTGATCGCATCATCGGGCGACCCAAGCACAACCGCGGCCGCGACCGCGACGTCGGCCAGATGCTCATCTGCGACGACTTGGATCAGCGCGAACAGCCTTGCCACGTCTTCCCCGGCGAGGCGGTAATACTGGCGGGTCCCGTCCCGGCGAGCCTCGACCAGCCCACCGCTTTTCAGTGTCTGCAGATTCGCCGATGCCGTAGTCACGTTCATTCCGGTCGCAGTCGCGATCGCCTCGACCGTGCGCTCCCCCTGCGCGAGCAGGTCGAGGATCTGCAATCGCCGCCCGTTCCCCAGAGCCTTGCCTACCCGGGCAACCTGCTCCAATAGTGCCGCCTTGCGACCGGATTTCGCGCTCATCTGGGCGTCTCCCATTTTGCTGCAGCTAATTCCACTGTTCGATGGAACTAGATAATACAGGTAGGTGGCTGGATGGACGCGTTGCGGCTGACGGACCTCGCATCCCCGACGACTGATGGTCGACTCTGCCAGCACCGCGCTGTGAACCGGCATTCCTCACATGGTTTACTGAGTTGTCTTACTAAGCCGCCTCCGGCGGCCAAGGTTTCGGGGAGGCGTAGTGGCCAACAGTGTTTCCTTGCCGCCCGTGAGCAAAACCAACGCTATCGCAGCTGCTGGCAGCGGGACCGTCCGTTCGCCGAAGACAGCCGAGCTACTGGCCCGAAGTCTGCGTCGGATGGTGATCGACGGCGATCTCAAAGATGGCGACTATCTGCCCAACGAGGCCGAACTAATGACCCATTTCGGCGTGAGCCGTCCCACGCTGCGTGAAGCTGTGCGGCTGCTCGAGTCCGAGCGCTTGGTTGAAGTCCGCCGCGGCTCGCGGACCGGCGCTCGGGTGCGTATGCCCGGGCCGGAAATTGTGGCTCGTCCGGCAGGACTACTGCTTGAGGTGGCCGGCGCCACCATGACCGACGTGATGGTGGCCCGCTCGGGCATTGAACCGCTGGCCGCGCGATTGCTGGCCGAGCAGGGAACGCCGTCAGCGATTGACGAGTTGGAATTGATTCTCACCGAGGAACTTCCAAGCGCTTGGCGTTCCGGACGGCTGGCCGAAGTCACCGCGAAGTTTCACCTCAGACTTGTCGAGTTCTCGGGCAACGCCACACTCTGCGTTATCGCCGGCATGTTGCACGAAATATCCGAGCGGCATACCGAAGCGACCCTGCGCGAGAGACGAACCGTTCCGCGGGCGCACTACGACAAGCTGGTGAAATCCTACGGTCGCTTGATCGAACTGCTGCGCGCTGGGAAAGGCGCCGAGGCGGAGGCACACTGGCGCCGCCACATGGACAACTCGCGCAAGCTGATGCTGCGCGGACAAGAAGCGGTGAAGGTCCGCGATATGCTGGCCTGACGAAACTACCCGGCCATCCCCCCGACGCTGCCCCGCCGGCAAGCACAGATGGACGTCAAACCTCTTCCACGACGGTCACCAAACCCGTTGCGCCGTTTACCTCCACGAGTTGCCCGTTGGTGAGCAGCTGGGATCCGTTCCTGGTGCCGACTACTGCCGGGATCCCGAATTCTCTTGCCACAATCGACGCGTGCGACATCAATCCGCCGATATCGGTGACAACAGCGGCGGCGGTGGCGAAGAAAGGCGTCCAGCCCGTGTCGGTGACTCGAGCAACCAGGACTTCGCCCGGCTCGAGTTCGTCGTCGGGAGTGCGCAATAGCCGTACCCGACCGACGGCAATGCCGGCAACAGCCGGCATCCCGCTGATAGTCCCGTCGGATTGGGTGACATCGGAGCATTTGGCGAGGTCCATCGGTTGGAAGAACCGCAGTGGCGGCTCGACCTTCGCCAGCCGATCCCGCTCCGCTCGCCGCCGGGCAACCGTGGCCATCAGATCGGCGCTGGATGCGAACAACTCGTGATAGGTGAGGTAGAACACGTCATCGCTGTGGGCCAGCAAGCCACCGGCCTTCCGACGAGACCCGAACTCCCGCAAGGCAGTTCGCAGTTGATGCGTCAGGCGCATGACAGCATCGCGGCAGCGTTCACGCTGGGCAATGATCGACCAGCTCGTTGTGGTCAACAGTCGACCGAGCAGATCCCGCGCTGGCCCGTGGCCAGTGTGCAGCGGTACAACGTCGCTCACCCCGGCGACAGCTCGCAAGAGGAGCCCGGGAACGTCGGCGTAGACCGAATTGGCCAGCTCGGTCTCGCCCGGTCCGCGGTGACCTGCCGCGTCCAGTAGGGCACTCACCTGTCGCGCGTATTCCGGGTCTGCCTGTTGCAGCGCTATCCAACTATGGTCGTCGATACCGGAGTCAAGGATTGCTTTGGCCTCGGGTCTGCGCTGAGCCAGCGTCGACAATTCCTTGACGCCCCGAAGCAGTCGGGAGCTCGCCAGGTTGGCCGTCGTGCCGTGTGGATGTGTCACCACGGCAGTACCGTAGCGACGTTGAAGAACCGCTGTCGGAGCACTGACCAGGAACGTGCACAGCAGAGCGACGTTCCAACCGTCAATGCATTCGCCCCACAGCATTTCGATGCGCGCGAGCAGTTGCTCATCGGAAAGCGCTGCGGCTGCCTTTGATGCCATGTTCAGCTCGTTCGCGCACCGCTCTACGTCCCTTACCGCGTTGCCCAAACCGGCTAGACGGGGTCCAGCCGTCACGACGAATTTGAGATAGCCGACGATGTCGCGGAGCCGGAGCCGGGGGCGCACATAGTCGTTCGGGAACGGTTGGCCGTTGATTTGGTGGTCGAAGTCCTCCGGCGTGTATCCGGGCACCGCGGCCGCCATCTCACGCAAGACGCTCACGTTCTGGTACAGCCGATGTCCGAACACGCCCAACTGACGACGCCGGATGTTGTCCCGAACCCGCTGCGGGACCGGGAGAATACGGGCGACCTGGTCAGCACCGCCGAACAACGCCGCTCGAGTTAGTTCCAACGACAGTGGAGTCATCGGGCCAGGGAACGCTTCTTCCAGGTTGGCACACGTCCATTCCGGATAGTTCGGATCCGCCCGCGGAGTGTCGAATTCGCCGCAGGCCCCACTCGAGAGGACGTCGATGTACCGGCCTGCCGCATCGGCCTGCGCCGGTCGACGCGGGTGCGTCCGGCCCAGTTTGGTCGGGCGCCGAATCTCCTTCATTCCCAGCACGAAGTAGCTCGTGGAGTGGCGGCCTTGGTCGGCGATGGCCTCTGCCGATGAGTAGCCGAGCCGAAAACCGAAGTCGTCCTTCAGCCGCGTCGTGTCCGCGAGCGGCCAGTGCAGAAACAGGTCGAGCAGTTCCGGGGCCGAGCGGGCAATCGGAGCGACCCTACTCACCGCGCGCACCGCCGGTATCAAGAGGCCCGGCGGGGTCGGGGCAGCCCGACGACGTGCCAGCCGTGCGACTTCGGGCCAGGTGAGAACATCATCTGCGGCGAGGTTCACCGGGCCGATAGCGGTCGAGTCGCATGCGTGCGCAAAAAACCGTCCGGCGTCGTCCTGATGAACCATCTGGATCTTGGCTCTGCCGCCGAGGCTTGGAATCGCGAGCTGCCGGTACACATTCGCCGGCGCATTGTGTGCGTCGCGCCCGACGATGACGGTCGGCCGGACCCGAACCGCCGCTACGCCAGCCTCGATGATCATCGCCTCGGCCCGGGCCTTGTGCCATTCGTAGACCAAACGGTAGGCAGGGTCCAGCCTTTCGTGCTCGCCCCAGGGTTGAGGATGATCAGCGTGGGCACCATAGCCGGTCACGGAGGAGGCGAACACCATTCGCTGACAACCGCTTTCACCCATGGCATGCAAGACGTTTCGAGTGCCGCCGATATTGATGGGCTCGGCCTGCGCGTGGGTTACCGACCCGCTGAGCGCCCACGCGAGATGGACTGCCGTATCGCAGCCGTCGATTGCGCTTCGCACCGACTTGGGGTCACGGATGTCGCCCCTGACGAACCGTGCGCCTGTGGGCAGGGTGGACGGTTCACGGCGGGCGAAAACCACGACGTCGTGGCCGGCGCGGGTGAGCCATCTCGTGGTAGCGACGCCGAGGGCGCCGGTTCCCCCGGTGACCAGGACGCGGCCTGCGGAAGTCAATCGCTCGCCTGCCCGGCTACCGGTGGCGCCTTCGGTTGCGCGCCAACACTCATCGGCCCGCGGCCTCGCCGAATGACGGAATCTTGCTCTCGCGGATCCGGTCACCGAACGTTTCCAGCCAGCTGAAGCCGAGCCGGACGTTCCGCTCATCGCCTACCCGACGGGTGTGGCCGGCTTGTGCTCGGTAACCGCCCCACCGGGCCGCGGAGAACTCCGAGAGCTTGCCGCCGTGCTCGAGTTCGAAGGTCCACTCTTGGCCACTGGAGGCCTTCCACCGTGCCCGCTGTGCCCAGTCTTCATCGCCGAGGTCAATTCCGCCGGTGACTCCACTGTCCATCACGACCGCGCCCTGTTGATCACCAACGGCGGTGAAGTTGAAGCCCTCGCGGCCCAGACAAAGGTGTCCCCATTCGATGGTGCCGTCGTCGTATTCGTTGGCGAAGGCCTCCCAGCCGAGCTGTAGGTCGTTGAAGACCCGGAACTCTTTCCAGTCATACCCCGACGGCCAGTAGGCATGGTCCCAGAACACGAAGCCCTCGACCTCGTCGCCCAGCACTGTGCCGGCAACCTTGTACAGCTCGCTGATGTAGAGAATCGGCTCGGTCTGGTCGGGCGCATACATCTGCACCCCGGGTCCGACCAATGAGCCGTCGAGCGAGAGCAGACTGCCCTCTCGCCACTCGAATCTGCCGGGCGTTGCCTGGAAACGGAACTCTCCGCCGGACCCGCCGACCTTTTCCATCATCGCACCGTGCAGCAAGACCTGGTCGTCGGCGTAATGCCGCTTCACTTCTCCGCGAACGGTTTTCGCAGAATCTGGCTCGATCGTCACCGATCCGCCGCGGGCGTTCATGAGCCACAGTCCGGCGGTCATGGGTCCGATGAACTTGCGCTCGAAGATATGCAGTGTGCCATCGGCTTCGCGCCATCCGCCATAGAAGTAGACCGCCTGCTCGGTCAGCCCCATGGGCGTGTTGTAGGGGTGGTGGATGCGTACGTCTGGTGTATAGGGCGCCGTCAGCGCACGGTGTTGAAACGATCCGATGTCTGATGCCATGCTGCTGCTCTCTCTCCCATGTGACGTCCACCTGATCGGGGTCGGGCCGGACACCGCGTTGGCGGACAACCCGGCGCCGGGGGCGCACCCGTTCTCGCGACTAACTTCAGCTGACTGCCATCACTACAGGGGACCCGCGGTGACGTAGACAACGACACCTTATTACCGACACAATATGTTGGCAATAGGGAGCGAATAGGATCTCCCGACGTTGCTTGACCACAACTGCGCCGCGAAGGGATGGGCTGCTCGTGACGGGAGTCGGACGTAGGCGACCGCAGAATCACAAGGCGGTCAACGACTCTTCGCCGGCTGAGCCGATTCGTCGCCGCCGGCCCGGCGCCGGGCGCCCGCGTGATCCCGACATCGACTCGCGAGTCCTCCGCGCCGCCCGGCAAGCCTACGCCGAATTCGGCTGGGCGGGCTTCCATTTCGACCGGGTCGCCAAATCCGCTCAAGTCAGCAGAGATGTTTTGTACCGACGCTATGCGGACAAAGAAAGTCTGTTGCTCGACGCGCTGGCTGATGCGGTCCTGCCCACCGTCAGCGGCCGGGGGCCCATTCATGACCAGCTCATGACCTACGCCCGAGATATCTACGACTACTTCACCTCGGCCGACGGCATCGCCAGCCTACGGATCCACCTCGAGGCGGCGCAGTTTCCCGATCTCTACCGCGCCTACCGAACCCGGGTGGTCGACCCTAATTTCGAGCGCAACGTCGCCGCCCTGGACCAAGCGGCACGTGATGGGCAGCTACGCACGGTCGCCGACAGCCTGGCGGTCCTGGAAGCCATTGGCGGTGGTGTGTTGATCCATGCGTTGTTCAGCCAGCATGCGGGCGCCACGCGGGGAGCCGCGCCGCTGCGCCGCGACCGGCTCGAGGCCGCCTTGACGAGCTTCGTCGCGCTCGCCGTCGATGACCCGGGCCAGTCCTGATTCGGTCCAACCAGACACGTTCGAAAGTCCGGTCAACATCCGCCAGCTCAAGTCCTCCTAGCAGCTCCTCAGTGGTGCGGCGGGATTAATCAGAATCCTTTAGACTCTTCGAGCACTTGCTGGCCGCTGGAAAGCCCCACCGGCGCGAGGGAGGACAACAGATTGTGCTACCAAGCCACCCCGACTCGGTACCGAAAGACGCGTCGGCCGCGTTGCGCCGCCCGACGTGATACGCCGGTGAAATCCTCATGAACGGACGACGTTTCGTCGCCGTGGTCGTCGTCGCGGTGGTGGCCGCCGGGTGCGGATCGGCCCAAGCGACCAGCCCGCACACCATCACGTTGACGCTGGTGCGGCACGCCCAGTCAGCGGGCAACGCCTCGGGCTTGATCGACACGTCGACTCCGGGCCCGGAGCTCACCCCCACGGGATGGTGTCAGGCGACGCTGGCGGCCGCACAGCTGAGCACCAGCCACTACGACGGCGTCTACGCCTCCACCATGATCCGTACTCAGGAAACAGCCACGCCGACGGCGCAGGCGCTTGGTGAGGCCGTCACTGTCCTGCCCGGGCTGCGGGAGATCGAGGCCGGCCGATACGAAGGCCAACCCGAGTCCCACGCGGACGCCTACCTCGCCGTCCCGATGCGGTGGTTGCAGGGTGACCGCGGGGCACGGATCCCGGGCTCGCTAAACGGCAACGAATTCGACGCACAGTTTGATGATGCCGTCCAACACATTTACGACAGCGGCGAGCTGAGCCCGGTCGCGTTCTCTCATGGCGGGGCGATCATGCTCTGGGTGCTGATGAACGTGCGAAATCCCGACCGGTCGCTGCTGACCGACCGGCGGCTGCCGAACATGGGCCGAGTGGTGGTGACCGGAAATCCTTCTGACGGATGGACATTGACCGAATGGGATGCCGATCCCCCGCCGTGCTGACCGTGCAGCCCAACGGCGAGCGGCGTCCACGTCACGCTGCTCGGACAAGACCCGAGCCCGTCTCCGCGCCCGGCTCGCGATCACGTTGATGCGCCCACATTTTGCGTAATACCGGACAGCAGCGCGTCGACCGACCCGACCCCCTCGTCACGGATACGTTCCATGAAGGTCTCACCCCAGGCGAAGCCGACCTTGACGGCGCGGGTGTCGCCGTGGCGCAGTATGTGGCCAGCCTGCGCGCGATAGCCGCCCCAGCGCGCCGCCGAGAACTGCGACATCTGCCCACCGGGCTCCAACTCAAACACCCAGGTGCGCCCGTCGTGGGCCTGATAACCGATGCGCTGGGCCCAGTCTTCGGGATCAGGATCGACACCGCCGGCGGTGTCGACGTCCATGACCACCGGCCCGTTTTCGTCAGCGACCGCAACGAAATTGAATTTCTGGCGGCCGATGGCGACCTGGCCCCATTCGACGTGCCCGTCGGCGAACTCGGTGGCGAACGCGGACCAGGACAGCTGCGTGCCGTTGAAGATGCGCCACTCCTTCCAGTCCCGCCCGTGCGGCCAGTAGCCGTGGTCGAGAAATACGAAACCTTCCACCGACTGGCCGAGAACGGTGCCGCGCACCGTGTACAGCTCACTGGTATAGAAGAACGGTTCCTCGTTGTCCAGCGAGCCGATCTGAATGCCGGGTCCCACCAGGACGCCGTCCAGCTGCAGGATGCTGCCCTCGCGCCAGTGCATCGCTCCCGGGGTCAGCCGATAGTCCAATCCCTCCTCCGGCGCTCCCCCGGCCTTGCCGAGCAGCGATCCGTGCAGATGATGTTCGGTTGCCGAGTATTCGCGCTTGACCTCACCACGAACCGTCTGCAGCGACTCGGGCGCCAGACTGACCTTCCCCGATCGGGTGGTCATCATCCACAGCCCTGCGGTCATGGGACCACAAAACTTCCGCTCGACGATGTACAGCGCGCCGGACTCATCGCGCCAGCCACCGTAGAGGTAGGTCGACTCTTCGGTGAGACCGAACGGTCGCGCGGTGGGCAAGTGCATGCCGAGATTTGGTCGGTAGCAGCTGACGGCGGTGGCGAAGTCCAGATCGCCGACGGGAGCTGAAGCATTCATGTCGCTGTCCCTTCTCCTTTTCTGACGTTCACCCGACGTCGGGGCTCTGCCAACCGACGTACTTGACGGTGGTGTATTCGAGCAGTCGTTCCCGACCGACCTCGCGAGCTCGGTGACTTCATCGGGGCGTGGCGGGGGTGAAGGTGACCGGCATCGCCTTGACTCCGCGCATCATCAGCGGCCCGTGCGGCTGATATGCGTAGTCGTCGGCGAGTGCCACATCGGGCAGGCGGTCCAACAGCACTTCCAGAACGATGGTGGCTTCGAGCCGCGCCAGCGACGAGCCGATGCAGAAGTGCTCGCCGAACCCGAAGGTCTGATGAGTGCGGTTGCGGACGGCCGGACGATCCATGTCCCACTCGTCAGGCCGGTCGATGACCGCGGGATCCCGGTTGGCGTGAGCGACTGCGTTGCACACCAGTGTTCCCGACGCAATGGTGGTCCCGGCCATGTCGACGTCAGTGGCCGTCATTCGGGGCACCCAATACAGGGGTGGGTCGCAGCGCAGCGTCTCCTCGATCACGTTGGGTATCAGCGAGCGGTCGGTCAGCAGCCGCTCCCACCGGGACCGGTCGGAGAGCAGGTAGTGCAGCATCGAGCCGATCAGATTCGCGGTGGTGTCGGTGCCCGCCAGGATGAGCATGCGGACCAGCGCGACGAGTTCCTCTGTGGTGAGCCGATCTTCGCCGTCGTGGACATGGATCAGCTGACTGAGTAGGTCGGCCGCCGGAGTAAGGCGGCGCTCGTCGATGATGCGCAGTACGTACTGGCGTAGCTCGGGGTCCGATGCGGCGTACCCGCTGGAGTCGGGGCCGGCGGCGGTGATCGCGTCGTCAGCCCACTGGACGAACTGCGAGCGGTCCCCCGCCGGGATACCGACCAGTTCAGCGATCACCATTGCCGGCAACAGAAACGCGAATTCGGCGCAGACGTCGGCGGTACCGTGACCGATGAATCGGTCGATGAGTTCATGGGCGATGGCATAGGTGGGATCTTCGACGATTTTGACCGCCCGGGGCGTGAAGGCTTTCACCACGAGCTTGCGCATGCGGGTGTGCTCGGCACCGTCGAGATGCACCATGCTGGGCTGCGTTCCCGGAGTGCGCGGGCGCAGTTCGCTGCGGAACGACGCCGAATCTTTGAAGACCGCGGCAACATTGGCCGCTCCGGTGACAACAAAGGCTCCATTGCGTGCCGGGAAAACCGGGCACCGCGACGCCGCGTCTTTCAGCGGCGTGTACGGGTCTACCACCGGGGTGAACGGGTCGAACAATTGTGCCGCGTCGACGTTCGACTCAGACATGTGATGACCTCTCGCGCTCGGACGCCGTCTTTGGGTGCCGATGGCCCTCCGCCACTGCCGGGGCGCCGACACGCGCGCGCAGATCGGCCTGGGTCGCCGGAGTGAGCCCGCGGCCGGTGATCAAATCGACTGCGCGATCCACCATTTCGGCGTTGGTGGCTGTCGGGAAAGCCCACGGGCAATCCCCGATGCCGACGCGAACGCCGAGGCCTCGGTCGAGCGCGCGCTCCCAGAGCGCTTGGCATCGCTCGGCCGAGCTCATTGCATAGGGCACCACCACCGTTTCGTGATCGATGCCGGCAGGAATGCGCGAGATCAGGAAGTCGATGACTGCTGGGTCGGGGTCGTTGTTGGACACCCAGCGATCGGAGAAGAACAGCTTGATGTTCAGCGGCTGACGCAGAATGCCGATGCGGGCGGCCAGCACCACCCAGCGCAGGTCGGCGGCGTTGAACACTGCGATGTTCGGCACCAACCCCAGCTCGGCGAACCGATCCAGCTCGGGCGGGTAGGGCGGGCGTGAGCCTTCCGGGTCGTCAGGGCCGAAACTGAGGACGCCGAACCGGTTTTCCTCTTCCAGCCACAACACACGCTTGACGTGTTGCACCGGGTCGAACGGTGTGAGCAGCAGCCGCGTACCGGCTGGCGGGCGTTCCACCAGCGCCCAGATGTGGTCGAGGCGGCCCAGGTAGCTGGGGTAAGCCAAGGGATCGACCGCACGCGCCGCCGCGGCCAGAATGCTGCGGGAGACCGCGTCGTCAACCCAGGCTTGCCGGCCATCCTCTTGGCGGGCGTGGAAATGAACAACGGTGGCGCCGTGCGCAATACACTCCACCACGTCACGGGTCGTCTCCTCGGCGCCATAGGGAACATTCGGGTTGTCGTCCTTGCTGACCACCTCGTTGACGCCGACCTCGAGGTACACCTTGCCGTCATCGCGAAAACTCATGGCGCTCCTCCCGGCAGCCTGCCAGCCGATCGACGTGGTGCATCTCGTTATCGGCCGGTAACTTCCACTGGCCGTCGGACTCAACTCCGCCGTGGCAGAGGATCGCGGCAACACCGGGCGGGCTTACGGCGGCACCGCTGCCGGTGCGCCCCGGGTCGGGTTTGACCACGCCCTCGGCCCGGTTCGGCGGCCGGTGGCCGATGAGTACCACGTGCACGACTCCGCTCATCGGCGCACCAAGAGCGCTGCCCCGGCCGTTGGTCCGCCACCGACCCCTACGGCGACGGTGCTGGGCCGGCCCGCTTGGCGGTCACCGCCCTGGTCGCGCAGCTGCACGCAGGCCTCGTAGAGCAGTCCGCAGCCGTGCAGCCGCCCTGCCGACAGCTGCCCGCCGCCGGTGTTCAACGGCAGCGCGCCGTCCAACGCGATGCGTTTGCCGTCCTCGAGAAACGGACCGGACTCACCCTTGCCGCAGAAGCGCAATGCCTCCAGCCACACCAACGGAAGGAAGGAGAATCCGTCGTAGAGTTGTACTTGGTCGACATCGTCAGGACTCAGGTCGCTGCGCTCCCACAAGTGAGCCGCGGCGTCCCAGGCCGCCATTTCGGTCATGTCGGCCCACTGATCCCACGACGGTCGGTGCCGCAGGGCCCAGCCGATGGACTCGATGCCGATGGCGGGGTGCGGTCCGTCGTCGGCGCTGTCGACATGAGAGACCACAAACGCCACCGAACCGTCACAGGGCACGTCACAGTCCAGCATGCCGAACGGCGTGGTGATCATCCGCGCAGCGAAGTAGTCGTCGAGGGTCAGGGGCGTGCGGTACACCGCATTGGGATTGCCTCCGGCGTTGCGCCGGCTGTTGACCGCGACGGTACCGAAATGCTCACGGGTGGTGCCGAATTCATACATGTGGCGCTGGGCGTAGAGGGCAATCCAGTTGGCCGGTGAGTGCGCGTCGAATGGCGCGAGCCACCGCCGGAATCCCGAGACCGCTACGTCGGCCGCACCGGCCAGGGCCCCCGCCCGCCCCGCGCCGCCTTGCGCGGAGGCTTCACCGACGGTCCGATATACCAGCACGTGGCGCGCCAGCCCGGTGGCGACCGCCAGGCAGGCCGAGAAGAACCCGCCGAGCTGGCCTCCTTCGGGTCCGCCGTACTTCCAATTGGTTTGCAGCCCAAGGGCGGCATGCACCTCGTCCGTTCCCGGACCCGCCAGTCCCGGAGTGTCGAATCCGCCACCGGGAAACGTTGCCAGTCCATCGATCTCATCACGCTGCAGGCCGGCGTCGGCGAGTGCGGCCAGGCATGCGTCAACGGTCAACGCCATCTCGCTGACCGGCAGCCGGCGGCCCACTCGAGAAGAGCCGAAGCCCCGGATCACGGCATGGCGTTCGGGGCGCATCATCACCCGTCCTCCGTTGCGGTGAACAACGGGGCGAACAACCCCTCGCCCAACGGTGCGAAGACCACCCGGACCCGCAGGCCTACCCGGACATCAGCCACCTCGGCGTCGACAAGTCGGCTGACAAAACGCAACCCGGGCTGCTCGTCGAGCTCGACGACGATCACGGCGTACGGGTCGTGCAGATGCGGCAGCCACGGCTGGTGGTTGATCGTGAAGGAGTACACCGCGCCCGCACCGCTGACTGGCTCGAAGGCCACATCGCGGGAAAGGCAGCGAAAGCAAACGGGATTCGGCGGGTGTTGCCACCGTCGGCAGCTTCGGCAGCGCTGCATCCGCAGCCTGCCGTCGGCACCTGAGCGCCAGAAGTCCTCTTCGTCGCGGGTGGGCGCGGGCCGCAGCAGCGGCCCGACCCGGGCGTGTATCTCCGCTTGCTTGTCGATGGTCACCGCCCGATGATCCGTCCCGTCTGCTCCCACCCGCTGATCGCCGGCGGCCAAAGTTGGTTGTCACCTTTGTTTGCCATGGTTTCGGCCTCCCTACTGCACCGGCGGTGTGTCGTCGATGATGCGTACCGTGCCGGCGGAGCCGTCTACCTCGACCAATTGGCCATTTTTGAGGCGCTGGGTCGCGGTCACGGTGTTCACCACCGCGGGTATCCCGAACTCGCGGGCGACAATTGCCGCATGCGACATCATGCCGCCGATGTTGGTGACCACCGCGGCGGCGCAGCCGAAGAAGGGGGTCCACCCGGTGTCGGTGACTTTGGCGACCAGAATCTCTCCGGGTTCGAAGTCGTCGTCGGCCTCCGCCATGATGCGCACTTTGCCGCGGGCCACCCCTGGCGAGACGGCAAGTCCGCTGATGACGTGATCACCGCCAACGGCAACCTCGGCGGGGGGGCTCCACGGCTGACGAAAGTGGATCGGGAATTCCAGCGCTGCCAGTCGTTTGCGTTCGGCCCGCCGTCTGGCCACTCGATCCTTGGAATCGGCGGGTGGATAGTAGATTTCGTCCACCGACAGATAGTGCACATCGTCCGCCGACTCCAGCGTCCCGCGCTCGGTCAGCCGCCGTGCCCATTCGCGCAAGGCGATTCGCAGCTCATACGTGATGCGCATGCACACGTCGCGCCCACGTTCCCGCCGCTCGATGGCGGCCACGGCGACGCGAACCAACGCCCGACCCAGCGGCGCCTGGACCGACGCCGCGGGGGCGGGGTGGCTGGTGCGGGTGCTCCCCGTGACGGATCGCAGCAGCAGCTCCGGGGCGTCGGCGTAGACCGGGTTGCTCAGTTCTGTCTCGCCGGGTCCGCGATGCCCGCAGTCCGCCACCAGCCGGTCGAACCTGGCAGCGAAAGCTGTTGCGTTGCTTCGTAGTTTGTCCAGCACCACCTCGCTGGGACTATCTTCGATCAGTCGGCGCAGACCGTCATCGGTCGCGACGATGTCGGCGAGCTCGCGGACCCCGGCCAACAGCGCGGCGCTGCGCAGATTCTGTGTCCCGGTGCGCACATTTATCGCTGCGTCCTCCCCGTAGCGCTGCGCGATGAGGTTCATCGGGAGCCCGACCACAAACGTGTTCATGCAGTTGATGTCCCACGCCCGCACCACCATGTCGGTGATCAGCTCGATGCGGGCGAGCAGTTTGTGGTCGGTGAGGGTTCGCAGGTCAGGCCGGTCGCCGACCAGCCGCTCGGCGCGCCGTTCCATGTCGGAAACCTCGCGCCCGAGACCGGCGATCTGAGGGCCGCCCTTCGATGCCACCCGGACTGCGGCGAGTGCGTCGACGGCCGACATGCGGGGCGGCCGGTAACCCTCGGGTAGGGGGACCCCGTTCATCTGATGCTCGAAGCTCTCGGGTGTCTGGCCCGGAATGGCTTTCGCCAGTTCCTTCATCACCGTCATGTTGTTGTAGAACCGGTGCCCGATGGTGCCAACCTGTTTGGTGCTGACCATGGTCATCAGCTCGGGGTCCAGCGGGAAAAGATAGTCGAGCAGATTCGCCGCGCTGAACATGATCCGCGTCGCCAGACCAAGCGAAAACGGCGTCATCGGGCCCGGGAACGCTTCGGACAGATTCGCCGCGCTCCACTCCGGCAAGGCCGGATCGCCGGTGCCGTTGTCGAACTCACCGGTGTACTCCGGCGGTACGATCTGCACCGCGCTGCCATCGGGCCCCGAAGTGTCGCGCGGGTACACGGCGGGCTCGGCCAACCGGGTCGGCTTGCGGATCGAACGCGTTCCCACCGTCCATTTGCTCGACGACCAGTCGGCCATGTCGGCGACCGCGTCGGCCGAGCTGTAGGCACAGGTGAAGCCGAACTCCTCGCGCAGCCTTCGGGTATCGCCCAGCGGATAGTGCAAGAACAGCTCGATGAGGTCGGGCACGGATTCGTAGTTGCGGACCTTGCCGATCACGGCGGCCGACAGCCGCGCGAACCGCTTCCCGGAATTCACCACGGGCCTTTTGACCAGGTGGGCCATCTCGGTGAGGGTCAACACGTCATCGGCGTTGAGGTTGACCGTTCCCGTCGGCCCGCCCAATGCCGCCTGCGCGCAGAAGCGGCCGACGTCGTCGACATGGACCAGCTGCATGCGCACGCCACGACCGGGGGTCACGACCACCGGCTGACGGAAGAGATTGGCGGGGGCACTCCACGCCGACCGCCCGACGATCACGGTGGGGCGCACGGCGATCGCCTCGACGCCGGAGTCGGCGATCATCTTTTCGGCGCGCACCTTGTTGCGCTCATAGTGGAAGGAAGCCGCCGGGCGCGGCGTCTCGTCCTCGGTGAATGGCTGCGGATGGTCGGGATGGCCGCCGTAGACGGTGATCGAGGAGGCGAACACCATCCGACGACAGTCATGATCGGCCATGGCGCGCAACAGGTTAGTGGTTCCGCCGATATCGGTCCCTTCGGCCAGCCGCGCACTCTGCGTCGCCGATACGGTCCACGCGAAATGCGCTACTGCGTCGCAGCCCGCGACGGCCCGGGCGACGGCTGCCGCGTCCTGGATGTCCGTGGCCAGGTACGTGACGCCGCGGACCGGTACCGCAGGTTTACGGCGCGCCAAAACAACCACGTCGGCGCCCATTCGCCGCAGCCACTTGACCGTCGCTGCGCCGGCCGCGCCCGTGCCTCCGGTAACGAGAACTCGTCCCGACATCTCGCCTTCACTCGTGGAGCCGACAATTAACTATAACCTGGTTATATTATTACTTCGGCGCTGCGGCGCACAATGCCGTCGCCCCAGCAGTCCGTTCTCCCGGCACACGCGCCGGCAATCCTGCGCATCGACGAAAAGCCGTGCGGCCAGGCCAGCGGTTGCCGCCCCAACCACGTTTTCCTCGGTGTCGTCGAAGTACAGCACCCGACCCGGATGACAGCCCATGCGCTTGGCGGTCAGCGTGAAAATCACCGGATCCGGTTTGCGCAGCCCTACTTCGGAGGAGTCCACAATGGCCGCAAAGCTTTCCAGCGGTAGCACGCCGCCGGTCCACCACGACCTGGCTTCCTTGGCGTTGTTGGTGAGCAAGCCGACCTTCGTGCCACCCCGGGACAGATCCTGAACTAACGCAATCATTTCCGGGCGCACCTGCTGACCGGCGGCCAAGCAGTCCGCGAGCCGACGAATGTCGACCCGCACTCCCAGCCTCGCCTCGACATCGCGACACGCGAACTTGAGGTAGTCACGCATGGAGCGACCGCCGGTTTCTACTTCGGCAAACTCCGGCCCGCGTAGCTGGTCGACGAAGGCATCCGACGGGATGCCCAACTGGGCCGCGTAGTCCCTGCTCGCCCGATATGGTTCCACGGTCAGAACACCGCCCATGTCGAAGACCACCGCGTCGAGTTGGCGGCCCGGGGCGGAGTCTGCGCGGGTCACGGGCCGGTCTGGGTATCGGTCTGGTGGCGCTGGATGCGTTCGGCAGCCTGGATCAGTTGCGTCAGCCGGTGGCGTTCGGCAGCCAGAACGGCAGCATCTGCGGCACCGATAGCCGGCGAATCATCGTCGGCCAGTGCCTCTTCCGCCTGGCGGATGCGTCGACGCGAGGCGTTGATCTCCGCGCTGAGTCGTTGGGAGGCTGCCACGATGGTCAACAGGTCCTCATCGTCCCAGTCGGACACGCCCAGCATGGCGTCCGGGGGAATCGGTTCCGCCGGACCGCCGCTCATTTCTCCGCTCGGGGGAAGTTGAACACCCGGCGGGCGTTGAGTTCGACGATCTTGTGCACGTCTTCGTCGGGAATGTCCATGAACACTTCTTCGGCGACCTTGCGGCTGTTGGGCCAATTCGAGTCCGAGTGCGGATAGTCGCACTCCCACAAGATGTTGTCCAAGCCGACCTCCGCACGGGCGGCGAGTCCATGATGGTCCTCGATGAAGCAGGAGTAGACGTGCTCAAAGTACAACTCGGACGGCCGGCGTTCCCGGTTGACGTTCTGGTAGTAGCGGTGCCGTTCCCAGACGTAGTCGGCACGCTCGAGCATGTAGGGAACCCACCCGATGCCGCCTTCGGACAGCGCCACCTTTAACCGCGGATGCCGATGAAATACCGGCGAGAACAGCAAATCGGTCAACGCGGACATCGAGTTGCACCCGAACAACGTGATGCTCACAGCCATCGGACAATCCGGCGACGGCTTCGGCGAGATTCCCGACGTGCCGAAGTGCATCGACAACGGCAGATCAAACTCCTCGGCGACGCTGAACAGCGGGTCCCAGTGATCGGTGTGAAACGACGGCAGCCCCAGCGGTGCCGGGTTTTCCGGGAACGCGATGGTCTTCGCGCCCTTGGCGAAGGTCCGACGCACCTCGTCCACCGCCGCCTCGACATCCCACAACGGCAGGATCACCAGCGGGATGTATCGGTGCGGGGCGGCGGCGCACCACTCATCGAGCATGAAGTCGTTGTATGCCGTCACACATGCCAGCGCATGATCGCGGTCCTCGCCCTCCAGGAACACCGTGCCGGCGAACCGGGGAAACGACGGGAAGCACAATGCCGCTTCCACACCGTCGAGATCCATGTCGGCTAGCCGCTGCACGGGGTCGTAGCATCCGGGCAGCATCTCGTCGAACCGCGACGGGTCGATGCCGTACTCTTCCGGCTTTTTTCCGGCCACCGCGTTGAGCCCGATCTGCGGATACGTCTTGCCCTGGTATTCCCACACCTGACTCGGCAGCCCCCCTTTGGCGCGCGGCACCTCCACGATGCGGGGCCCCATGTCCTGGTACCTGGCGGGCAGCCGGTCGGCCCAGATGCGCGGATGCTCAATGAGATGATCGTCGACGGAGATCAGCTGCATGTAGTCCTGCAGCGGCATGCTCGCCTCCTAGTAGTTAACTTGGTTAGTTATCTGCGATCAGCCTACTCGGTGCTATCAACCTCCTCGGGAGCGTGTCAGTTTGACTGGGCGGCAATGCTTTCAAAATCCTGACGAAGCTTCTTGCGGAGCACCTTCATCGCCGAGTTGCGCGGGATGGTGCCGGTAACCTGCACCCGCACCGGCGCCTTGTAAGAGGGCAGGCGGGACTTCACCCACGCGATGAGCTCCTTCGGTTCGGCACCTGGAGCCACCACCACGGCGACGGGCACCTGGCCGAGCCGCTCGTCATCGACGCCGAAGGCGACAGCCTCGCGCACCTGCGGGTGAGACTCGAGGCACTGCTCGATCTCCGCCGGAAAGATCTTGAAGCCGCCGCGGTTGATCACGTCGTCGGCCCTCCCACGAATCCAGACAAAGCCGTCGCCGTCCACGCTGCCCAGGTCGTTGGTGATCACCCAGCGGCTCGCGCCGCCGAAGGCTTGGGCTGAACGCACCTGCAACAGCCCAGGCTCGCTGGGGGGCAGCACCGCACCGGTCTCAGGGTCGACCGCACAGATCTCGACACCAGGATGCGGGCGACCCACGCTACCTCGCTTGGTGTCCTTCCACCGGTGCCAATCCCGTAGCGACCATCCCGTGATGCCACCGGTGAACTCGGTTGCGCCATAGCTGACCAAAACCGGGCAGCCGTAGGTCTTTTCGAACGTTTCGGCGAGATCGGAGCCGACCGGAGCCGCGCCGGCCCACACCGCTTTGAGGCTGGATAGTTGGGCTACGTCGATATGGGCATCGAGGATCATCCGCAGCGCGGCAGGGGGCAACGACACCGAGCGGGGCCGGTACTGGGCGACGGCTTCCGACCACGCGACGGGCTCGAATGTGTCCTGCAACACGATGCGACCACCGCCGTGCAGCGCAGTGATCAACGCCCACAGGCCGCTGATATTGGTCGGCGGAAGCGCGCAGATCTGGACGCCGGCACCACGGATACTGCCCTGCCGCGCGCTACGGTTCATGTAGTGCTCTTGTGCGCCCCACAGCGCGTGCTGAACCTCATTGATTCGCAATGGGATTCGCTTCGGAGGCCCTGTGGTACCGCTGGTTGGCATCAGGATCGCCACATCGGGGTCGAGTGCTGCGGGCGTCGCGTCCGGATCACGTTGCGCCATGGTGCGTATTGGGGCGCTGTCGTTGGTAGAGACCTCGATCTGCAGACCGAGCGCGCCGACCGCTGCCACGGCCGACACGACCGCGGCCCTGCCCCAGTCCTCCGGATCTGCCACCACCGCGGCCGGTTTCAACGTGCTGATGTCATTGCCCACAGTGTCATCGGGCATCGCGGGATTGAGCACCACGAGCGGGCGACGGGTGGCCAGGACAACTCCCAGCGCCGCGACCGGTCCTGGCCGGTTGCGCATGAAGATTCCGATCGGGCTTCCCGGACCCAATTCGCCGGCCGAAAGCGCATCGTCAAGTTGTCGGGCAGACGTGGAGAACGCGTCCTGGCTGTGCCAGCGCCCGCGGTAGTACAGCAAAGGACATTCCCCGCGGGCGAGAATTCGCTCCCGCATCTGCTGGGTCAGATCCATCCGTCACCTTCACTGGGGTTGCCCCACGGGCCCGGCAGCCTAATAGTTAACCAGGTTATACCAAGATCGCTTGGTCGGTAAACACCGCTCGCCTGGCGCCCGTCACGTGATTGCCCCGTCCACTTTCATCTGCACCAACTCGTCCCACGCGTAACCAAGATCCAGCAGCACTTCGTCGGTGTCGGCACCCAACTCCGGGGCGGGGCGTGGACTCGGCCGCTCACCGTTGAATTGCACCGGCGGCATGGAGACCGCAAAAGAGCCGTCACCGCCCAGATCGAGTGGTGCGACGTAGCCATTCCCCGTGACCTGGGGGTCGACGGCAGTTTCCTTGGGAGACTGCACAACCGCCCAAACCCCGCGCTGCTTGCTCAGCAACTCCCGCCATTGCTGGGCGGTGCGGGCAGCGAAGATCTTGTCCAGCTCGGCGATGCACTCGGCGCAGTGACGGGCGCGGGCGTCGGCGTCGCAGAAGCGGGGATCACTGGCCAGTTCCGGACGGCCCACCAGCTCGACGAGCGGTCGCCAGAACCGGTCGGATTCCAGCATGACAAGTGCGATGAAGCGGTCGTCTTTGGTGCGGTAGGTGTTGCTGATCGGATTGCGCGCGGTGTGGTGATCTGCGCGCGGCATCGCGTCGATGCCGTGCAACGTGGACGCCGCAATGTGCGGGGCCATGCCCCACGCGGCCGCCCCCAAGAGGCTGACGTCGACCACCTGAGCGGCTCCCGTTCGTTCCCGGGCGCACAGGGCCGCGGCGACACCGCCGGCGGCGTACATGCCCGCCTGCAGGTCACCAAAGGCCGCGCCGGGCATCGGCGGCGGAAAGTCGGCATCCTGCGGTGTGCTGACGTACGCCACACCGCCCCGCGACCAGTACGACGCCAGGTCAAAGCCACCGGCGTCGGCTTCCTCGCCCCGCGGCCCCAGGCCGCTCCCCCGGGCGTATACCAAACGTGGGTTGACCACCAGCAGGTCGTCGACGTCGACGCCTAGCTTGCGGCGCACCGGAGTCAGGTAGTTGGTCAAGAACACGTCGGCGGAGGCGACGAGCTTCAGTAGCGCCTCGCGGCCGCTGACCACCGTGAGGTCGATGCCCACACTGGCCTTGTTGCGGCTGAAGGTCTGGAACATGAAGCTGACCGGTCGCTGACCTGCTTTCGTGAGTGCGCCGCTGACGAGACCACGCATCGGGTCACCGTGGGACGGGTGCTCGACCTTGATCACCTGTGCCCCCCAGTCCGCCAGCGCCACCCCGGCCGAGGGGATGAAGCCCCACGTCGCCAGCTCGATGACGCGGATGCCGTCCAGTACCCCAGGCATGCGGTGTTCTCCTCCATGTGGCAGCATCGCCATAATAGACTAACCACGTCATATAATTCTCAGGGCGGGTGGCGGGGGCCGCCCGGAGGAAAGGAACGGTCCGCCACGGGGCGCGTCGAAGGCAAGGTTGCGGTGATCACGGGTGCCGGTCGGGGACAAGGCCGAAGCCATGCCGTGCCCATGGCCGAAGAGGGTGCCGACGTGATCCTTCTTGAATCTGTGCGGACATCCCGGGTATCCGATGTGGAACAGGGAGGATCTGGACGAAACGGTCCGCCGCGCCCTGGATAAGGCGCAGGATCCTCACGTCGTCGGTTACCGGTCCCCTTGAGCCGCGGCGAGCCCAGCGGATCGGGCGATCGCTTCCCGGTGCGCGCTGCTGGGCCCGAGGAGATGAGCATTGACCCGGGCACGGCGCAGGTAGCGGTGCGCTGGATGCTCCCAGGTGAACCCGATGCCGCCGTGCACCTGGATGCACGACTCTGCCGCGGTGAGAGCGGCGCGGGTGGCCACGATAAACGCCAACTCGGCATCGACTGACGATCCCCGCCGGACCGCGTCCGCCAACACCGCATCGGCCAGTTCCGCCTCGAGCAGCATCTCGGCGCAGCGATGCTTGACGGCCTGGAATGACCCAATCGGAGCGCCGAATTGGGTGCGGGTCTTCGCGTAGTCCACCGCGCTCTGCAGACTCGCCCGCGCCACACCGAGTTGCTCGGCGGCCACGATCAGCAGTCCCCGCCGATATGCCGCCGAAACGGCCGAAGCGGCGTTCGCCGGGGACGCCAGCAGCCGCGCCGTAGCGTCGTCAAGAGTGAACTCGCCAAGCCCCCGATCCGCATCGAGCTGATCGGCCGGCGTCACGGCGACCTCTTCGACGTCGACGGCGAACAACGCGGTGCCCTCCGCCGCACGGCCTGTGACGAGCACGGTGCGCGGCGGCCGGCCGGCCGGGGTCCACAGGCCCCACGCCGTGCCGTTGAGCAGCCACTCCCCCGCGTCGACGGGTGTCGCGGTGACGCCACAGCTGTCGATCGCCCAGCGTCCGTCCGGATCGGCAACCGCGACGGCGCAGGGGGCCGCATCCCGCGCAATGTCGGCAAGAAGGTCCACGGCGGCGGGGGTTTGCGAGTGCTGCAACAACGTGACCGCGAGCACCGCAGTGGGCAGGAATGCCGACGCCGACAACGCGCGGCCGAGCTCCTCGCTCACCAGAACCGCTTCCCGATCGCCCAGACCCAGCCCACCGTCGCGAGGGTCTACGAGCAGCCCGGCCAAGCCAACGTCGTCGACAACGTCACCGCTGCCCGCCGCCAACGCCCGTCGCGTCGTGCTGCGCAGATCGTCGAGTAGTTGACTCGTCATACCTCTCTCCCGGGTGGGCACCTTCCGACCGGTCAGTCGATCAGGTCGAGCAATTCGCGCTCGCCCTGGTTTTTCAGCATCTTGTCCGTGGTCTCCTCGAGATGCCGGCGCCACAGCAACTCGGCGTCAGCCGCCTTGCCGTCCTCTACCAAGCGAACGAGCTTGCGGTGCACCCGATGCGCCAACTCGGCGTCGGCGCGCTTCTGCGCGTCGTCGAGGGCATGCTGCCAGACGGCCTGGGTGTGGGCGGTGGTGATGTCGGCCATGATGTGCGCGAACAGCGCCAGCGTGTTGCTGCCGGACAACTCGACGACAAGCGTGTGGAATTCGGCGTGCGCCCTGCCCCAGCGCCGGGGATCGTTGATCGTATTCGATTCGCGGTCAAGTGCCTCACGCAACTGTTTCATGGTGGCCGCGGTTCGATTTTCGGCAAGCAGCCGCACGGCGGGCGGTTCGATGATGGCCCGGGCTCGGAAGACGTCGAACACCGTGGTGCGGTTGTACTGCAGCAAACCGCCGGCCTGTCGGGCCACCGGGTCCGGCCGCGGCGCGTTGATTCGCGCACCGCCCTTACTCCCACGACGGATGGTCAGCAGCGACTCCGACTGCAAGATCCGGATCGCCTCGCGCAACACCGGCCGTGACACTCGGTACTGTTCGAGTAGTTGCGCTTCATTGGGGAGGAAGTCGCCGTCGTGGAATTCACCCAGAATGATCTTGCGGCGTATGGAGTCGGCGACCAACTGACCCGCGGTGGGGTGCGCAATGGCGTCGCTATCGGAATACACCAGGCGATTGTCTCATCTAATTGGTAATCCTGGTTAGGTCTTTGGTGACCCACCGTCACGGCAATCTCCCCCGGCGACGCCACCCATCTAATCTATAACCAGGTTAGTATTTATGGTGCCAAACCGGTATCGTCGCCGATGCACGACAGTAGAGAGCGTGATGGAGCAGTCCCGTGATGGAGCAGTCCCGGTGATGGAGCAGTCCCGGTGATGGCCATCGACACGTTTGTGAAGGAAGCCAGGGAGTTCCTCGACGGGCACGCCGAGCACCGACCTGACGGCTTCCCCGATGCGATGTTCGCCCAGTTCCGTGAACTGCCCGATCCGCAGGCCTGGCGCGCCGCCTGCCTAGCGTGGCAACGGCTGCTCTACGACGCCGGATTCGCCGGTCTGACCTGGCCGATTGAATACGGTGGTCGCGGCCTGCCGTCCGCATACGCGTTGGCGTGGGCAGACCTGGAGTCCGAGTACGACGTGCCTCGAGGCCTGTTCGGCGTGACGCTCGAGATGGTCGGACCGACGCTGCTCGCCGTCGGCACCGCGGCGCAACGGAGCCACTGTCCGGCCATATTGCGCGGCGAGGAGGTGTGGTGCCAGCTGTTCAGTGAGCCGGGCGCCGGCAGCGACCTGGCCGCCGTGTCCACGCGGGCGCGCCGGACCGACACCGGATGGCGAGTCAACGGCCAGAAGGTGTGGACTTCGGAGGCGCGCCACGCCAAGTACGGATACCTGCTCGCCAGGACCGATCCCGAACAGGCCCGGCACCGCGGGCTGACCGCCTTCATCCTCGACATGAGCAGTCCCGGCGTCGAGATACGCCCGCTGCGCCAGATGACCGGCGGAGCGTCGTTCGCCGAGGTGTTCCTCGACGACGTCGAGCTGCCCGCAGACGCGGTGCTGGGCGAGGTTGGCGGCGGCTGGGCGGTCGCCATGACGACGCTGGGTTTCGAGCGCTTCTCCAGCTTCGGACGCTCGCTGGGCCGCTTGGCACGTCAGGCCAGCGAGCTCGGTTGGCCCGACCAGTCGACCCGCGAGAAGTTCCTCGATGCCGTCATCGATCAACGGGCGCTGGCCGCGTTCGAGGCCGGGATACATCGACGCCTCGTCTCGGGCACGCCACCCGGGCCGGAGGCCGCGTTGGCCAAACTGGCCACCGGCATGGTGGTCAGCGAGTTGGCCGACGCGGTGGCTGAACGCCTGGGACCGCGGCTCTCGGTGCGGGACGACACGGTGGACGATTGGCGCCTGGTCCTGCTCTCGGCGCCGGCGTTCCACATCGCCGGCGGCACCGATGAAATCATCAAGACCATGATCGCCGAGCGGGTTCTCGGCCTACCGAGGGGCTGAGTCGCGATGACGGCGGAACCAACACAGCAGATGACGATCATCGATGCCTGGGTCCAGCCCTGGCCGGTTGACGCGGTAGCCAAGATGCCGGCACGCAACTTCACCCTCGCTGACCGGATGGACCACGGCCCGCGGCTGCGCGCCGGCATTCCCCTCGAGACGATGATCGAGGAGATGGACGCGGCGGGCATTGGCCAAGCTTTGTGCTCGGCGGGTCCGCTGATCCCTAACGACGCCGTCCTTGATGCCGTTCAGCGCTATCCGGAGCGCCTGATTCCGGTCGCGAGCGTCAACCCCTGGACCCCCGACGGGGTGATGGCGGCCGTGGGCGCCCTGCGCGAACTCGTCAACGATCACGGCTTCAAGGGCCTCAAGCTGGAACCGTTCATCCTCGACAAGGCGCCCACCGAAGCGCAGTGGTACCCGCTGTACGCGGCCTGCGTCGACCTGGACATCACGGTGCAGATACAGGTCGGCGGGACCGGCCCGTCCACCTACACTTCCGAAACCGGCCGACCCGGACACATCGACCGCGTGGCCGTCGACTTTCCCCAGCTACGCATCGTCGCCGGACACATCGGCTGGCCCTGGACCGAGGAGATGATCGCCGTGGCGGCCAAACATCCCAATGTCTGGATCGACACCAGCGCCCACATGCCGAAGTACTACCCCGAACCGTTCATGCATTTTCTGAAAACCTACGGTCGCCACAAGTGCATCTGGGCCAGCGACTGGCCGATCCTCACCTTCGAGGCGGCAATGACGGGGCTCGCCGCACTGGAGCTAAAGCCGCAGGAGCAGCGACTGTTCCTGCACGACAACGCCGTCTCAGCGTTCGGGCTCAAGGGCTGAGCGTGCCGGCATCGCTGATTCCCGAACTCGCCGCCGCCCAGGTGTGACATGCAGTTCACCGAAGAGCACACGATGTTCCGCTGCAGCGTCCGGGAGATGCTGGCCAAGGTTGTCGAACCGCACATCGACACCTGGGAGGAGCAGGGCAGCTTCCCCGCCCACCAGCTCTTCAAAGAATTCGCCAAGCTGGGATTACTCGGACTGGAATACGATCCCGCCTACGGCGGCGAAGGCGCCGACCACTGGTTCACCGTGATCGCGTGCGAGGAGTTCGGCCGGCTGCCCTGCAACGGGGTGCCGATGGCCTACAACGTGCAAGCCAACATGGCCACTCCCGCACTGCATGCCCATGGCAGCGACCAGCTCAAGCGTGAATTTCTCGCCCCGGCCATCGCCGGCGAGCAAATCTGTTCGATCGCGGTGACCGAACCGGACGCGGGATCCGACGTGGCGGGCATCCGCACCCGCGCTGCGCGCGACGGAGCCGACTGGCTGATCAGCGGCGCCAAAACGTACATCACCAACGGTGTCCAGGGCGACTGGCTGTGCCTGCTGGTAAGGACTTCCGACGAGGGCGGCTACCGCGGAATGAGTCAAGTGGTGGTGCCCACCGACAGCCCCGGGCTAACCGTCAGCCGGTCACTGAAGAAGCTTGGCAACTGGTGCTCCGACACCGCCGAGTTGACCTTCGACCGGGTGCGGGTCCCGGTGCGCAACACCATCGGAGAGATCGGTCGCGGCTTCCAGCAGCAGATGCAGCAGTTCCAGACCGAACGCATCAGCGCCGTCTACCAGGCCGTCGGGCAGATGCAGACGGCCATCGAACACACCGTGGACTACCTAGCTGAGCGTCCAGCGTTCGGCGGCAAGCTCATCGACAACCAATACCTGCAGTACAACCTCGCCGAATTGGCTTGCGAGGTGGACTCGCTCAGGCAATACGCCTACTCCTGCGCCGAGCTGATCGTCGCGGGCGCCGATGTCACCCGGCGCACCAGCAGCGCCAAGCTATTGGCCGGCAAGCTGATTCGCCGGGTGGCGGACACGTGCCTGCAATATCACGGAGGCATGGGGTACATGGCCGAGACATGGACCTCACGCTTCTTCCGTGACTCCCGGTTGCTGTCGATCGGCGGCGGCGCGGACGAGGTGATGCTGCGGGTGCTCTCCCGCGACGTCATCGCCAAGACCTTCTTCACCGAGCCCGAGGAGTGAGCTGACATGACCAGCACCGGCACCGATGCACAGCGCAACGATGAGGAGAAGCGCCGCCACATGATCGCCGCGGACAACACCACCGCCCCGCGCGACCGGGTGATCCTGACCAAAGACCACCGGACCCACATCGCGCGGATCACCATCTGCAACCCGGCCAAGAAGAACGCGATGGCCCCCGAGGACTGCGAGCTGATGGGCCGCCATCTCGACGACATTGCCGAGGACGACGCGATCAAGGTGGTGCTGGTGCGCGGCGAGGGCGGGGTCTTCACCACCGGTGTCGACCTCAACCGCGCCTACGGGTGGTACGCCACCGCGGGTG
>JALHRH010000017.1:32644-34167 GCA_022841565.1 Mycobacterium sp. | reverse complement strand
CCAACACCGTGCGTTCGTTCACCCGCACCGCTGGAACCGGCAACGTCCCCTCCCGAAACCACCGATACGCCGTCTGCGGATGAACACCTTGAGCACGCGCCCACTGAGTCAGATTCACACCAACCAGGACACTCACTAGAACGTGCGTATGCTCACTACAACTCAGTATCTCGGCAACTGCTCGCAACCCCTAGCTGTCGACCCGACCCAGCCTGTTGACCTGGCTCAACGGGGATGTGCGCTGTCGCTCTCGTCCGTGGGTCGGCACCCGTGTCAATGGATTTACTCACGCTCAGCAAATTTACACTATGCCGACTGTAGAAATTAGAAACAGTGGCACGCTGCCGTGTTCTACCCCCCGGGCGGGTTTATTCGCCCATTGCAGCCGGGTATGCAACCGCACTGATCTCGGTGTGCAGAGGAGTGGATTTCGTTGGCAAGGGTAGACGTGTCGACCATCTCGGACGTGGAGCCGGAGGCCGCGTGGAAGCTGGCCTCCGATCTGGCGCGGTTCGACGAGTGGATGACGATCTTCGGTGGTTGGCGTGGCGAGGTTCCTCCTACGATTGGGGAGGGCACCTGCGTGTCGTCGCTGATCAAGGTCAAGGGTTTCCGCAACGTCATCCACTGGGAAGTTACCCACTACGACGAGCCGAAATCGATTGAGCTGCAAGGCCGTGGCCGTGGCGGCGTCCGGATCACGGTGGCGATGTCGGTGGCCCCGCGGGATCAAGGATCGGACTTCCATCTCACTGCGGAGCTCTCCGGCGGGGTGCTCGGCGGTCCGGTGGGCCGCTTGGTCGCTCGTATCCTGCGCTCCGACGTGAAGAAATCCGTCGAGAATCTCGCGGAACTGCGCTGACAAGAAAGGGTTTAACGCCAGGTCTAACGCTGGTTTAACGCCGCGCACCGTGCAGGAGCACTTCGCGCTCGACATCACGCACGCGCCGACGCGCCATGGACAACCAGGACAGGCCGGCACCGAAAACCAGCATTCCGCAACTGGTCACGGCAACCCCCAGGCCCACCTGTCCAAGCGCGAACGCGGCTACCGAGACAACGAACGCGAGCAGGGCCCCGGCAATCACCACCAGCACGGGCGTCCGCTCCGCGGCGTCTTCAAAGTCGTCCAGCTCGCACGGGGCAGCAGGATCGGGCTCGATATCGGCCATGAGCATCTCCTCTGCGGTCAATCACGGCCTACCCGAAATATCGTCCGGACAAACAGTTTTGACCTATTCGGACGACCGCAACCAACGCGTCGGCCGAGTTTCGATGGCATTGACCGTCAGAGCCCGCCGACTGATCCGCCAACCCGCGTCGGTCAGCCGATACTGGTCGTCGTAACGCAAATGCCAGACGACATCGAGGATTTGGGTTCCGTCCTCGCCCGAGCGCTCACTCCAATGATGAGCGATACCGGTGATGCGGCCGTGCGCGAAATCCAGCCGCGGTCCCACGTCATACACTTCGCCGACGATAGCGTGCTCGGTGCGGGCGAGCCGGGCTACCGCAGCCACCGC
>JALHRH010000017.1:0-32544 GCA_022841565.1 Mycobacterium sp. | reverse complement strand
CGACTCCAGCTGCACCGGCCGGCCGTCGGGACCCGTCAGCGGGACCCTCCAGTTGGGGTACTCGTCGGTGGTGCCCGGCTGGTTCTGGGTGCGCCGGTCGCCGACGGCGTCGGTCAACGCGACGCCCAGCAACCGGGACGGCGTCCGGCCAAGGTACCGGTAGAGGGCGAGAATCAGCTCCTCAGGTCCGTCCTCACCGTCGTCGATCAGGCCCACCCGGCGCAGCTCGGCCAGCCAGGCCGTGCGTTCGCGAGTAGCCGCCTCCTGCTCGACTTCGACGGGCCGGGTCAGCAGGCCCAGGGATTCCCTTAGCTGAACATGGTCGCCGGCAAGGTACCCGGCGGTCGGCGGCAGGTCGTGAGTGGTGACCGAGGACAGGCAGTACTCCCGCCAGCGTTCGGCGGGAAGGGGTCCGCCGGTCGCGTCATCCTGTTCGAACCACAAGACGGAGGTGCCCAGCAGGCCGCGCAAGAGTAAGTAGTCCCGTACCCACGGTTCGACGGTGCCCAGATCCTCGCCGACGACGATCGCCCCCGTCCGCTGAGCCTCCAACGCGACGATTCCGATCATCGCCTCGTGGTCGTAGCGCACGTAGGTGCCTTCCGTCGGCGGCTTACCCTCCGGAATCCACCACAACCGGAACAGTCCGATGATGTGGTCGATCCGGACTCCGCCGGCGTGCCGCAGCACCGCCTGGATCAATGCGCGAAACGGGCGGTACTCCAGTTCGTCGAGCCGGTCGGGCCGCCACGGAGGCTGCGACCAGTCCTGGCCCAGCTGGTTGAACTCATCCGGCGGCGCGCCGGCGGTCACGCCCAGCGCCAGCGCGTCCTGCAGGGCCCACGCGTCGGCACCGGTGGGATGCACGCCGACGGCCAGGTCATGCATGATGCCCAGCGCCATGCCGGCCCGCGTGGCCTGCGATTGCGCCGCGGCGAGCTGTTCATCGAGCTGCCACTGCAGCCAGCGGTGAAAATCGACGGCGGTCGCGTTCTTGGCGGCGAAGGCGGCAACGCCCGGGCCGTCGGGGTGCCGCACCGATTTCGGCCACTGACACCAGTCGGTGCCGTGCTTGTCGGCCAACGCGCACCACGTGGCAAAGTCGTCCAGGTCCCGGCCCTCCCGGGCGCGGAATGCGGCGTAGGCCAGCTCGCGCCCGGCCGATCTCGGCACGCCGTGGATCAGCTCGAGTGCCGCACATTTGGCGGCCCAGGCACTGTCCCGGTCGACCGTGTCCAACCGCGCCGCCCGCCGCTGTACACGCGCACGCAATTCCCGCACCCGTCCACGCTTTGGCAAGTCTGCATACTCCGGAATCGCTTCCACCCGGAGGTAGAGCGGGTTGACGAAGCGCCGCGAGGTCGGCAGGTACGGTGACGGTTCTATTCGCCCACGGCGCCCACCTGCCCCCGGGAGACAAGCGGCGTGCAGCGGGTTGACCAGCAGGTAATCGGCGCCGTGCGCCCAAGCCGACCAGAGCGCGAGGTCGCCCAGGTCGCGGAGGTCGCCGATGCCCCAGGACTCCCGCGACCGCATGCTGTAGAGCTGGGCTGCCAAACCCCACGCGCGCCGGCCACCCAGCCTTTCGGGCAGGCCGAGCCAGTCCGG
The DNA here is from genome assembly GCA_022841565.1 of Mycobacterium sp. Classification (GTDB taxonomy): domain Bacteria; phylum Actinomycetota; class Actinomycetes; order Mycobacteriales; family Mycobacteriaceae; genus Mycobacterium. The sequence continues at coordinate 30,936 of JALHRH010000017.1, read as the reverse complement.
CGTGACGATGAGGGCGGTGCTGGTTCGGTGGTCGCCGGATCGCAGATGCACACGGTGGTAACCCAGCGGCAGATCGGCCGGAAGTAGGAAGCTCGCCTCGCCGATTTGGCGTCCGTCAAGATCGAACGGCGGGGTGAAGTTGTCAACCTGCACGATGCGACTTTCCGCGCCGCCGAGTTCGGTGCCGTCCTCGAGCTGAAGCCACACGTCGGCTTCAGCGCCGTGCGTCACGTGCACCCAGAACTTTTGCTGGGTGCCGGCCCGCCCGACAATGGTCGGCGGCAGCGATCGTGCCCAGTACGAGCGCAGGTGCGCGGTCAGCGCCCCGTTCCGGTCGTGCTCGGTGGTTGCCGAAACGCCGAGGGCGCCCAAAACGGCGACCAATGTGGCTTCCGAGATGTACACCTGCTGTCCGCACCAATTCTGGTAACTGGTGGCGATACCGAGCCGGCGGGCGAGTTCGACAAGCGACGGCGCGAGCTCAGTCATGCCGAACATTCTGACGTCCCGCTCCCGGATAGCGTGCGAAAGCGAGGGTCTTGCCAGGTTGGGCATGGCAGGTCAGCGTGCCGGCGTTGCCGCGGCTCAGCCGTGTCGCCCACCGCTGAGCTGAACAGTGAGCGACTTAGCGCGCCGAGTTGAGCATTCGCAGCTAACATGCCCATTAAGTCACGACGACACCTTGGGGGATCCAACGCGCGGATCCAGCGCGGTCGCTGCCGCCTGGCGAGGTCTGCGCAGGTGCCCTACGGTTATCAGTGTGATTCATCGCACCCGATCAGCGGGTGCTACATATCCGTGCGTTATGACCGAAAGGTGACCAAGCGTGGCTGAACATAGCCGCGGACAGCGAGGGTCGGGGTATGGCCTCGGGTTGTCGACGCGGACCCAGGTAACCGGCTATCAGTTCCTGGCCCGCCGGACCGCGATGGCGCTAACCCGGTGGCGGGTGCGCATGGAAATCGAGCCCGGTCGTCGCCAGACGCTGGCGGTGGTCGCCTCGGTCTCTGCGGCCCTGGTGATCTGCCTGGGCGCGTTGCTGTACTCGTTTCTCAGCCCGGCAGGCCAGATCAACGATGCGCCGATCATCGCTGACCGCGATTCGGGAGCGCTCTACGTCAAGGTGGGCGGGCGGCTCTACCCGGCGCTGAACCTGGCCTCGGCGCGGCTGATCACCGGGCGACCGGACAACCCGCACCTGGTCAAGGGGAGCCAAATCGCCAACATGCCGCACGGGCCGCTGGTCGGCATCCCAGGTGCGCCGACGGAATTCGCGCCCAAGGATCCCCCCTCCTCGTCATGGCTGGTGTGTGACACGGTAGGCGGTACGTCAGGCGTCTCGGGTATGCCGTCGCCGGGCGGCGTCACCGTGACCGTCATCGACGGCACCCCGGACATGAGCGGCCACCGCCGGGTACTGAACGGGTCTGACGCCGTGGTGTTGAGCTACGGCGGCAACACCTGGGTGATCCGTGAAGGCCGCCGCTCGAAGATCGACGCCACTGACCGGTCGGTGTTGTTGCCTCTGGGCCTCACGCCCGAGCAGGTCAGTCAGGCGCGGCCGATGAGCCACGCCCTCTACGACGCCCTGCCGGTGGGTCCCGAACTCCTGGTTCCTGAGGTGCCCAAAGCGGGTGCCCCGGCGACCTTCGCCGGCGCTCCTGGCCCGGTCGGAACTATTCTCGTCACGCCGCAAATCAGTGGGCCGCAACAGTATTCGCTGGTGCTAGAGGACGGGGTGCAGACCCTGCCGCCGTTGGTGGCCCAAATCCTGCAGAATGCCGGACGTCCCGGTAACACCAAGCCGGTGACCGTCGAACCGTCCGCGCTGGCCAAGATGCCGGTGGTGAACCGGCTGGACCTGTCGGCGTATCCGAACGATCCACTGAATGTGCTGGACATTCGGGAGAATCCGTCCACCTGTTGGTGGTGGGAACGAACCGACGGGGAGAACCGGGCCCGCGTTCAGGTACTCTCCGGGCCGACGCTGCCGATCAAGGCCAGCGAGATGAACAAGGTGGTCAACCTCGTCAAGGCCGACATGACCGGCCGCGAGGCCGACCAGGTCTACTTCGGCCCCAACTACTCGAATTTCGTGGCCGTGACGGGCAACAACGCGTCCGCCCAAACGACCGAGTCGCTGTGGTGGCTGACCAACGCCGGTGCGCGGTTCGGGGTGGACGACACGAAGGAAGCCCGCGACGCGCTCGGTCTGACGCTGCAACCCAGCATGGCGCCATGGGTGGCGCTGCGGTTGTTGCCGCAGGGACCGACCTTGTCGCGTGCCGACGCCCTGGTGGAGCACGACACCCTACCGATGGACATGACCCCTGCAGAGTTGGTGGTACCGAAGTGAAACGTGGATTCGCACGACCTACACCGGAGAGGCCGCCGGTAATCAAGCCGGAGAACATCGTCCTGCCGACTCCGCTGAGCATTCCGCCGCCGGAAGGCAAGCCCTGGTGGCTGATCGTGGTCGGCGTCGTGGTGATCGGTCTGCTCGGCGGCATGGTGGCCATGACGTTCGCCAGCGGTTCACATGTGTTCGGCGGTGTCGGCTCGATCTTCCCGATCTTCATGGTCGGCGGCATGATGCTGATGATGTTCCGTGGCGTCGGCGGCGGTCAGCAGCAGATGAGTCGTCCGAAACTGGACGCCATGCGCGCACAGTTCATGCTGATGCTGGACATGCTGCGCGAGACCGCCCAGGAATCCGCGGACAGCATGGACGCCAACTACCGGTGGTTCCACCCGGCGCCTAACACGCTCGCGGCGGCCGTGGGAACCCATCGGATGTGGGAACGCAAGCCCGACGGTAAAGACCTCAACTTCGGGGTCGTGCGGGTCGGCGTGGGCATGACGCGCCCCGAGGTGACCTGGGGTGAACCGCAGAACATGCCAACCGACATCGAGCTGGAGCCGGTGACCGGTAAGGCGCTGCAGGAATTCGGCCGTTACCAGAGTGTGGTCTACAACCTGCCGAAGATGATTTCGGTGCTGGTGGAGCCCTGGTATGCGCTTGTCGGCGACCGCGCGCAGGTACTCGGCCTGATGCGCTCGATCGTCTGCCAGCTGGCCTTTTCCCACGGCCCCGACCACGTCCGGCTGATTGTCGTCAGTTCCGACCTGGACGAGTGGGACTGGGTGAAATGGTTGCCGCACTTCGGTGACGCACGGCGCACCGACGCCGCGGGCAGCGCCCGGATGGTTTACAGCTCGGTGCGCGAATTCGCCGCGGAGCAGGCCGAACTGTTCGCCGGCCGTGGGTCCTTCACGCCGCGGCACGCAAGCTCGTCGGCGCAGACCCCCACGCCGCACCACGTGATCATCGCCGACGTCGACGACCCGCAATGGGAGTACGTGATCAGCGCCGAGGGCGTGGACGGCGTGACGTTCTTCGACCTGACCGGCTCGTCGATGTGGACCGATGTTCCTGAACGCAAGCTGTCGTTCGACAAGATCGGCGTGATCGAGGCCCTGCCTCGCGATCGCGACACCTGGATGGTGATCGACGACAAGGCGTGGTTCTTCGCACTGACCGACCAGATGAGCATCGCCGAAGCCGAAGAGTTCGCGCAGAAGCTTGCGCAGTGGCGCCTGGCCGAGGCTTACGAAGAGATCGGCCAGCGGGTCGCCCACATCGGCGCCCGCGACATCCTCTCCTACTACGGGATCAGCGATCCGTCGGCAATCGACTTCGAAGACCTGTGGGGTAGCCGCACCGACACGATGGGACGCTCCCGGTTGCGTGTCCCGTTCGGGAACCGCTCCGACAACGGCGAACTGTTGTTCCTGGACATGAAGTCGCTGGACGAGGGTGGGGACGGCCCGCACGGCGTCATGTCCGGTACTACCGGTTCGGGTAAGTCGACGCTGGTGCGCACGGTGATCGAGTCGCTGATGCTCGGCCACCCGCCGGAGGAGCTGCAGTTCGTATTGGCCGACCTCAAGGGTGGGTCGGCGGTCAAGCCGTTCGCCGGGGTGCCGCACGTCTCGCGCATCATCACCGACCTCGAAGAAGACCAGGCGCTGATGGAGCGTTTCCTGGACGCACTGTGGGGTGAGATCGCACGCCGCAAGGCGATCTGTGACAGCGCCGGTGTCGACGACGCCAAGGAGTACAACTCGGTGCGGCTGCGGATGCGGGCCCGCGGTCAGGACATGGCGCCGCTGCCGATGCTCGTGGTCGTCATCGACGAGTTCTACGAGTGGTTCCGAATCATGCCGACCGCGGTCGACGTCCTCGACTCGATCGGCCGCCAGGGCCGTGCCTACTGGATTCACCTGATGATGGCCTCACAGACCATTGAGAGCCGCGCCGAAAAGCTCATGGAGAACATGGGTTACCGACTGGTGCTGAAGGCCCGGACCGCCGGCGCCGCCCAGGCGGCCGGTGTGCCCAATGCGGTGAACCTGCCGGCACAGGCTGGTCTCGGCTACTTCCGGAAGAGCCTTGAGGACATCATCCGGTTCCAGGCCGAGTTCCTCTGGCGGGACTACCTGCGCATCTCCACCGTCGACGGGGAGGAAGCGCCGGTGCTGGTGCACAGCATCGATTACGTTCGGCCGCAATTGTTCACCAACTCCTTCACGCCAATGGAAGTCAGCGTCGGAGGACCCAGCATCGAGCCGGCGGCAGGCTACACCAACGGGGAAGTGCTTCCCGTCGAGGTCGAGGATGAGGAAGAGGAAGCGATCCGGACGCCGAAGGTGGGCACCGTGATCATCGACCAGCTGCGCAAGATCAAGTTCGAGCCGTACCGGTTGTGGCAGCCGCCACTGACCGAACCGGTCGCGATCGACGAGCTGGTCAACCGTCTGCTCGGTCGCCCCTGGAACAAGGACTACGGCTCGGCCCGCAATTTGGTGTTCCCGATTGGAATCATCGACCGTCCGTTCAAGCACGACCAGCCGCCGTGGACGGTGGACACCTCCGGTCCCGGTGCCAACGTGCTGATCCTGGGCGCGGGCGGCTCCGGTAAAACCACCGCGTTGCAGACCTTGATCTGCTCCGCGGCGCTCACCCACACTCCCGAACAGGTTCAGTTCTACTGCTTGGCCTACAGCAGCACCGCGCTGACCACCGTGGCGCAACTGCCGCACGTGGGCGAGGTGGCGGGTCCCACCGATCCTTACGGTGTGCGCCGTACGGTGGCCGAACTGCTGGCGCTGGTCCGCGAGCGCAAGCGCAGCTTCCTCGAATACGGCATTGCGTCGATGGAGATGTTCCGCCGGCGCAAGTTCGGTGGGGAAGCCGGCCCGGTACCCAACGACGGGTTCGGCGACGTATTCCTCGTCATCGACAATTACCGGGCCCTGGCCGAGGAGAACGAGGTGTTGATCGACCAGGTCAACGTGATCATCAACCAGGGTCCTTCGTTCGGTGTGCACGTCATCGTCACCGCTGACCGCGAATCGGAGCTGCGGCCGCCGGTGCGAAGCGGATTCGGTTCCCGCGTCGAGTTGCGTTTGGCGGCAGTGGAAGACGCAAAACTGGTGCGCTCCCGCTTTGCCAAGGATGTTCCGGTCAAGCCAGGCCGCGGCATGGTCGCGGTCAACTACGTGCGGTTGGACAGCGACCCGCAGGCCGGCCTGCATACCCTGGTGGCCCGGCCGGCTTTGTCCAGTACGCCGAACAATGTGTTCGAAAGTGACAGCATTGTGGCCGCGGTCAGCCGACTCACCACCGCAGCGGCCCCACCGGTGCGTCGTCTGCCGGCACGATTCGGTGTGGAGCAGGTACGCGAGCTGGCGACACGCGATACCCGTCAGGGCGTCGGGGCCGGCGGTATCGCCTGGGCAATATCGGAATTGGACCTGCAGCCGGTCTACCTCAACTTCGCCGAGAACTCGCACCTGATGGTTACCGGTCGCCGTGAGTGTGGGCGCACTACGGCGCTGGCCACGATCATGTCCGAAATCGGACGGCTGTACGCGCCGGGTTCCAGCAGCGCACCGCCGCCTCCGCCCGGACGGCCGTCGGCGCAGGTATGGCTGATCGACCCACGCCGTCAGCTGCTGACCGCGCTGGGCACTGACTACATGGAGAAGTTCGCCTACAACCTCGATGGCGTGGTTGCGATGATGGGTGAGTTGTCGGCGGCGCTGGCCGGGCGGGAGCCCCCGCCCGGTCTGTCCGCCGAGGAGCTGTTGTCACGGTCATGGTGGAGCGGTCCGGAGATCTTCCTGATCGTGGACGATATTCAGCAGCTGCCACCGGGCTTTGACTCCCCGTTGCACAAGGTGGTTCCGTTCGTGAATCGCGCCGCCGACGTCGGGCTGCACGTCATCGTGACGCGCACCTTCGGTGGCTGGTCGTCGGCGGGCAGCGACCCGATGCTGCGCGCCCTGCATCAAGCCAACGCGCCGTTGTTGGTCATGGACGCCGACCCGGACGAAGGCTTCATCCGAGGCAAGATGAAGGGCGGTCCGCTGCCGCGTGGTCGAGGCCTGCTGATGGCCGAGGACACCGGCGTGTTCGTGCAGGTCGCCGCCACCGAGGTGCGCAAGTAGTCAGGGGGTAGCCGAAGCAACGCCGTCGCGTGGATGGCGAACTTGCACTCCGCCGGGTTCGCTCCGACGTTGCGGCGTTGCGCCGGCCCGGAATCAGCTCCCATGGCGGCCGCCGCATGTGCCTGGAATGGGTTGCAGCGGAGTCGAATCCGCCCGCGCTCGCTTCCTGGGAGGTGGGTACCGGGCTGGCCCGCAGCACTCCGATGGCGCTGGCGTAACCACCGTTTTGCCGGTTAGCCTGGGCCCCCGTTGCGCTCAGGCGGCTTCGCCCAGCGCAACGGCAGTGATGTCAGGGCAAATGTTTTCGACGGGAAGGCGATCGCGGGCCGGTACCGCGGCGCAAGTCCGAAGTCCGGGATCTGTCTCAGCCATTCGGCGACGATGACAGTCAGTTCCATTCTCGCCAGATGAGATCCCAGACAGCGGTGCGGTCCGCCGCCAAAACCCCAGTGGCGGTGCACCTTTCCGTCCAGAATCAGGTCGTCGGTGGAGGTCGCGTCACTGCCGTCGCGGTTGATTGCGGCCATACACAACCGCACTTGCGACCCGGGAGGCAACGTCATGCCGCCGACGCTGACAAAGTCGGTCGTGATGCGGGGTGCCACCGGCGCCGACGGCTCCAGCCGCACCACCTCCTCGATGAAGACTCTGATCTGTCGGAGGTTGTCAACGAGCCGCACGCGTAGCTGCGGGCTGCGAGCCAGCTCTAGCAACGCAAAACCGATGGCGGCCGTCACGGTGTCGAGACCTGCGAGTATCAGCAGGTGGCTCATGCCCAGCAGTTCGAGATCGGAGAAGTCACCTGGGCCGGTCATAATGCGCGACAACATGTCTGAGCCTGGCTGCCGGCGGCGCAGCTGGATGGCATCGGTCAGGTACTCGAACAACTCGAGCTGACCCTGCTGCGCCTCTGCCATGGTGAGGAAGGGCTTATCGCCGATGATCGAGTCCTTCCACGCGATCAGCTGATCACGATCCGATAGCGGTAATCCATAGAGGTCGAGGAACACCTGAAAGGGATACAGACGGGCGAAATCAGCCATCGCCTCACACTGGCCACGGCCTGCGAGCTCCGCGATCATATCCGCCGCGTGACGCTGCAACACCGGCCGCGACGAGTCGAGCGCGTGTGGGCTGAAGTAGGGCTGCAGCATCTTTCGGTAACGGGTGTGCTCGGGCGGATCGAACGAAAGCGGAAGCACGGGAAGAGGATTGGTCGGCGGCTGCAGTAAGTGCGAGGAAAAAACACGGGGATTACGCAACGCAGCCAGCACGTCCTCGCGCCGCGTCAGGTAGTAGGACCCGTTCATGAATACCACCGGGCCGGCGTCTCGCAAGATCCGCCATCCTGCGCCTCGGTCGTCGGCCATGGGCAGTGACGAATATTCGAGCCTGGGCAGGTGGAAGGCACCTGTCTGGCCCCCACCGAGAGTGCTCATGAGAGAAGTTCTTTCGTGTCGTCTTGAGCGTCGAAGTCACCGCGGCATGCTCGGCAAACGTACCAATGCTGTCAGCGTCATACACCTCGGGCGAACGTTTGGCCGGATAGGCTATCCGCGTGAAGGTTCGTCTCGATCGGTCCAAATGTGTTGGGCACGCACAGTGTTACGCGGTCGACCCGGAGCTGTTTCCGATTGACGAGTCGGGGTACTCGATACTCGAAGAGCACGAGGTCGCGACCGAGGATGAAGAGTTGATTCGCGACGGTGCCGCCTCATGTCCGGAGATGGCGATCATCCTTGATGAGAACGCAAGTCTGAATCTCGGGTTAACAGACGGCGACGAGCAGTGAATAGTTGGCATCTCAGGATTCGAAGTTCGACCCCCGGCCTTAAGTTCGTACCTAAGCGCTTACCCGATCGCGGACTCAGATCGGCAGAAGTGGAGGTCTTCGCCAGCAGCATTGTGGCTGCAACTGAGCGCAGCGACGCCAATCGTCGGGAGGGGTGTTGTTCGACTTCGGGGCGTTGCCGCCTGAGATTAATTCCGGCCGCATGTACAGCGGCCCGGGATCGGGTCCGATGTTGGCAGCGGCTTCGGCTTGGGACGCTATCGGAATCGAATTGAGCTCAGCTGCAACAGACTACGCCTCGATCATCGCCGAGTTGACCAGCTCACCGTGGGTCGGTCCGGCGTCCCGGTCGATGCTCTCCGCAGTGACACCCTATGTAAGTTGGCTCCGCGCGGCCGCAGCGCAGGCGGAGAGCGCGGGCACTCAGGCCCGCGTGGCGGTGGCGGCCTACGAGGCTGCGTTCACCATGACGGTGCCCCCTCCGGTGATCGCAGCAAATCGGGTCTTGTTGATGACGCTGATCGCGACGAACTTCTTCGGGCAGAACACGGCGGCGGTCGCGGCGACTGAGGCTGAGTACCAGGAGATGTGGGCCCAGGACGCCGCCGCGATGTACGGGTATGCGGCCGCTTCGGCGCTCGCCACCCAATTGACCCGGTTCTCCGCGCCCCCGAATACCACCAACCTCGAGGCAACGGCGGCGCCGGCCGAAACTTCGGCGTCGGGCGCCGCGGCGACGGTTCCGCAAATCCTGTCCTCGGCCGCGCTCCCGCCGGCGGCCCTGGCGGCACCGGCAGCCGCGGGGACTTCTGACGTAGTAATCATCACTGACACCGCAGTCGGCACGGCCCCGTTTCTCGGTTGGCTGCCGACGCCGGAGAACAACTGGGCAGGGCTTTACCCGGGTATGTACACGGCGATCAGGCAGACCCTGCAGGCGTACTTTGGGGTGGGAATTGCCAACTTCGGCTGGTCCATCGCGCAGCAGTTGCAACCCGGCCTCGGCACGACCGCGGGTGCGGGTGGCGCCTGGTATCCGACGCCTCAGTTTGCCGCCTTGGGAGCCGGCGGCTGGAATTACCACGGCGGGGTAGGTCTGTCGGCCAGTATTGCGTCGTCCACCAAGATCGGCGGACTCTCCGTCCCGGCGAGCTGGGCCGCTACACCCGGTGCCGCCGAACTACCGCCCACGACGATGATGGGCACCCACTTCGGCTCGTCGCCCGGCGATGTGAACCACGTCAACGGTATGAACGCCGCGCTCGGCGGAGTTCCGCAAGGCGCACGCGGCGGGCAGCGCACCGGCAACATGGGTGTCCGGTACGGATTGCGCTACACCGTGCTCACCCGACCACCATCCGCCGGGTGAGTCCGCGTGCACAGCACCCTAAACCTGAAATTCGTTGAGCTGCAACGGTATTGAGGAGTCGCGACATGGCAACCGATTTTGGATCGCTACCGCCCGAGGTCACCTCGGCGATGATGTACTCCGGTCCGGGAGCAACATCCTTCGTGTCCGCGGCGTCAGCCTGGAACGCACTAGCCGCCGAACTTGCTTCGACAGCGCAGGGCTACGAAACAGTGCTCGGCCAGCTTGGCAGCCAGGAGTGGCTTGGTCCGGCTTCGGCGACGATGGTGCAGGCGGCCGAGCCGTATTTGGACTGGCTGACGGATACCGCCGGACAGGCCGAGCGGGCTGCCGTCCAGGCTCAATCGGCCGCGGCGGCGTTCGAGACCGCGTTTGCCTCGATCGTGCCTCCGCCGCTGGTGGCGGCAAACCGCGCCGAGCTAGCCCAAGCGTTGCAAACCAACATCTTTGGCCTGAACAACGGCGTAATCGCCCAGCTGGAAGCCCAGTACGCGGAAATGTGGGCACAAAATTCCCTCACTATGTACGGTTACGCGTCGACCTCGGCACTCGCCTCAAAGCTAGAGTCCTTCACCACAGCTCCGGCGATCACCAACTCGGCGGGTACGACCACCCAGGGCGCCGCGGTGGCCGCTGCACAGGCCGCACCAGCCGCTTCGATCCAGGAATCGCTGCAAAGCTTCTTCAACCAGATCACCGGCCAGCTAGGAATGCTGGCCACGCCTGCCGGAACCCAGCAACTGCTCACTCAGACGGCAACCCAATTCCCGATCCTCACCGAAATCTGGTTCCTGTTGACGGGGCAAACCACGCTGCCCAACAACCTGGGTGCGTTCATGCAGGGTTACTCGAATTACGCGAGCTTCTTCTACAACACCGAAGGCTTGCCGTACTTCAGCGTCGGGATGGGCAACTTCGGCGTTCAGATGGCGAAGTCGGCGGGTCTGCTGAACGGCCCCGCTTCTGCCGCAGCGTCGGCCGTTTCAGCCCCACCCATCAGCGGTGCGCTCGGTACCGCCGGCGGCCAAGTCGCTGCCGGTCTGGGTGAGGGAGCCCACATCGGTCACCTGGCAGTTCCGTCCTCGTGGCCGGGAGCGTCGGCGGCGCCGACGGTTCGCCCGGCAGTGCAGATGATCAGTGAGCCGATAGTGGCCGGCGAGTCCGCGGGGACCGGAAACGTGCTGGGCGGCATGCCCGTGGTCGGCGGGGGCAGCGGCCGTGGAGCGGGCGTGCCGCCCCGCTATGGATTCAAGCCCACCGTCATGCCCCGTCAACTCCCTATCGGCTGACACCGGTGACGAGCTCGGGGGATCAGGAGATGGCATTCACCGCGGTCGATAAGCGCGACTTAAACGCGTCCGGAATGGGGATATAGCCGTTGTCCGCCAAGCCGGTCTGGCCCGCACCAATGGTGCTTTGCAGGAAGGCCCGCACTGCGACGCCCACCTGGGCATCGGGATACTTCGAGCAGACAATCTCATACGTCGCCAGCACGATCGGGTAGGAACCGGGCTCGCTCGGCCGATAGAACGAGATCGTATCGAGTACCAGATCGTTGTTCTTGTTGATGATGCCGGCGGACGCGATCGTCTTCGCGACGGAATCGCGGCCGATGGCTACTGGGTCAGGACCGGCCGAGGTGATGACGCGGGCCATGTCTAGGTGTTGCGCCTGAGCGAACGACCACTCGTTGTAGCTGATCGCTCCTTCGGTGCGCTTGACGGCCGCAGCGGTACCGTCGTTGCCTTCGGCCCCCTCGCCGACGTCGCCCCTGAACTGCTTTGCAGCACCTTTGCCCCAGGCGCCGGCGGAAGCCGTGTCGAGATAGCGCTGGAAGTTGTCCGACGTTCCGGATTCGTCGCTGCGATAGACCACGCGGATGGGTTCAGCGGGCAGCCGCTCAGTTGTATTTAACGCCGCGATCGCAGGGTCATTCCAGGTAGCGATAGTGCCATTGAAGATCTTGGCCGCTGTCGGGCCATCCAGCGTCAACGCCGAAACCCCGTCGACGTGATAGGTGATGGCGATGGGTCCGAACACCACCGGCAGGTTCCACGCCGGCGACCCACAACGTTGCCGGGCGTCGGCGTATTCACCCGGGGTTAGGGGCGAATCCGAACCCCCGAAATCGGTTTGATTAGTCACAAATTCGCGGATCCCAGCACCCGACCCGTTTGCGGTGTAGGCAACCCGCTGCCCCGAACAAGCATGCTCGAACGCACTGACGAATCGGGTCATTGCGTTAACCTGGGCTGTCGACCCACTGGCCTTGAGCGTCTTTTTTCCTCCACAACTGACGCTTACTGAGGATGTGCCGGTGCCCGGATTCGGTGCGCCCGATGTGGCTTGGCCGCCACACCCAGCCAGCGCCAACGCGGCTGCACCAACAACGAGAGCAGCGCTGGGTCGGTTCAGTTGCAATTCAGGTCCTCTGATTCAGGAAACGAGATTGGACTCGGCGTAGCACCCGATCGAACAACCTCCTCGATGTTGTCGGCTGCACCGCGAAACCCTAAGCAACTGTGGTATGTCACAACTTAACGCTAAGTGGCTTTCCAATAACCGCATCGTGAACGGCAATTCAGTTGTCGCCGTATGGGAGACTCGCCGACCCGTTCAGGGGATCCGGCAAATCGCTACGCGCACACGACCAACCGGATCAGCCAAGCACGCTTTTCGTACGGGTCCTGAAGCAAGGAAACTCCACGCCGACGTGAACGCGTCCTGGACGGTCGCGTCGCGACGTTCTGACCGCTGAATTGTTAGCTGCGCCACTACGCACGTGGCGAGCGGGTAAACAAAATGTGTACAACGAGCCGCCCACCTGGAACTGTCGTTCGGCGGCGGCGAAAATTGGATCTCAGAAAGCCGACCCCTTCGATGATCGCAGTTTCGGCTAGTCCAGTAAGTCATACGTCGCGGGAGCAGCTGAATGGACATGCGGGTTAGGGCGATACGTGTTGTCACTATTGTGGCGCTGGCGGCGATGCCTGGCCCGCTGGCAGTCGGAATCGCTCACGCTGACACGACTGACGACAAGTTTCTAGCCGCTCTGAGATCCGAGGGCATCACCGACCACGTATCCAACGCGCACGCGATCGAGGCCGGCCATTTCGTCTGCGTCAAACTCGACAACGGCATGTCACCCAACGACGTGGCGAACGACGTGCTGAACAGCAGCAGCATGCCGGCCTATCACTCCGGGTTCTTCGTCGGAGCTGCCATCGATGCATATTGCCCGCGGCACAAGGCCGAGTTACGTGCGTCGTAGCTTCGGGTGCCGTGCTGCGCGGGTCCGAAGCCGGAAACCGGTAACGTCGGCTTTACTGATCACTCCGATTACACAAGCGACACGTCAGCACCGTTTGTTTGGTCGATCTGGGAGGTTGGTGTGGACTGGCGCAAGCACCCTCGCCAGCGGGTTAGGCGCTGTTACTGTGTCGTTACGAGAGGTCAAATCGTATTGCCGTCTAGTGAACAAACGTCGACTAGGCAGCGCCGAAGGCGACCTGACGCCGCGCAGTCATCTACTCTCGTCGTGAGAGCGGTTGCTGGATGAATTTAGGGAGGTAACAGCATGTCGTTCGTGACCACACAGCCGGAGGCTCTGGCGGCTGCGGCCGGGAGCCTGCAAGGCATCGGCACCACAATGAGCGCACAGAACGCCGCCGCCGCGGCACCGACCACGGGAGTGGTTCCTGCGGCAGCCGATGAGGTCTCGGCGCTGACGGCGGCTCAGTTTGCCGCGCACGCCCAGATGTACCAGGCTGTCAGCGCTCAAGCTGCGGCGATTCACGAGATGTTCGTCAACACCTTGGCGACCAGCTCCGGTTCTTACGCAGCCACCGAGGCCGCGAACGCGGCAGCCACCGGCTGATCGGTTTAGCAAGCACAGATTTGGGGACGGATCAGCTACGGGACGGGAGTTCCACAGCGACGTCTCATAGGCGGTGATTTCGTGGTTGACGGCCGGTCGGGGCCCTCGCTTACGAATCACCTGCATTCGCCGTCAACCCGGACCCCGGTGTTCGGGTTTGACACCCTTCCGACCGTGAAGCACCCGGTGGCCGCCGGCTGACTGAAAGGGGAGATTCGCAGCATTACCGATCGGCGGATACGTCCGCGTGCAGCCGATCGGCCATCGTGTCTTAACCAAGCTGATCTGAGCAGTAACTAGCTAAAGGAGATATCAGGTGACTTCACGTTTCATGACCGACCCGCACGCAATGCGGGACATGGCGGGCCGCTTCGAGACCCACGCCCAGACCGTCGAGGACGAGGCTCGTCGTATGTGGGCGTCCTCGCAGAACATTTCGGGCGCGGGTTGGAGCGGTCTGGCCGAGGCAACCTCGCTGGACACCATGGGCCAGATGAACACGGCGTTCCGCAACATCGTCAACATGCTGCACGGCGTTCGCGACGGATTGATCCGCGACGCCAACAACTACGAGCAGCAAGAGCAGGCCTCCCAGCAGATCCTCAGCAGCTAGCCACTACTGCTTTTCAAGCACTGGCTGCGTAAGCTTTTCTCACGATAGGAGAACATCGAGATGACCATTAATTACCAATTCGGGGATGTGGACGCCCACGGCGCTCTCATCCGCGCGCAGGCCGCCAACCTGGAGGCCGAGCACCAGTCCATCGTGCGCGATGTGCTGGCTGCCGGCGACTTCTGGGGCGGCGCCGGTTCGGTGGCTTGCCAGGAGTTCATCGCCCAGTTGGGCCGCAACTTCCAGGTGATCTACGAGCAGGCCAACGCCCACGGCCAGAAGGTCCAGAGCGCCGGCAGCAACATGGCGCAGACGGACAGCGCCGTCGGCTCCAGCTGGGCCTAAAAACCGAACTCCAGGCGCGGCAGCACACCTACTATTGGTGTGCTGCCGTGTCCTGCAGTTAACTGGAAGTTCGAAACGAAACAATGAAATAAGACCATTGAGGTAGGGATGGATCAACAGAGCACCCGCACCGACATCACCGTCAACGTTGACGGCTTCTGGATGCTTCAGGCGTTGCTGGATATTCGGCACGTTGCACCGGAGCTGCGGTGCCGGCCGTACGTATCCACCGACAACAATGACTGGCTCAACGAGCATCCGGGTATGGCGGTCATGCGCGAGCAGGGCATCGTCGTCGGCGACGCGGTCAACGAGCAGGTGGCTGCACGGATGAAGGTGCTCGCCGCGCCGGACCTCGAGGTCGTCGCGCTGCTGTCGCGCGGCAAGCTGCTCTACGGCGTGGTCGACGACGAGAACCAACCCCCAGGTTCGCGTGACATCCCCGACAACGAGTTTCGGGTGGTATTGGCCCGCCGTGCGAATCATTGGGTTTCCGCCGTTCGGGTCGGCAACGACATCACCGTCGACGACGTCGTTGTCTCCGACAGCGCCTCGATCGCCGCGCTGGTGATCGACGGCCTCGAGTCGATTCACCACGCTGACCCGGCTGCGATCAATGCCGTCAACGTGCCCCTGGAGGAGATGCTGGAGGCCACCAAGTCGTGGCAGGAGTCTGGCTTCAACGTCTTTTCCGGTGGCGACCTGCGACGTATGGGTATCAGTGCCTCCACGGTGGCCGCACTGGGTCAGGCATTGTCTGACCCCGCGGCTGAGGTTGCGGTTTACGCCCGCCAATATCGAGACGACGCCAAGGGCCCGAGCGCCTCCGTCCTGTCCCTGAAAGATGGGTCCGGCGGACGCATCGCGCTCTACCAGCAGGCCCGCACGGCCGGTTCCGGCGAGGCGTGGCTGGCTATTTGCCCCGCCACCCCGCAGCTGGTGCAAGTCGGGGTGAAGACGGTTTTGGACACTTTGCCCTACGGCGAGTGGAAATCACACAGCAGGGTTTAACAGCGCCGTTACCAAACGCGCAGTGCAACAACATTATTGAACATAGAATGCGAGCGAGATGCCGACACGGCATACTGCTCATGAACGGGTTGCAAAACTAAATCGCAATACGTCAACCACAACTAATGACCGCGAGGCGAGGCAAATGAAATCGGAGCCAGTCCAGCCGCAGCGCTACCCGGGCTACAGGGTCACAGACGCCCCGCTACGTGCACCGGCACGGCCCGCCGCGCGGTCGACAACAGATTCATTCGCGAGGGCAAGGGGTGCAGAACGATGACCGCAGTAGCTGATGCGCCACAGACTGACATTGAGGGCATTTCGTCGCCCAGGGCTGTGGTCGTCGGAATCATGGCCGGCGAGGGTGTCCAGATCGGCGTCCTGTTGGACGCCAACGCCCCGGTTTCGGTGATGACCGACCCTCTGTTGAAGGTAGTCAACAGCCGGCTTCGGGAACTGGGTGAGACTCCGCTGGAGGCCAGCGGCCGCGGCCGATGGGCGTTGTGCCTGGTGGACGGCACACCGCTGCGTGCCACCCAGTCGCTCACCGAGCAGGACGTGTACGACGGAGACCGGCTGTGGATCCGGTTCGTCGCTGACACCGAGCACCGGTCGCAGGTCATCGAGCACATCTCGACCGCCGTCTCGGCCAACCTCAGCAAGCGGTTCGCCTCGATAGACCCGATCGTCGCCGTGCAGGTCGGCGCCACGATGGTGGCGACCGGTGTAGTTCTGGCCTCCGGCGTGCTGGGCTGGTGGCGCTGGCACCACAACACTTGGCTGACCACGATCTTCACCGCGATCATCGGTGCATTGCTGTTGACGGTATCGGTGATGCTGTTGATGCGCGCCAAGACCGATGCGGACCGGCGGGTCGCCGACACCATGCTGCTGAGTGGGCTGGTTCCGGTCACGGTGGCGGCGGCTGCTGCACCGCCCGGCCCGGTCGGGTCCCCGCAGGCCGTGTTGGGTTTCGGCGTGCTGACGGTGGCAGCGGCGCTGGCGCTGCGGTTCACCGGTCGCCGGCTGTCGATATACACCGCGATTGTGACGGTCAGCGCGCTTGCGACGATCGCCAGCCTGGCAAGGATGGTGGCAGCCACCAGTGCGGTGACCTTGCTGGCCTCCCTATTGCTGGCCAGTGTGATCCTTTACCACGCCGCCCCGGCGCTGTCCCGACGCCTCGCAGGCATCCGACTGCCCGTTTTCCCGTCCGCGACCAGCAGGTGGGTGTTCGAGGCCCGGCCTGACCTGCCCACCACCGTGGTGCGCTCCGAGGGCGGCCCGCCGACCTTGGAGGGGCCCGCATCGGTCCGCGACGTGCTGCTGCAGGCCGAGCGGGCACGGTCTTTCCTGAGTGGTCTGCTGGTGGGGCTGGGCGTGTTGGTGGTCGTGTGCCTAACCGCGTTGTCGAACCCGCACACTCACGAACGTTGGCTGCCGCTGCTGCTTGCCGCCTTCACCGCTGGGTTCCTGCTGCTGCGCGGCCGCTCCTACGTGGACCGGTGGCAAGCCATCACCTTGGCAGCGACCGGAGTGATCATCATTGCGGCGGTGCTGGTGCGTTATGCGCTCGTTCTGGCGTCGCCGCTGTCGGTGTCGATTGCCGCCGCGATCCTGGTGGCGCTGCCTGCCGCTGGCCTGACGGCTGCGGCCGTCGTGCCTAACACCATCTACAGCCCGCTGTTCCGCAAGTTTGTGGAATGGCTCGAGTACCTCTGCCTCATGCCAATATTCCCACTGGCATTGTGGTTGATGAATGTCTATGCAGCGATTCGATACCGGTAGCGGCCAGTCGCGGCGCGGGCGCGCGATCAGCGCGACCGTCGCCGCGATGCTGCTTACCTCCGGCGCGCTCGCCGGGATGCCACCTGCATACGCGATTGCGCCTCCGACGATTGATCCGGGGGCGCTCCCGCCTGACAGCCCTCCGGGGCCGGTCGCCCCCATGAAGCAGAACTCCTATTGCACGGAGGTCGGGGTACTTCCCGGCACTGACTTCAAGGTGCCGCCAAAGTACATGGAAATGCTGAACATCAATGAGGCGTGGCAGTTCGGCCGCGGCGAAGGGATCAAGGTCGCCGTCATCGACACCGGTGTGACTCCGCACCCGAGGTTGCCGCGCCTGATTCCTGGTGGCGACTACGTCATGGCCGGGGGTGACGGTCTTTCAGACTGTGACGCCCACGGCACCTTGGTTGCTTCGATGATCGCCGGAGCGCCCGCAACCGGTGCTTCGCCGCCACCGGCGTCGCCGCGCCGGCCGGTGACCATTCCCACCACGGAAAAGCCCCCGCCTCCGCAGACGGTGACCCTCTCTCCGGTACCGGGGCCGACTATCACCATGATTCCCGCGCCGCCGCCTTCGGAAGGGGCCGGGCCCGGCCCGGCTCCTGGTCCGGGTCAGGCTCCGTCGGGTAACCACGGCGGTGGGACGGTGACGATTCCGGGTTACTCGGGCGGCGGGAAGGTGCTTCCCGTCGACTACCCGCGCGAACCGCTCCCGCTCGCTCCGTCGACGACAACCACCACCACGACACCGACTAGCTCGACTCCGCCTAGCTCAACATCGGCGGCATCTTCCTCGTCGACTCCGTCTTCGCCGG
The DNA here is from genome assembly GCA_022841565.1 of Mycobacterium sp. Taxonomy (GTDB): domain Bacteria; phylum Actinomycetota; class Actinomycetes; order Mycobacteriales; family Mycobacteriaceae; genus Mycobacterium. The sequence continues at coordinate 12,810 of JALHRH010000017.1, read as the reverse complement.
CACCGCCCCCGCCCCCGCCTCCGAGTCCCAACGCGGCACCGCCGCCGGACGCGTTCAGCGGGATAGCGCCGGACGTGGAGGTGATTTCCATCCGGCAGTCCAGCCAGGCGTTCGGCCTCAAGGACGCCTACACGGGGGACGAGGACCCCCAGACGGTGGCCAAGATCGACAACGTCGAGACGATGGCGCGCGCAATCGTCCATGCTGCCAACATGGGAGCTTCGGTGATAAACATCTCCGATGTGACCTGTATGAGTGCTCGAAATGTGGTCGACCAGCGGACTCTGGGTGCTGCAGTGCACTACGCCGCGGTCGACAAGAACGCGCTGATCGTGGCGGCGGCCGGCGACAGCAGCAAGAAGGACTGCAAGCAGAACACCATCTTCGACCCGTTGTCGCCCAACGATCCCCGCGCTTGGAACGCCGTGACCACTGTGGTCACGCCATCCTGGTTCAGCGATTACGTACTCACCGTCGGCGCCGTCGACACCGGCGGTCAGCCGTTGTCACAGATGAGCATTGCCGGACCGTGGGTGTCGATCTCCGCGCCAGGTACCGACGTCATGGGACTCTCGCCTCGTGACGACGGCTTGATCAATGCGATCGATGGGCCGGACAACACCCTGCTGACTCCGGCGGGTACAAGCTTCGCCACCGCGATCGTCTCGGGGGTCGCAGCCCTGGTGCGCGCCAAGTACCCCGAACTCTCGGCGTACCAGGTCATGCAGCGGTTGATCCACACGGCCAGACCTCCCGCCCGTGGCGTCGACAATCAGGTCGGTTACGGTGTGGTCGACCCGGTCGCAGCATTGACATGGGATGTCCCGCAAGGGCCGCCCCAGGCACCCAAACAACTTTCGGCGCCGCTATCGCTGCCGAAGGCGCGCGCCCCGCGCAACATGGCGCCGGTGTGGGTGGCCACCGGAGGCTTGGCTGCGGCATTACTGATAGGCGGAGCAGTGTTCGGTACAGCGTCATTGATGCGACGATCGCGGAAACAACGATGAAGGCTCAGCACAAGTTCGGGTTGTCGTTGTCCTGGCCCCGTGTGACTGCGGTGTTCCTAGTTGACGTGCTGATCCTGGTGCTCGCCAGCCATGCCCCGGATTCGTGGCAGGGCGAGAACCGGGTGGCGTGGTGGGTTGGCGTCGGCGTCGCGGTCGTTGTGACGCTGCTGTCGATCGTCAGTTATCACGGCATCACGATGGCCTCGGGTGTGGCCGCGTGGCTGTGGGATTGGTCCGCCGACCCCGGCACCGCCCTGGGTGCCGGGTGCACGCCGGCCACCGACTTCAAGCGCCGTTTCGGGCGTGACACGGTGGGGGTCCGCGAGTACCGCGGCCAGCTGGTCGCCGTCGTCGAGGTCGACGGGGGCGACGGCGACCCATCGGGTCGGCACCGCCACCGCGCCGCATCGGCGGGATCGGCGCCCTTCCTGCCGGTAGCCGCGGTCGCAAATGGGTTGCGCCAGTTCGATATCCACCTTGACGGCATTGACATCGTATCGGTACGGGTACGCGGTGGTGCCGAAGCCGCGAAAGCCTCGGCCTCCCTGGAGGAGTGGCAGCCGGAAGGCTGGGAGGCGAACGAAGGAGCGGGCGATGGGCTCGGTGTCGACCGCCGCCGCACCTGGTTGGTGCTGCGGATGAACCCGCTGCGCAATGTGGCTGCCGTCGTGTGCCGTGACTCGTTGGCATCAACATTGGCGGCTGCCACCGAGCGGCTGGTTCAGGACCTGGAGGGGCAAACGTGTAGGGCCCGTCCCCTCACCGCCGATGAGCTGGCCGAGGTCGACTCCGCGGTGCTGGCCGACCTGGAGCCGACCTGGAGCCGGCCCGGATGGCGACACCTGAAGCACTTCAACGGGTTTGTGACCAGTTTCTGGGTGACGCCGTCCGACATCGACTCGGAGACGCTGGAAAGGCTCTGGCTGTCGGACGCACCTGAGGTGGGGGCTGCGGTGCTCACCATAAGACTAACGACGCGGGCCAGACGACCCCAGTTGTCGGCGTTCGTGCGCTACCACAGTGAGTCCCGGCTACCTAGGGAGCTGACGACGGGGCTCAACCGCCTCACCGGACGCCAGTTGGCGGCTGTGCGGGCCAGTCTGCCTGCCCCGTCCTCCCGCACCCCGCTAGTCGTACCGAGCCGCGACCTGCGCGACCACGACGAGCTGGAGTTGCCAGTGAGTCATGAGCCGGAGCACGCGACAAGCTCAACAGCACAATGACCCGCGCGCAGTCAGCCGCGGAAGATGCCAGAAACGCGATGGTCGCCGGTTTGCTGGCATCCGGCATCTCGGTCAACGGACTGCAACCGAGTCACAACCCGCAGGTCGCGGCGCAGATGTTCACCACCGCCACCACCCGCGATCCGGGGATGTGCGACGCCTGGCTGGCGCGGATCCTGGCCGGTGACCAGAGCATCGAGGTGCTTGCCGGCGCATGGGCAGCGGTACGGACCTTTGGGTGGGAGACGCGACGGCTCGGCGTGACGGACCTGCAGTTCCGCCCTGAGGTATCCGACGGTTTGTTTCTGCGCCTCGCCGTCACCAGCGTGGACTCACTGGCCTGCGCCTATGCCGCAGTGCTGGCCGAGAACAAGCGTTATCGGGAAGCAGCCGAGTTGCTTGACTCGACCGAACCCCGGCATCCCTTCGACACCGAACTGGTGACCTATGTGCGGGGTGTGCTTTACTTCCGCACCAAGCGGTGGCCAGACGTGCTGGTGCAATTCCCGGAGGCCACGCCGTGGCGGCACCCCGAGCTGAAGGCGGCGGGGGCAGCGATGGCAACCACCGCGCTGGCATCGCTCGGTGTCTTTGAGGAAGCCTTCCGACGCGGGCAGGACGCCATCGAGGGTGACCGGGTTCCGGGCGCGGCCAACATCGCCCTGTACACCCAGGGCATGTGCCTGCGGCACGTCGGGCGGGAGGATGAAGCCGTTGAACTGTTGCGTCGCGTGTATTCGCGCGACGCGAAGTTCACCCCGGCCCGCGAAGCGCTGGACAACCCGAATTTTCGGCTGGTGCTTACCGACCCGGAAACGATCGAGGCACGCACTGATCCGTGGGATCCAGACAGCGCACCGTCGCGGGCGCAGGCCGAGGCCGCCCGTCATGCCGAGGAAGCCGCGAAGTACCTGGCCGAAGGGGACGCCGAACTCAACGCGATGCTGGGCATGGAGCAGGCCAAACGCGAAATCAAACTCATCAAGGCGACTACCAAGGTGAACCTGGCGCGCGCCAAGATGGGCCTGCCGGTTCCGGTGACATCCCGCCACACCCTGTTGCTCGGGCCGCCCGGGACCGGCAAGACATCGGTCGCTCGGGCGTTCACTAAGCAGCTATGCGGACTGACGGTGCTGCGCAAGCCACTCGTGGTGGAGACAAGTCGCACCAAGCTGCTGGGCCGCTACATGGCCGATGCCGAGAAGAACGCCGAAGAGATGCTCGAGGGCGCGCTGGGTGGAGCGGTCTTTTTCGATGAGATGCACACCCTGCATGAGAAGGGCTACCAGCAGGGCGACCCGTACGGCAACGCGATCATCAACACCTTGTTGCTGTACATGGAGAACCACCGCGACGAGCTGGTGGTGTTCGGCGCCGGATACGCCAAGGCCATGGAAAAGATGCTCGAGGTGAATCAGGGTCTGCGGCGGCGCTTTTCGACCGTCATCGAGTTCTTCAGCTACACACCTGAGGAATTGGTCGCACTGACCGTCCTGATGGGCCGGGAGAACGAGGACGTCATCACCGAGAACGAGGCCGCGGTGCTTTTGCCGTCCTATACGAAGTTCTATAACGATGAGACCTACTCCGAGGAAGGCGACCTGATCCGGGGCATCGACATGCTCGGCAACGCCGGCTTCGTGCGCAACGTGGTGGAGAAGGCGCGTGACCACCGCAGCTTCCGCCTCGACGACGAAGACCTGGACGCGGTACTCAACAGCGACCTCACCGAGTTCAGCGAAGCTCAGATGCGCCGGTTCCGCGAGCTGACGCGCGACGACCTCGCCGAAGGGCTCAGGGCTGCGGTCGCGGAGAAAAAGAGCAAGTAACGCTTGCGATCGGCCGGCGGCAGCCCACCCGCGACGCTGCCCCTTGCGGCACGCCGAATGGGTTGTGTCTATTGCCCTGCCAGTGAAGCTTTGGCCGGATACGCTGTCTGCAACTCGAGCTAGGACGAGAGGGGTAGGCGCACCGGGCCACGGTGGCGCTCCCGTGTGCCCCGATGGTGGCGGGAGGTGGTGCCGCACTGATCCAACCGACAACGTCTGTACGAACTCGATGACCATTCTTCCCGATCCGGTCACGGCGCTTTCCCGTCGGCGGAATCGGCTGGCGCAAGTATCCGAACACGCGGTGCCCACGGCACTCCCACGGCACCCGTGATATCGGCAGCACCCCGACACCACCTCAGCGGCCAAGTCCGGTAGCTGGGTCGGACTATCCCAACCAGGAGAAGTCCCATGTCTTTATTTGAAATATCTTGCACTGCAACATATTCCGCCGTCCACCACGTCACCGTGATCGGCTGAGGAGATGGTGGCGATGGATTTTGGCGCTTTACCACCGGAAGTCAATTCGCTACGCATGTACTCGGGGCCCGGGTCGGCGCCGATGCTGGCCGCCGTAGCGGCCTGGGAGCGATTGGCCACAGAACTACAGTCGACGGCCGCCGCGTACGACACAGTGCTCTCGATACTGACCGACGAAGGTTGGCTGGGGCCGGCGTCAGAAGCCATGGTGGCTGCAGTCACGCCGTATCTGACCTGGATGACCCTGACTGGGGTGAAGGCTGAAGAAGCTGCCACGCAGGCGGCCGCCGCGGCCGGAGCCTACGAGTCGGCATACGCCATGACGGTGCCTCCGCCGGTAGTCGCGGCCAACCGGGCCGAGTTGCAATTGCTGGTAGCAACCAACTTGATCGGCCAGAACACGGCAGCGATCGCGTCGAACGAAGCCGCCTACGGCGAGATGTGGGCCCAGGATGCCGCGGCGATGTACGGCTATGCCACTAATTCGGCCGCGGCTTCGACGTTGACGCCGTTCAGCGCACCGCCACAGGTCACCGATCCGGCCGGACAGGCCGGCCAGGCGGCCGCGGTCACCCAGGCGGCCGGGACCGCAGTGGGTACCGTGACACAATCAGAGCTCCCGCAACTGATGTCGTCGGTACCGTCGACCCTGCAAGGTCTGTCGTCGCCGGCGGCGGCGATCGATGCCATCCCCGGCGCCGGACTGCTCGCCGACCTGCTGAACTTTCTGGACGGAAATGATGGAAACCCCTACGGGACTTTCCTGAACTCGTCGTTGGTGAACGGATTCGTCTCAGCGGGATACATCAGCCCCGCCGTCGTCGTCCCTGCGGTTTGGGCAGGCCTGGCTGACATCAATGCGGTGGCCCTCGGCGCGCAGGGGAGCGCAGTGCCACCAATGGGTTCTGGCGAAGGAAATCCCTTGTGGATACCCGCAGACTCGCCGGACAGCCCCATCGGCATTCCCACTCTGGGCGATGTGGCCGAAATGTCGCTGACAACGGGCGGAATCACCGCCGGGACGAACCAGGCGGCACTGGTGGGACGGATGTCGGTTCCACAGAGCTGGATCGCGGCGACAGCGGTCGTGAATCACGCAGGCGCGGCCGATCCTGGTGGTGGTTGGACCAGTACCGCCGCCGCTCCGCAGGTCGCTGCCGCGGGCATGCCCGGATTCCCCGGGATGCCGGCGCCGGGGATGTACGGCCACAGCTTCGGCAGTCCTCCGCGCTACGGATTCCGACCGACGATCATGGGCCGTCCGCCAGCCGCCGGATGACAGGAGGGAGACCACCGCGAAGTTGGCGATCGGTTCCGCCTGGCCCGCGGGCTGCCGAGCCAATACTGCGGTCACGGTTGGTGAAAGGAGGTGCCGGCATTGGATTTCGGAGCTCTCCCGCCTGAAGTCAACTCACTGCGGATGTATACCGGTCCTGGCTCAGCGCCACTGCTTGCCGCCATGACTGCCTGGGACGGGATCGCCGCCGAATTACGGATGACCGCAACGGCATACGAGTTGGTGATAGCGACTTTAGCCGGCGAAAGCTGGCTGGGACCAGCCTCGGCGGCGATGACGGCCGCCGCCGCTCCCTATGTGGCGTGGATGAGCATGACGAGCTTGCAGGCTGAGCAGACCGCCGCTCAAGCCGCATCCGCTGCGGCGGCGTTCGAGGCCGCATTCGCGATGACCGTGCCGCCACCTGTCGTTGCCGCCAACCGGGCACGCTTGCTGATGCTGGTGGCCACCAACTTTCTGGGCATCAATGCGCCTGCGATCGCGGCGACCGAGGCCGAATACGCCGAGATGTGGGCACAGGATGCGACGGCGATGTATGTCTATGCCGCAAATGCCGCGGAGGCGGCGGCGCTGACGCCGTTCCGCGAGCCCGAGCAGACCACCAATCCGAACGGTCCGGCCGGACAGGCGGCAGCAGTGACTCAAGCTTCCAGTTCCGCGACGGCTAGTGTGGCGCAGTCGGAGCTGCCGCAACTGATGTCCGCGCTGCCGGCAAGTTTGCAACAACTGGCTTCCCCGGCGGCAGTCTCGCCCTTCGACAACATCTCACAGACCGGGTTGCTCGCCGACATCCTGAACTTTCTGGATGGCAGCGACGGCAATCCCTACGGAGTCTTCTTGAATTCCAATGTGGCGAACGGGTTGATATCCGCCGGCTACACGGCTCCGGGGCTTATCATGCCCGCGATCTCGGGTGCTCTGGCCGACACCACCGCCGTGATTGAAGGCGGGGAGGGGGCCCCGGTTGCCGCGGCGGGCGCCGGTGCTGCCGACGCAACTTTGTCGGGGGCTTCGAGCGGGATGGGGGGAATTTCCGTCGGCGCCAACCAGGCGTCGTTCGTCGGGCGGTTGTCCGTGCCGCCGGCTTGGACGGCGGCAGTCGAGGTGGCGGATCACGCGGTCGCGGTGGCTGGCACCGGATCGGCCGGCGCCGCGGCGCCCGAGGCCGCTGCCGGCATGCCGGGTGTGCCCGGTATCCCGGCACCCGGCGCCTACTCACGCAACTGGGGCAACGGTCCTCGCTATGGGTTCAAGCTCACGATCATGCCGCGGCCAGTGGCCGCCGGCTAGATCGGGCGCGGGCAACGCATTAATCGTTACCGCGGCGAATCCAATTCGCCGTCCCGAATTGTAGTGAAAATGCGGGAATGCGGGCATGTGAGTTGACTCTCATCGTTTAGGGTGCCACGATGTCTGTGCATGCACCTCGCTAGGTGAGGCGTCTGCACGGACACAGGCCACTGACCTCGAACGTCGAAAGACGCCCAGGGTCAGGACAGCTCTTCCCGGCATAAGGGTTGAGTCCAAGTGGCTTCCGGTTGCGGCCGGATACGCCGTGTGGTGCCAAAGCTCTGCGAGAGAGGTGCTGGTACAGCGATTTTCCGCTGATCTCATCTCTGTGGCGTGCACCCGGCACCCCCGTGTGCCCCGGCCCTGAGGAGGTGAGAGCGGAGTGAGTCCCGACGACAGTCCCTATCCGAGATCGACGACCATTTCGTTTCGATCCGGCCCGGGCAAAATTTCCGCAATGTGAGTCGGAATATCCGATAACCGCCTGCGTGTATTGAGTTCGCAGCTGCGTGTAATTCGTCTGCGCGAATGCCGCCGCTTCATTTGCGATGGATGCTGCCCGAAATCGGATTCGCCTCGTCCGGAAAAGCACAGTCAGTTAAGGAGGCCACCAATGACTGTCGCACTGGATTTTGCAACGTTGCCGCCCGAGATCAACTCTGCGCGGATGTACACGGGACCGGGCTCCGGTCCGATGCTGGCCGCGGCCTCCGCGTGGAACGGGCTGGCCGCCGAGTTGCGGGCAACCGCATTGTCGTACGACGCGGTGCTGCTGGGGTTGACCGGCGAGGAATGGTTCGGCCCTGCGTCGGCATCCATGGCCGCGGCAGCTATGCCTTTCGTGGCCTGGATGTGTTCGACCGCAGCGCAAGCCGAACAGACGGCGGCGCAAGCCGAGGCGGCCGCGGGCGCCTTCGAAGCGGCGTTCGCTGCAACAGTGCCCCCGCCACTCATCGCGGCCAACCGAGCCCAATTGGGCGTGCTGGTCGCCACCAACATCCTCGGGCAGAACACCCCCGCGATCGCGGCGACCGAGGCACAGTACTTTCAGATGTGGGCCCAAGACGCTGCGGCCATGTACAGCTACGCGGGTGCCTCCGCAGTTGCGACGCTGCTCAGCCCGTTCGTCGGGCCCCAGGAATCAACCAATCCCAGTGGACTGGCCGCTCAAGCGGCTGCGGTCAACCAAGTCGGCGGTGCCTCGGCGGCCAGTCAACAGGGCACGCTGTCGCAGTTGATCTCCGCGGTGCCCGGCGCATTGCAGGGACTCTCGGGAGCCGATGGCGGGGCGGGACTTTCCGAGATCGCGAACTTTTTGCTAACCGGCACCGGACCCACCAGTTGGCAGAACTTTATGGCGATGTGGGGGCCCAACGCGAACATGTGGAACACGATCACCTCGACCGGGACGCTAACGCCAGGTGCCACCGTCGGAACACTTTCGAGCCTGTTCGGCGCGTCAGCGATTAGCGATGTTGCCGAGGCAGCGCAGGACGTGTTACCCGCTGCGGCCGGCTCGGTGGCGGCGCGTTCACTTGAGTCGGCCGGGGGCCTGCAGGGCCTGGCTGCCGCTGGCAACGCAGGCATCGTCGGGAAACTGTCGGTGCCGCCGGCCTGGACTGCGGCCGCACCTCTGACAAGTCCGCTGCACTCGGCGTTGGGCGGTACCCCCATGATCGCCCCGCCGCCTGCGGGAGCCGCTGGGATGCCCGGTGTTCCCCTTGGTAACGTCGCCGGGCAACCCTATGGTCGGGCGGTCCCGCAGTACGGTTTTCGCCTCAATGTCATTGCACGATCGCCCGCCGCCGGGTAGTAGCACGGATCGCCTGTGACCGGCGGCGGGCCCGACGCACCGTCGCGGTGGTGAGCATCAAACCGCGAAACCTGTTCTCCCAGCGAATCATCAGCAACCGAGCAGTCACGTTGCAAGCGTTCTCGACTACCGTTCCCTAACGTCGCGCGGAGGCTCAATCCTGACGTTAGGAGAACACGTAATGCCGGTCGGTCGTGCACCGAGCAACGTCACGCCCTACACCGTGAAGTTGGTCCGAGCCGCGTCGCCGGCAGCCGGGGGGCTGTGGCGGCTGGTGGGCCCGCCCAAGTCTCGACGCCACAGGATGATCACGGCCTCGGCAAAACGAAGATGGTTGGGGATCCCGGCCTCGGTTTGATCGCGGCATATTGGTGGGCACACGGCCGCACCCTGCCGACGGGTTTTATTATGCCCAGAGTTCTGGATAATTCGATTTGCGGTTGATGCATTCCAAAGTACCAGTTGCTGACCGCACCGATACTCATTGCTGACGTTGCTGATCCGCCTGTAGTCTGCCCTGAACTGGCATCTTATATTAGTAAGACATAGCTGGCACCGCATATCACGGCTGACTACCGCGCGCAGAGAGTTCTTGTTTACTTCTCGATTACACGCCGGGAACGCGGTGAAAATAAGTATCGATAAAAATCGTCAAATCGGACAGGGGGGTCTGAATACAGGGGCATAAGAGGCCTGCTCAAAACCTTTTCAATCAGGGAGTGAATGGTCGCCTGTAAACAATTCTTCGGGCGGCTATCGAGGGGATAGAGGTAGGACATATGGATTATGGGGCGCTGCCACCTGAGATCAACTCCGGTCGCATGTACACCGGTCCGGGAGCGGGACCGATGTTGGCCGCAGCGACCGCCTGGGATGTGTTGGGAGCCGAATTACATTCGGCCGCAGCCTCTTACGCCTCGGCTATCGAGAACCTCACCGCGGGAAGCTGGCAAGGCCCGACGGCCGTTGCGATGGCTGCCGCGGTCGGGCCGTACGTATCATGGATCTCCGCCACGGCCGCCCGGGCCGACCAAGCCGCCGCGCAGGCGAAAATCGCGGTGAGCGCATACGAAACGGCCTTTGCAGCCACGGTTCCGCCACCGGTGATCGCGGCTAATCGTGCACTGTTGTTGTCGTTGATTGCCACCAACATATTCGGCCAGAACACGCCGGCCATCGCCGCGACCGAGGCGCACTATTTGGAGATGTGGGCTCAAGATGCCGCCGCAATGTACGGGTACGCCGGATCCTCTTCGACCGCAACACAATTAGCGCCGTTCAGCGAGCCCCCACAAACCACCAACGCCTCGGGGTCGTCCCTGCAGGCGGCAGCGGTAACGCAGGCATCGGCGGGGTCGGAGGCGACCACTCAGTTGTCCCACCTGCTCGCTGCCGTGCCGACAGCGCTGCAGAACCTCGCGACAACGGTAGGTTCGGCACCAACGTCGGGGTCCACGTCGCTGCTAAAAGGGCTCTCCTTGCCGCAACTGGCCACAGCGTCACTGCCCCCGTGGCTTTCGAAGGATCTGGCCAACTGGAACACCATTATGGGAACCCTCACCGGCCCGTACTCCCTGCAAGGTCTGACTTCCATCCCCGGCGGTCCATTCCTGTCATTCGGACAGGTCTACGCCTACGGCCAGAACGGGCAGGGGCTGGCGTCCTTCTTCGCGCCCCCGAAGCCGATCACCGGGGCACTGGCTCCCATCGCGGAGTCGATCACACCCCATCTGAGCAGCGCGGGGTCGGTTGGCGGAACGACCTCAGGGGCGATGGGACGCGCGGCCGTGGTGGGCAGCTTGTCGGTGCCGCAGGGGTGGACCACCGCTGCGCCGACCATCAGAACAGTCGCCGCGACGCTGTCCGCCAACCTGTCGGCCGCTCCGGCGGCTACGTTGACCGGGGAATCCGGTGTTTTCGGTCAGATGGCCCTGTCCAGCCTGGCGGGACGGGCCCTGGCGACCGCCACAACAACCTCGGGAAACGGCGGCGCGGCAGCGGCGTCGCTCGGTGGCGTTGTAGCCGAAGCCGACCCCGCAGCGGCCATGATCTTTGTCCTGCCGGCGTTGGAGGAATGACCAACATGGCTGACGTAGGTACGAACCATCAACTCGCACAAACGATTCAGACGTGTCATCGGGACAGGGGGTAGGCGTCGCATGTTCTACGCAGCATTTCCGCCAGAGATCAACTCAGGCCGGATGTACAGCGGTCCCGGGGCAGGGCCAATGTTGGCGGCCGCGGCGGCCTGGAACGCGCTTGCCGCTGAACTGCAGTCCACCGCCGCCTCCTATAGGTCTTTGGTCTCCGGCCTCACCAGCGGACCCTGGGTCGGCCCGTCGTCGGCCGCCATGGCGGCCGCGGCAGCGCCGTACGTGACCTGGGTCAGTGCCACCGCCACTCAGGCTGGGCAAGCGGCGAGCCAGGCTACCGCGGCGGCAGCCGCGTATGAAGCGGCGTTTGCCGCGCATGTACCGCCGGAGGAGATCGCGGCCAACCGGGCCCAGCTGGCGTCCCTGATGGCCACCAACCTTTTCGGACAGAACACCGCGGCGATTGCTGCCACGGAGGCTCAGTACGGCGAAATGTGGGCGCAGGATGCGTTGGCCATGGACACCTATGCCGCTTCGTCGGCTGCCGCGAGCCAGGTGACACCGTTCACCGAGCCCCCGCAGATTGTCAACGCGGGCGGGTTGGTGAACCAGGCTGTCGCCGCCGCACAGACGGCCGGCGCATCGGGCGGCGTTGGCGCGCAGTCGATCCTGGCCGCGGGCGACCCGGTGTCAAAGTTACTGCAGGTGCTTGCGAACCTGAGCACCGACTACACCGCCACCATCAACGGTCTCCTGAACCGCCTATTCGGCCCCGGTGGAGCGTCGACCTACACGATGCTGTATTCGGCGCTCAAAGTGCCGCTGGGCTTCACTACGCAATTCAATGACATCGGACTGCTGATCAACTTCCCCGTATCGCAGTTTCTCAAGTTCGGCCCGCACTCGGCGGCGGGGTTGGCCGAGTTCCCGAAAGACGCGCTCGGCGGTGGGCTGGCAGCGCCCCACTGGGGGCGTGGGTGGCTGACTGGTGCTACGGAAGCTGCACCTTCGGCCAACTTCGGCCGCGGCACCCTGGTGGGTGCCTTGACGGTACCGCCGAGCTGGGCCGCGAACACCCCGGCCATCCGGACGGTTGCTGCCGCGTTGTCGGCGGCCGGGCCCGAAGCCGTGCCGGCCGCCGAACTCGGACAGGGCGGGTTGCTCAGCTCGATGTCGCTGGCGGGCATGACCGGAGCCGCCCTGGGTGCCGGAGCGCCCAGCCCGCATGGGCGAGCGGGTGTGCGGGGGCGCATCACGCCGGTCAAGGACCTCAAAGACCTCAAATCACCGGAGATGCTCAAGCGCATGGTCGCCCAAATATCGGAAAGGCCGGACAGCGTCCAGCACCACACGGTCGATCAGGACGGTCTCGACAGTCTGCTGGAGCAGCTGGCCAAGAAACCCGGTATCCACGCGGTGCACCTGTCGAAGGGCGACAAGTCGAAAGTAGTGCCGTCGGATGCGCAGCTGGGCTAGCAGGCGAGGTCCGGATACGAACGCCCCGCAGAACGAGCGATAAGCGAGAAAGGTGTTGATGTGAGACTGCTTGTAGCGCTGATCGGCGTGTGTGCCACGGTTGGCTTAGCCGCCCCGGCGTACGCCGATCCCGATGAGAGTGGTGGTGAGGACGCAGCGTTCCTCGCGGCTCTGCACAAGGCCGATATCGGCTATAACTCGCCGGCGCAAGCCGTCCGCTCCGCCCAAGCGGTGTGTACCTGCTTGAACAACGGCGAGTCGGGTCTGGAGCTCGTCCATGACGTAGCGACCCACAACCCGGC
>JALHRH010000016.1 GCA_022841565.1 Mycobacterium sp. | reverse complement strand
ATGGGAGCAGTTCTACGCCAAGGACGCGCTTTCCGAACAGGTGCGGTTTTTCCGGGACGTTCTCGAGGGAGCGCCGGCGTCGCGCAGCGTGCGCCTGGAGGTGCGCGAGGACCGCGACACCGTCGCTTCGGTGCGCGAGGAGAACGAATGGCCGCTCGCCCGAACCCGTTGGCGGCGCCTGTATCTCGCCGAAGCCGGAGTGCTGACGACCGAGCCGCCGACCAAAGCGGGCAGCATAACCTTCGAAACCCATTCTCGCGCGGCAGCATTCAACTGGACGGTACCGGAGGACATCGAGTTGACCGGTCCGATGGCGGCGCGGCTTTGGGTCCAGCTGGATGGCTTCGACGACGCGAACATCTTCGTCGGTGTAGAGAAATGGCGCGACGGGCGCTACGTCGGATTCGAAGGGTCTTACGGATACGGCCGCGACCGGGTGACCACCGGCTGGCTTCGGGTGTCGCTGCGGGCGCTCGACGCCGCACTCTCCAAGCCGTGGGAGCCGGTCCCGGCGTGCGACAGGCGCCGGCCGGTGCGCCCCGGTGAGGTGATTGCCCTGGACGTGGCGCTGGGTCCGTCCGCGACGTTGTTCCGCGCCGGCGAGCAGTTGCGCTTCGTGGTGGGCGGGCGCTGGTTATCCCCACGCAACCCGGTCACCGGCCAATTTCCGGCGGCCTACCCTGACCCCCCGCGCGGTCTGGTGACGCTGCGTTGGGGCCCCCGCTATGACGCGCATCTGCTGATCCCGCAGATCCCCTGACGCTGGCGGCGAGCCTGGCGAGCACCCCGCTAGATCCAGACGCCTTTACCCACCGCTACCACGCCGCCGGCGCTGATCGCGAAACGCTCCCGGTCCCTGTCCAGGTCGACCCCGACCATCTCGCCAGGCCCGACGACAACGTTCTTGTCGAGGATCGCGTGGCGCACCACCGCGCCGCGGCCGATGCGCGCCCCCGGCATGATCACGCTGCCCTCCACGATCGCGCCGTCGTCGACCACGACGTTGGATGACAGAACGGAGTTGCGCACCGAGGCCGCCGAGATAATGCTTCCGGCACCCACCACAGACTCCTGTGCCGAGCCACCGTTGACGAACTTTGCAGGCGCCAGGTTCTCCGACTCCCCGCGGATCGGCCAGCGTTTGTTGTACAGGTTGAACACCGGATGTACCGACACAAGATCCATATGCGCGTCGTAGAAGGCGTCCAGCGTCCCTACATCGCGCCAATAGGCCCGGTCGCGGTCGGTGGCACCCGGCACCTCGTTATCGCTGAAGTCGTAGACCGCGGCCATCCCGTCTTCCACCAGCCGCGGAATGATGTCGCCGCCCATGTCGTGGTCCGAGTGGTCGTCGTCGGCATCCGCGCGAATCGCATCGATGAGCACCTTGGTGGTGAAGATGTAGTTGCCCATCGACACGAACGAGCTAGCAGGGTCGTCGGGCGTGCCCGGCGGATCCAGCGGCTTCTCCATGAACTTGCGGATCCGGCCTGACTCGTCGGAGTCGATGCAGCCGAAGGCGCTCGCGTCGGTCCGCGGCACCCGGATGCCAGCTACGGTTGCACCCGCTCCGCTGTCGATGTGGAACCGCACCATCTGCTCCGGGTCCATCCGGTACACGTGGTCTGCACCGAAAACCACGATGTAGTCGGGATCTTCGTCGTGGATCAGATTGAGCGACTGGTAGATGGCGTCGGCCGAGCCGGTGTACCAGCGGGGCCCGAGGCGTTGTTGGGCGGGAACCGGGGTGATGTATTCGCCGGCCAAACCCGACAATCGCCAGTTTTGCGAGATGTGGCGGTCCAGCGAGTGCGACTTGTACTGGGTCAGCACGCAGATCCGAAGATAGCGGGCGTTGACCAGGTTGGATAGCACGAAGTCGATCAGCCGGTAGGCCCCGCCGAAGGGAACCGCGGGTTTGGCACGGTCGGCGGTCAAGGGATAAAGCCGTTTGCCCTCACCACCGGCCAGCACGATGCCGAGCACGTGCGGCGCTTCCCTCATGGCTCAAACCTATCGGCAGCTAGCGAGCCCTGCCACCGGCAGGGCCGCATTGTCCATTCGTTAGACGAATGGCTGCTTAAGTAAGTTGGTGCAGTTCTGACCTATGTCCCTCGGGCTGATGGCTGACGACTGCAGCCCGATATACGGGCTGCGTCGTCGCCGAACTACCGTGCGGGTATGCGGGTGGCGATGATGACTCGGGAATATCCTCCGGAGGTCTACGGCGGAGCCGGCGTACACGTCACCGAACTGGTATCCCAATTGCGCAGGCTGTGCGCTGTCGACGTGCACTGCATGGGGGCCGAGCGCCCCGGCGCCATAGCGCACCAGCCCGACCCCCGCCTGCGCGCCGCCAACGCGGCACTGTCCACTCTCTCGGCCGACCTGCTGATGGCCAACGCCGCCAACGCAGCGACCGTGGTGCATTCGCACACCTGGTACACCGGCATGGCCGGACACGTGGCCAAGCTCCTCTACGACGTGCCGCATGTGTTGACCGCACATTCGCTGGAGCCGATGCGGCCATGGAAGGCCGAGCAACTCGGCGGCGGCTACCGGGTGTCCTCCTGGGTAGAACAGACCGCGGCGCTCGCCGCCGACGCGGTCATCGCCGTCAGCTCCGGCATGCGTGATGACATCCTGCGGGTCTATCCCACGCTGGATTCGAACGCGGTGCACGTGATCCGAAACGGAATCGACACCGAGTTCTGGCACCCGGCTGGCCCCGTCCACACCGGCTCCGTGCTCGAGGAGCATGGCGTTGACCCGAGCCGGCCCATCGTGGCGTTCGTCGGGCGCATCACCCGGCAAAAAGGCGTCCCACACCTGGTCGCGGCCGCGCACCAGTTCAGCCCGGACATTCAGCTGGTGCTGTGCGCCGGGGCGCCCGACACGCCCGAAATCGCGGAGGAGGTGCGCTCGGCGGTCGCCAAACTGGAGCGCAGTCGCACCGGGGTGTTCTGGATACGTGACATGCTGCACAGGACCAAGTTGCGCGAAATACTAGCGGCGGCAAATGTTTTCGTGTGTCCTTCGGTTTACGAACCGTTGGGCATCGTGAACTTGGAAGCGATGGCCTGCGCGACGGCGGTGGTCGCCTCCGACGTCGGCGGCATACCCGAGGTGGTCGCTGACGGCGTCACCGGGTCGTTGGTGCATTACGACGCCGACTACTCGGACGCCTTTGAGGCACGGCTGGCCGAGGCGGTCAATGCGCTGGTCGCCGACCCTGCGAAAGCGAAACAGTACGGCCAGGCAGGACGGCAGCGCTGTGTCGAAGAATTCTCGTGGACACACATCGCCGAGCAGACACTGGACATCTACCGCAAGGTGTGTGCTTGAAGCGGACGGGTGAACCGCCCGCAGGTTAGCTGGTGACGCCCTTCAGTTCATCGCCCAGCGCGGCAGCCTCATCCGGAGTCAGCTCGACCACCAGGCGACCGCCACCTTCAAGTGGTACCCGCATCACGATGCCGCGCCCCTCTTTGGTTGCTTCTAGTGGACCGTCACCGGTCCGGGGCTTCATCGCCGCCATCGAGTGCTCCCTCCTGATTCGAGCTGGCCCGCGCTCGCGGACCTGGTCGGCGCCGAGCATGCCCCGCCAGTGAATTTCCAGCCATACCCGACATTGAACTGCCAAATCACGTCTCCATTGTTCCTTATCGGGGAGACAAGGTGCACAAAGACCCGCTTTGTGGCCAACCTGAGGCCTACCGAAGTCGCTTAGAACCGCTCGGCCGGACCCAGCACGTGCTGATGTGATCGTCGACCATGCCCGTCGCCTGCATCAGCGCATAAGCGGTAGTCGGGCCCACGAAGCGGAAACCGCGACGTTTCAGCTCACGGGCCATGGCTACGGATTCGGCACTCGTCGAGGGAATTTCCGAAAGATCAGCAAACCGGGGACGCGGAGGCGGCGCGAACGACCACAGCAGGTCAGATAGGTCTTGCGGCGAGCCCAGGTCCAGCACGGCACGCGCATTGCCAACCGTCGACTCGATCTTGGCCCGGTTGCGGACGATTCCATCGTCAGCAAGCAGTCGCTGGACGTCAGCCTCGGTGAAGCGGGCGACCTTCTCGACGTCGAACCCGCAGAATGCGCGCCGGAAATTCTCCCGCTTGCGCAAGATGATCAGCCACGACAGACCGCTCTGGAAGGCCTCCAGGCTCATCCGCTCGAACAACGCCGTGCCGTCGGTGAGCGGTTGGCCCCACTCGTCATCGTGATAGTCGCGGTACAGATCGGCATCGGGACCCGGACGAACAACGGCCCAACCACAGCGAACCAAGCCGTCGCGGTTGCGCTCCGCATCCTCGCCGGCCCGGCTCATGTGGGACCGGAGCGGTCTACCGCGACGGCGTCGACATCGGACACCACGGCGTCATCAGTCGGTTGCGCCTCGCTGCCGGACGCTTGCAGGGCAGCCACCTGGCCGCGCAGCGTCTCGAGCTCGCGACCCAGCCGAGCCAGCACCCAGTCGACCTCGCTGGTCTTGTACCCCCGCAGTGCCTGGGTGAATTTGACCGCATCGACGTCCGCACCCGTGACACCGTAGGCCGGCAGCACCGTCGCTGTCGTCGCCCGCGGCAGGGGCGGCAACTGCTCACCGCGACCGAAGAGCAGGCTGGCCACGCCGAACAACACGACTGCCACCAGGGTCAGAACCACCAGGTAAAGCAATACCAACGCCACGAGAGCGATCTTGCCCTACCGCACCGACAGGCGATCAGCGCGGCGGCTTGAGCACATTCATTGGGGGGCGATCGGCCAGCGACACCGGCAAGGTGTGCTGGGTGTAGCTCTCCGAATCGGGGCCGAGGGGAAAGAACTGGGTCAAGCCGACGCCGGAGTCCGGAATGCCGCAGCGGGACAGCAACGTCGCGATCACCTGCCGGCTCATGGCGCCCAGCTCGTCCAGCGGTCGGTTGCGGTGTGCCCGCACACCCAGGTTGACTTGAGCTATCGCATCCAGCCCCAACCGGTCGAAGGTGTCGACCAGCAGGCCGATTTCCACGCCGTAGCCCGGGGCAAACGGCAGCGACGTCAGCAATTCCCGGCTGGCCGCATATTCCCCACCCAGGGGTTGCAGCACGCACCCCAACTCGGGGCGCAGCGCCGCCAAGAGCGGCCGCGCCACCAACTCGGTGACCCGGCCGCCGCCGGTGGAGCCCGCCTCGCCGCTCGCGTCGCCGACCTTGAGCGGCCGCCGGTAAAAGCCTTTGACCAGGTGGATGCCGTCGCCGGTGAGCAGCGGCCCAAGCAGATGCGGCACGAACATCGGATGTGGGTTGATCAGGTCGGAGTCGATGAACACCACGATGTCGCCGCGGGTGGCCGCTAGTGAGCGCCATAGCGCCTCGCCTTTGCCGGGCCGGGCCGGGAGTTCGGGCAACGCCTGCTCGCGGCTGACCACTCGGGCTCCGGCTGCGATGGCACGAATCTCGGTGTCGTCGGTGGACCCGGAATCCAGCACGATCAGCTCGTCGACCAGCCCGTCGACGAGCGGCGAGATGCTGTCGATAACGGATTCGACAGTCTCCTCCTCGTTGAGGGCGGGCAGCACGACGGAGATCGTCCGCCCCGCCTTGGCCGCGACGAGTTCACCAATGGTCCAGCGCGGGCGGTTCCAGCTGCGGTCGGCCAGCCAGGTGTCGCCGGGTGGTGCGACGAGGACCCCGTCGCGGGCAAGATCCAGCTCGGATGCCGTCATGCCAGTCCCCGCACGGTGTGCGCCGGCGGGCGCATCCCCTGAATCGAGGCCACCATCTCTAGCACCCTTCTGGTCGCCGCGACCTGGTGGACGCGGAACATGCGCACTCCGGCGTCCGCCGCCAGCGCGGTGGCGGCCAACGTCCCCTCAAGCCGTTCGGTCACGTCCACACCCAGAGTCTCCCCGACGAAGTCCTTGTTGCTCAAAGCCATGAGCACAGGCCACCCGGTCTTAACAAGATCGGCCACCTGGCGCAACAGGAGCAGCCCGTGGAAGGTGTTCTTGCCGAAGTCGTGGGCCGGGTCGATCAGTATGCGATCGCGGGCTACTCCGGCCGCGACCGCCCGCTCGGCGGCGGCGGTGACCTGGCAAATCACGTCGTCCACCACGCCGCGGGTAGTCGTACCGTAGCTGACTCGGAAGGGCCGGGTGCGTGGTAGCGCTCCCCCGGTATGTGCGCAGACCAGTCCGGCGTCGAACTCGGCGGCCACCTCTTGCAGCCGCGGGTCCACCCCGCCCCAGGTGTCGTTGATGATGTCGGCGCCCGCGGCGCAAGCGAGCTCGGCCACCTCGGAGCGCCAGGTGTCGACGCTGATCAGCTGGTCGGGGTAGGCGTCGCGCAGCCATTCGACGACGGGCAGCAACCGCGCGATCTCGGTATCAGCGTCGACGCTCTCGCCCGGACCCGCCTTGATCCCGCCGATGTCGATCACATCTGCACCATCCGCGATCGCACGGTGCACGGCCTCGCGGGCCGCGCCGTCGGCGAACGTCGCACCCTTGTCGAAGAACGAGTCCGGGGTGCGGTTGATGATCGCCATGATCAGCGCACGATCTCCCGCCACTGGGCGACCGCATAGGGTAGAACGCACGACTCCATAGTGCCTGTTGGCTTGCGGGCGAGCCTGCGCTGGTGGCGTCGATTCTGCAGCAAGGGCCGGCCCAAGTGGGACAACCGCGCCTTGTGCGCGGACTCGGAGCCCTCAGTGCAGACTCGACGCGGTAGGAGAGTTCAGTTCAACCCTGTGGTCGCTTACCGGCGGCGACCTCGCCGGGATACTCGTCGTAGAACTTCACATAGCCCTCTTGGCGACCGGCGAGTACGTACAACGGGTCCTCGACATCGCTCCCATAGGCCTGCTTACGCAGTTCCACCTTGCGGCTCTTGAACGTCGTGGTGTGTTCCAGCGACTCCACCAACCGCACGAACAACGGCAGCGCGTAGGCGGGCAGCTTGTCGTATACCGCACGGGCCAACGAGTGGCCGTCGAACTCGACGCCCTCGCGCAACTTGATCGCCGCCATCCCGGCACGCCCGCCGGTGTTGGGCACCTCGACGCCGAAGACGGTGCATTCCTCGACGTTGGCATCCGTCGCCACTGCCGCCTCGACCTGGGTGGTGGCCACGTTCTCCCCCTTCCAGCGGAAGGTGTCACCGAGTCGGTCGACGAAGGCCGCATGGAACAAGCCCTGCGGGCTCATCACATCACCGGTGTTGAACCAGCAGTCGCCCTCTTTGAAAGCGTTGCGCACCAACTTCTTTTCGCTTGCCGACTTGTCGGTGTAGCCGTCGAACGGCTGCAGCCGGTTGACCGGGCTCAGCAACAGGCCGGGCTCGCCGGCGGGCACGCGGCGCACCCGCCCGGCCTCATCGCGCACGGGCTCACCGGTGTCCGGGTCGTATTCGACATAGGCCAGCGGCATCGGCGAAATCCCGGTGCTGCGAGGCACATTGAAGATATTGATGAACGCGGTGGTGCCTTCGCTGGCGGCATAGAACTCGCAAACCCGCGCGATCCCGAACCGTGTGGTGAATTCGTCCCAGATGTCCGGGCGTAGGCCATTGCCGGCGATGACGCGGATCTGGTGCTTGCGGTCGGTGGGCTTGACCGGCTGGTTGAGCAGGTAGCGGCAGAGCTCACCGATGTAGATGAAGGCGGTGGCGCGGCTGGCTATCACCTCGTCCCAGAACCGCGACGCGGAGAAGGACTTGCCGAGTGCCAGCGTCGCGCCCGAGTTGATTACCGACGACACCGCGACCGTCAGCGCGTTGTTGTGATACAGCGGCAGGCAGCTGTACAGCGTGTCCGAACTCCTCAACCGCAGACCCAGCCCCCCGAACGCGCCAAGCGCCTTGAGCCACCGGTAGTGCGTCATCACGCTGGCCTTCGGATATCCGGTTGTGCCCGAGGTGAAGATGTAAAAGGCGGTGTCTTTGGCCCGCACCGCTGTCGACGACGCCGGGTTGATGGCCGGGGCGGTGGTGGCCAATCGTGCCAGGTCTTCGACGGTGAGCACGTCACCTGCCGCGCCGCCGGATTCGCTGACGGCACTAACCAAGTCGGATTCCACGATCAGCACCTTGGCATCCAGCAGACTCAGGCTGTGTGCCAGCACCTCGCCACGCTGGTGGTGGTTGAGCATGCCGGCGACCGCGCCGCACTTGACCACCGCCAACATCGTCAGCACTGCGTCCGGCGAGTTGCGCAGCATGACGCCGACGACGTCGCCCGGACCGACCCCGCGCGCGGCCAGCACCGCGGCGTACCGGTTGGCGGTCGCGTTGGCTTCGCGATAGCTGACTTGCTGATCGCCGAACCTCAGGAAGATCCGATCCGCGTAACGCGCGGCGCGGTCCTGGAACACCGAGGCGATCGACGTCTTCGAACTCGGCCTGGCCAGCAAGCCGCTGACCCCGCGCGCAATCGACGGTGCGTCGGCGATGAGGCCGGGCACCTGCAGTGCGATATCGGTGAGCTTGACCCGTGCGCGTGCGCCTTGATCGGACACGTATCCCTCGATTCGTTATTAGCCGCTTGGCCCGTCAGCGGGTGCGCAGGCCACTAGCGCCTCGCCGACCTTATCGACCACCACCAGCCGATCGACGGCGGCCTGGGAGATGTAGCCACTGTCGATCAGTCCGTATATCCAGGCGCGCACACCGTCGTAGTGGCCCCAGGGGTCCAGCAGCACGATGGGCTTGTCGTGCACACCGAGATATCCCTCGGTCCACGCGCTGAGCAATTCGTCCAGCGTGCCAACACCGCCCGGCAGCGCGATGAACGCGTCGGCCCGATCTTCCATGACCTGTTTGCGCTCACGCAGTGTGTCGGTGACGATCAGCTCGTCCGAATCGTGGTCGGCGAGTTCACGGTCGAGCAGCATGGTGGGAATCACGCCGACGGTCCAGCCGCCGTGGGCCCGTGCTGCCGAGGCCACCGCCCCCATCGCCGAGACGTGGCCCCCGCCCCACACCAGCGTCCAGCCGCGCTCGGCAATGGCGGCACCGAGCGAGGCGGCAAGCTCCAGCAAATCCGGGTGCGTCGGCGAAGCGGCGCAGTACACCGCGACCGTCCACTGGCCGCTGGTTGCGGGAGGCATATCCGAAAGGTAGACCAACCCTGCAGACCCTGCGTACCGAACCTTGGCCATAGACTCGCAACGGTGCCGATTCGTTGGAACGTCCCCCAGCACACGGTCGCGCTGCAGCGGCTGACCGCCGCGTTGGCCGACGCGGGCGGCGCCGCGGTACTCGGACCCGACGGCGTCGGTAAGTCGACCTTGGCGCGCTTGGCCGCCGAGGAATTCTGCGGCCAGCACCCGGCTACGACTACCCGCTGGGTCATCGGCACCCCGGCCGAACGCGTGGTTCCGTTCGGCGCGTTCGGGCACCTGATCGACTTTCTGGGTTGGGGGGCCGACATCGGCAAGCCTGCCGCGTTGTTGCGCGCCGCCCGCGCCTCGCTGACGCGGGCCGCCGAGCAGGGTGATCTGCTAGTCATCGTCGACGAGGCCCACGACCTGGACATCCTGTCGGCCACGTTGGTCTACCAGTTGGCGCTCACCCGGGCGGCCCGGATGATCGTCACTGGCCGTGCTGATGCGGCGCCACCGGCTATCGCGGCATTGTGGACCGACGGTCTGCTGGATCGCATCGACCTGCAGCCGCCCGGTGGGGCGACGACCGCGGCGGAGGTCGACGAGTTTCTGGCGGAGTTACCAGGGCCGGCGCGGTCGGTGCTTGACTACCTGGCGATTGCGGAGCCGTTGTCGCTGGCCGATCTGACGGTGCTGGCCGGCGACGGCGCCGTCAGTCAGGCCGAGGATTTGGGCGCCGCCGAGATCCGGCTGCGCGGCAGCGACCCCGACGAACCGGTGGTGTACACGGCGCACCCGCTGTTCGGCGAGCGCGCAGCGGCGGCATTGGGGCGTGACGGTGCCCGTCGGCGCCGTACCGAGCTCGTCAACCTGCTCTCGCAGCATCCATCGGAACACCCCAGCGCCCGACTGCGGCTGGCGTCACTGGCGTTGGACTGTGACGCACCCCAGCCGATCACCGAGGTGACCGCCGCCGCGCAACAGGCCCTGCGACTGGGCGACCTACTCCTTGCCGAACGGCTGGCACGCGTGGCGGTAGACAGATCGGACGGCCTAGATGCGCGCCTGGTCTTGGGACAGGCACTGGGATGGCAGGGCCGCGGCCGAGAGGCCGGTGAGGTGCTGGCCGCGGTGAATCCGACGAACCTGTCGGAGTCCGAATTGATGGCGTGGGCGGTACCGCGGGCTGCCAACCAGTTCTTCATGCTCGGTGAGCCCGAAAAGGCCACCGCGTTTCTGCAGACCACGCGAAGCCGGTTCACCGACCCCGCAGCGCGCACCGTCCTGGACGGGTTGAGTGCCACGTTCGCGATGAACTCCGGGAATCTCCGACGCGCGATCACGCTGGCGACCGACGTGCTGTCTGGATCGTCGGCCAGCGACGTGGCGGTGGCATGGGCGGCCAGCGCAGCCGCGTTGTCCGCGGCTCGGATGGGCCGGTTCGGCGATGTCGAGCGACTCGCAGCGCAGGCTTTTGCCGCCGAGCATCCCGGTCTGTTGCGGTTCACGGTGGGATTGGGCCAGATCACGTCGCTATTGATGGCCGGCGAGGTGGCGCAGGCGCAGACGCTGGCCCAGCAGTTCACCGACTTCGCCGAGCTCCAGCAACCAGGTCGCGCAATCGGCGAAGTGCTGTTGGCTTACGTGCTCCTTACCAGTGGTGAATTCGACTCCGCAGCAAAGCTTTTAGAGCCTGCCGCAGCCGAATTGGAACGCACCGGCTATTCCTGGGGTCCGTTGTCGTTGATGTTGTTGACGACGGCGATCGCCCGGCAGGGCGACATTCCCGGATCGGCGAAAGCGTTGCGGCGCGCGGAATCCCGGCACGGGACCAAGTCCGCCCTGTTCGCGCCGGAACTCGGGCTGGCCCGCGCCTGGACCCGAGCGACCGCCCGGGACTTGCCGGGCGCTATCCCCGCAGCCCGGGACGCGGCTCGCGCCGCCGAACGGGCCGGACAGTCTGCGGTGGCGTTGGTCGCCTGGCATGACGCAGTCCGGCTGGGCGATCGGCGCGCGGCGGACCCGATCACCCGTTTGGCGGCTGAAATAGATTGCACCGTAGGTCATCTCGCTGTCAGACACGCCCGCGCTCTGGTTGCCGGCGACGCTGGCGCATTGACGGGGGTGGCCGACGATCTGGCCTCGATCGGGATGGGCGCCGCGGCCGCGGATGCGGCCCGGCAGGCTCAGCAGTTCAGCCCCTAACCGCTCAGGTAACCCCGCAGCATGTCCGCGGCCGCGGTGATCGCGGCGACCGGCACCCGCTCGTCGCGGCGATGAGCGAGGTTGGGATCGCCAGGCCCGTAGTTCAGCGCCGGGATGCCCCGCGCCGCGAACCGTGATACGTCGGTCCAGCCGTACTTCGCCCGCACCCGGCCCCCCGCGGCCTCGATCAGAGACTTGGCGGCAGGCGCATGCAGGCCGGGCAGCGCACCCGCGGCCGAGTCGGTTAGTTCGATCGCCACGTCCAGCCCGTCGAACACCTCGTGAACGTGTTGCAGCGCCTCATTCGGCGACCGGTCGGGCGCGAAGCGGAAGTTGACGGTGACCGAGGCGGCGTCGGGAATCACGTTGCCGGCCACACCGCCCTCAATGCGCACCGCTGACAAACCCTCCCGATACCCACAACCATCGATATCGACGCTGCGGGCCGGATAAGCCGACAACCGGTCCAGCACCGCACCCAGCTTATGAATTGCGTTGTCCCCCAACCAGGAACGCGCCGAATGGGCGCGGGTACCGGTGGCGCTGACGACGACGCGCAAGGTGCCCTGACAACCAGCCTCGACGAAGCCGCCGGTGGGCTCGCCCAGGATGGCGACGTCAGCCGCCAACCAGTCTGGCAACTCGCGCTCCAGTCGGCCCAAACCATTTGCTGCCGAATCGATTTCCTCGCAGTCGTAGAACACCAGGGTCAGGTCGTGCAGCGGTTCGGCCACGGTGGCGGCCAAGTGCAGGAAGACGGCGTTGCCGGATTTCATGTCGGAGGTACCGCACCCGTGCAGCTCGCCGTTCTCGATTCGGCTGGGCAGGTTGTCGGCCACCGGGACGGTGTCCAGGTGACCGGCCAGCAGCACCCGCGTCGGCCTGCCCAGTGCCGTGCGCGCCAGGACGGCGTTGCCGTTTCGGATTACCTCGAAGCCGCTGGTCTGCCCGCGCAGGGCCGCCTCGACCTCATCGGCGATGCACGCCTCGTCCCGCGACTCACTGGGGATGTCGACCAGCGCCGCGGTCAGCTCAACAGGGTCCCCGCGCAAGTCCAGCACGGGTCCAGCCTAACCGGCGAGCTGGGGGCACCTCCCACTTGTGGGGGAACGCGAAATCGTACTTCCGCGGGCTCGGGGAGGCGATTCGGCGTCTGCCCGCCAGTCAAAGTACCCTTGTCGACCGTGACTGGAGCTGCAGGTATTGGCTTGGCGACCCTCGCCTCTGACGGATGCGTGCTCGACGCGTGGTTCCCCGCACCCGGGCTCACCGAGTCGGAGACCACAGCGACGTCGCGCCTGGCATTGTCCGACGTGCCCGCCGAACTGGGTGCGCTCGTCGGCCGCGACGACGATCGCCAGACCGAGACGATCGCGATCCGCACGGCCATCGGCTCGCTCACCGACGCGGCCGCCGACGCCTACGACGCCTACCTACGGTTACACCTGTTGTCACACCGCCTAGTGGCGCCGCACGGGCTGAACGTAGGCGGCTTGTTCGGGGTGCTGACCAACGTGGTGTGGACCAACCGTGGCCCGTGTGCGGTCGAGGGCTTTGAAGCGGTGCGGGCGCGGCTGCGCCGACTCGGACCGGTGACGGTCTATGGCGTCGACAAGTTCCCCCGGATGGTCGACTATGTGCTGCCGTCGGGGGTGCGCATCGCCGACGCCGACCGGGTGCGACTCGGCGCCCACCTGGCCCCGGGTACCACCGTGATGCACGAGGGTTTCGTGAACTTCAATGCCGGAACCCTGGGCGCGTCCATGGTGGAGGGCCGCATCTCGGCGGGCGTCGTGGTGGGCGACGGCTCCGACATCGGCGGCGGCGCCTCCATCATGGGCACGTTGTCCGGCGGTGGTGCACAAGTCATTTCGATCGGCAAACGCTGCCTACTGGGAGCCAATGCCGGGCTGGGCATCTCACTGGGCGACGACTGCGTGGTGGAAGCTGGCCTGTACATCACCGCAGGCACCAAAGTCGCGACACCCGACGGCGAGTCGGTCAAGGCTCGGGACCTGTCCGGCGGCAACAACCTGCTGTTCCGCCGCAATTCGCTGACCGGTGCGGTCGAGGTGGTGTCCCGCGACGGTCAGGGCATCACGCTCAACGCGGAACTGCACGCCAACTGAACGGGTAGCCTCGCGGGCTCGGCGAGTGGTGTCCCGTTGGTCTCCGGTAAGAGGTACGTGGCGGCCAGGCTGACCAGCGCCAGAATCGCCATCATGAGCCCAATCGCCCAGCCGCCGTAGAGCATTGCCAGGGGGTCGGCGAGCAGCGGTGGTACTGCGCCGCCGACGATGCCGGCGAGGTTGATCGCCAGTGCGGTGCCCGTGTAGCGGTACCGAGTCGAGAACAGCTCAGGGATGAACGAGGTGACGGGTCCGAAGACGGCGCCGTCGACAGCGAACAACCCGGCGATCGCCACCGCAAACAGGCTGACACTGCCCGAGTCGATGAGCGGCATCACCAACAACGACCACGGCACGCCCACCGCCCAACCCACCATGATGACGCGGCGGCGCCCGAACCGATCGCAAAGAGTGGACGTCAGGGCTGCCGATGCGATGCACGTCAGCCCGCCCAGCGCACCGACCAACAGGATGACGTTGCGCGAATAGCTCAGATGCGTGTGCGCATAAGCGGTCAGGTAGGTGCTGGCCAGATAGACCAGGCCGAAACAGCCCAGCACACAGCCGGCGGCCAGCACGATCTCACGCCACTGCAGGCGTAACACTTGCGCCAATGGTGTTGTAGCAGTGTCATTCTGGGGTTCCTGCTGGGCGAATACCGGGGTTTCACTGATGTTCAGGCGCACGTAGAGCGCAATGGCGATCAGTACCCCGCTGAACAGAAACGGGATGCGCCAGCCCCAGGCCATGAACGCCGAACTACCCTCCCCGATAGTGAAATTCACGCCGAGGAAGGTCAGACTGGTCAGCACCAGCGCGATGGCGCCGCCGATCACCGTGAACATGCCATAGCGGCCGCGCTGGCCGGCGGGCGCCGTCTCCGCGCTCAGCAGGGCCGATCCCGCCCACTCGCCGCCGACCGCGAAACCCTGCAGCAGTCGCAGGGTGATCAGGATCAGCGGAGCCGCCACGCCCAACGTCGCGCTGCCGGGCACTAGGCCGACCAGCACGGTGGACAACGCCATGATCAACAGGGTGGCGACCAGAGTTCTCTTCCGCCCCAACCGGTCTCCGAAATGCCCGAAGACGGCCGCGCCGAGCGGCCGGGACAAGAAAGCAGTGGCGAATGTCCCCATCGACGCGACGGTGCCCATGGCTGGGCTTAGGTGCGGATAGAAAACGGTGGGAAACACCAGCGCCGCGGCCGTGCCGTAGATGAAGAAGTCGTAATACTCGACCGCCGAGCCGACCAGGCAGGCGAGTGCCACCCGTCTCATGGGCGAAGCGCAGGGGCCAACAGATGATCGACGCACAGCGATCGAGACTATGGCGTCAATCCCGTCAACCCCCGTGAAAAAGCTGCGCATATGCTGGGATTTCGGGTACGCGCCAGCCCAGCTGTCGCAGCTATCCCCAGAGCTTGGGCGACCGATACACGTTGCTGGGGTCGTAGTCGATGCCGGCCGTAGACACTTCGCCGACCGCGTGGAGTAGCCGCTGCAACTCGGACAGACCGGCGTCGCCGATTTGTTCGGCGATGGCGTGCTCGAGCTCGGCCGCCGCGTGCCGGCGTGCGGCGACATACTCGATCGCCTTCGGTGTCAGCACGACCACTTTCTCGCGTTGGTCCGTGGTCGACGCCTCCGTCTCCACATAGCCGTCGCGCCGCAGTTCCCCGACGAGCTTGCTGGCCGCCTGCCGTGAGACGTCGAACTGCCGCCCCATCTCCGATATCGTCATCGGTCCCGGCTGCGCATAGAGGGCGAACACGTAGTTCATCGCGAAGCGCCGCTCCGGAAATCCCGCTGCTTCCATATCCTTATCAACCCGAGTGACGTAGCTCCACCAGGCCATCCGCATGCCCGTACCGAGCTCTGTCTGCGGCGATCGCGGACTCTGTTCGTCAACCACCATTGACAAGGTACTAGGTGAGTCCTACAGTTCGTAACTGTCAACCGTGATTGACAGTTCCGCACGAAGGGAGTACGAAATGTCCAAGATCCGCGTCATGTCGGCGGGCGTGCTGTGTGCCGCCGGGCTGTCACTGGCCGCAACTCTGGCCGGACCGGCCGTGGCCGTGGCCGCCCCCGGCCAGCCCAACATGGGGCCGATGCATGCCTCGGGTGCGCCCGGCCAGCCCAACGTGGGGCAGATGCACGCCGCGGGCGCGCCGATGCACCCAACCCCGCCGCCCACGCACCCGATCTACCACTACACCGATGATCTGACCCACCCGGTCTGGTCGGTCACCCATCCCTTCTGGGCGCTAGTGCCCTAGCACTCCCGTGAAGGTGCGCAAATTGCCAACAACTACGGCGTGTCCCCGTACATTTGCGCACCCTCGCGGCCGCCCCGGCCCGCCCTTAGCCGGCGGCCGGGCTACGAGGCATGACATAGGCGCGCGGCGGGACGCGCAGCACGTTGCTGAGGCTGAGCGCGCCGCCGGCCCTACCACCCCACTGACCGAGCGGCACCCCACCGGGCAAGTGGTCCGGCGCGCTTCCGGCCGCACTGGCCACGTTGGTGAGCGCTCGGGCCGCCGGTGTGACGGCCTGGTTGGCCGCCGCCCAACCCTGCGGCACCGACAACTCACCGACGGCAGCCGCCCGGCCCAGGCTGGCCAACACACGGCCCGGGGAGCCCGGGGAGCCCAAGGAGCCCAGCGCCCCGATCGCCTTCGTCCCGCCCTCGACCGCTCCTTCCACCGCCTTCGCCGCGGCGGGAACCATCCCCTTCATCAGGGAAGTCGTCGTATTCGTCATTGACACGCCCGAATTGAGCATCGAGAAGTCGTTGTTGACCATCGAGACGATGTTGCTGATGGGTGACAGGTGCGGGCTGATGGACTTCCACGTGTCTTTCAGCCACGACACCGGTGCGGAGCCTTGCTGGGCCGGGGCGGCCAGCTGCTGCAGCGCTTGGGGCACGTTCGACATCAACTGGGTAGCGGTAGCGGAGTCGGTCGCCTGCTCGACGGCGACGGCCTGCTCGGCGAGGCCACCGACGTCGGTGATCTCCGGGGCCTCCTTGAACACCGAGAGGGTTCCGGTCGCGGCGGCCGCGGTGCCGGCGTAGCCATACATCGCCGCCGCATCCTGGGCCCACATCTCGCCGTACTCGGCTTCGGTGACCGCAATCGCCGGAGTGTTCTGGCCGAACAGGTTGGTGGCGATCAGCAGCACCAACCGGGCGCGGTTCTCGGTGATCACGGCAGGCGGCACGGTCATTGCGAACGCCGCCTCGAAGGCCCCCGACGTGGCCCTGGCCTGGTTGGCGGTCAACTCGACCTGCGCCGCAGTGACGTTTATCCAGGCCAGATACGGCGAGGCCGCGGCGGCCATCGACGCGGCCGACGAACCGACCCACGGACCGACCGTC
The DNA here is from genome assembly GCA_022841565.1 of Mycobacterium sp. Taxonomy (GTDB): domain Bacteria; phylum Actinomycetota; class Actinomycetes; order Mycobacteriales; family Mycobacteriaceae; genus Mycobacterium. The sequence goes on along the minus strand of JALHRH010000016.1, from coordinate 17,450 downwards.
AACCCCCAAACCACTGACTGAACCGACGACGCCGCCGCATACAGATCAACGGCCAGACTTTCCCACATCTCCGCGGCGACCAGTAGGGAGCCGGCGCCCGGGCCGGTATACATCCGCGCGGAGTTCACTTCTGGTGGCAACGCACCGAAATCCATCTCGTCAATCTCCTATCGGCTCAATGGGCGGCGGCCGCGTTGGCGGCTTCGGTGCTCGCATACGAAGTTGCGCTGGTGGCAAGGGCGGCGACGAACCGGTCGTAGATCGCGGCGGCCCTGGCACCGACCGTCTGGTACATCGCTGCGTGGGTGGCGAACTGCGCCGCTGTGAGCAACGACACCTCGTCGGCCGCCGGAGGGACGACGCCGGTCGTCGGGACCGCCGCGGCTGCGTTACTCGCGGTGGTGGCCGCACCGATGGTCTGCAGGACTTCGGCCGCTGCGGCCAGCATCTCGGGTTGGGTAGTGAGAAAAGACATGCGCTCAGCTCCTCGCGACGATTTGGTGGCTGTGGTGCTCGTCACGGACTGCGTTGGTGGTGACGAAAACTGGTGCACATGATTGCCAAGCAGCACGTGGCCGCGATAGGACGATATTTCCCAATCACTTTGAGCCGAAGTGCACTCTGCACCCCGGGTGGGGGCGGGAGGCCAATTTTCACCAACCGCTCATCCAGAACGGTGCAAACTGCACCTTTGAACTTCCAGCACACGCATCTGGTGCGGCAAGAGCGACTGGGCTACCATCCGCCGGCTCCTTGATATCCACTGTGCTGCAAGTCATTCAATGCACTGGCTGCAGTTGTGCTAGGGCCGCTTCACCAATTGGAACCTGACTTCGATTGCACCCCAATGCGAATACGCATGGGCGGCTACAGGTTAAATCCCGTCTAACAATCCGAAAACTGAAGTGCAACGGCAGCTGCCCACCCTTAAAATCGTGGCGTGGCATGGCAAAAACCCTCGCCGCGCATCCGTGAACTCATTCGCGAGGGAGCGCGTATTGCCCTGAACCCCGGCCCCGAGTGGATCGAGCAACTCGACCGCGCCACCATCGCGGCCAACCCCGCAGTCGCCGCCGATCCGGTGCTCGCAAAGGTCATCCAGAAAGCCAACCGGGCCAACCTGGTGCATTGGGCGGCAGCCAATCTGCGCGACCCCGGCGCTCCGGTGCCCGCCAATCTCGGCACCGAGCCCTTGCGGATGGCCCGCGACCTCGTACGTCGCGGACTGGACGCGCTGGCGCTCGATATCTATCGAATCGGCGAGTACATGGCCTGGCGGCTGTGGATGTCGATCGCTTTCGACCTCACCTCGGATCCCGATGAGCTGCGCGAGTTGTTGGACGTCTCTGCCAAGTCCGTCAACGAGTTCATTGAGGCGACGCTGGCCGGCATCGCGACTCAGGTACAACAGGAGCATGACGAGCTGACCCGCGGCACTCACGCCGAGCGTCTCGAAGTGGTCGGGCTCATCATCGACGGCGCCCCGATGAGCCGCGACCGTGCCGAGGCGCGGCTGGGCTACTCCCTGAGCCGACAACACACCGCTGCCGTCATCTGGAGCGACGAGCTCGACGGCGACCACAGCAATCTTGACCGCGCCGCCGACGCGTTCTGCCGCGCCGCGGGATCGGCGCGACCGTTGACCATGGTTGGCGGACTCGCCAGCCGCTGGGTATGGGTCTCCGACGCGAAGGCCCTCGACGTCGACGACGTTGCGAGGGCGGTCGCCGACGCTCCTGGCGCACGCATCGCCGTCGGAACCAATGCATTCGGGCTCGATGGGTTCCGCCGCAGCCACCTCGAGGCGCTGACCACCCAGCGCACGCTGGCGCGCCTGCAGTCGGATCACCGGGTAGCGTTCTTCACCGATGTCCAGATCGTCGCGCTGATCACCCAAAACCCAGATGCCGCAAGCGAGTTCATTACCAGCACGCTCGGCGAGCTTGAGTCGGCCGGCTCCGAGCTGCAGACCACGCTGTTGACTTTCATCAACGAGCAGTGCAACGCCTCCCGTGCGGCGAAGCGCCTCAACACACACCGCAACACGTTGCTGCGCAGGCTCGAGTCCGCGCAACGGCTGCTGCCGAGGCCGCTCGATCAAACTTCGGTCAATGTAGCGGTCGCTCTGGAAGCGCTGCAGTGGCGCGGCGCCAAAACGCACCAAAGAGTCAGGGACAACGGCGTGCCGGCCTGACGCTCAGCCCTCGGCCAGCAGCTGCTTCTTGAGCACCTTGCCCAGCGCATTGCGCGGCAACGACTCGACGAAACGCACCTCACGCGGTCGCTTGTGCACCGACAGTTGGTGTGCGACAAAGTTGATCAGCTCGTCCGGATCAGCGGAGCCGACGACATACGCGACGATCCGCTGCCCGAGGTCCTCATCCGGTGGCCCGACCACCGCCACCTCGTGCACGCCGGGATGCCCGAGCAGCACGGTCTCGATCTCGCCCGCACCGATCCGGTATCCGCCCGATTTGATGAGGTCGACGGACTCGCGTCCAACGATCCGGTGCATGCCGCCGCCGTCGATGACCGCGACGTCGCCGGTGCGGTACCAGCCGTCCGGGTCGAACGCCTCGGCGGTGGCCTCGGGCCGGTTCAGGTACCCGTCGAACAGCGTCGGGCCCCGAACCAGCAGCTTGCCAGCGGTTTGCGCGTCATGGGGGACCGGCTCGCCGTGGTCGTCGACAAGTCGAGTCTGCACTCCAGCCAACGGTAGCCCTACCCAGCCCGGGCGACGTTCCCCGTCGGCGCGCGTGGACACGGTGATCAACGACTCCGAGGCGCCATAGCGTTCGATGGGCCGCTGCCCGGTCAACTGCTCGAGTCGCTCGAAAACCGGCACCGGCAGCGCCGCACTGCCGGACACCAGCAGCCGCGCCGGCCGCAGGGCTTCGGCGGCCACCGCATCACTCACCACCCGGGACCACACGGTCGGCACCCCGAAATACAGGGTGCCGTTAGCGGCCGCGTACCCAGCCGGCGTCGGTTTTCCGGTGTGCACGAAGCGATTTCCCACCCGCAGCGACCCGAGCAATCCCAGCACCAGGCCATGGATGTGGTACAGCGGCAACCCGTGCACCAACACGTCGTCCGGTGTCCACTGCCAGGCCTCGGCCAGCGCGTCTAGATCGGCGGCGATCGCCCGCCGGCTGACCTGCACGCCCTTGGGCAATCCCGTTGTGCCCGAGGTGTACACCACCATCGCCACCGAATCCGGCGATGGTTCGGCGTAACGGTGCCAGGACCGCGCGTGCAGCCGCACCGGAATATGCGGCAGCCCCTCGGGGTCGTCAGGCGTTGGGCCGAGCCACGCCTGAGCCCCCGAATCGGTGAGCATGTGCCGTCTTTCGGCCACCCCGACGTCGGCGGGTACCGGAACCACCGGCACGCCCGCGATCAAGCAACCGGTGATCGCCAGCACCGTCGAGGCGGTAGGCGCGGCCAGCACCGCCACCCGGTGCGCGCCGGCCACTCGTTCGGCCACCGACGTCGCGGCACCGATCAGGTCGCTGCGGCTCAGTGTGAACCCGTCGATGCGGACCGCGTCGGGAATGTCGGTGGCGGCAGCGGCCGAGGGATTCAGCGAGGTCAGCAGCACGTCTGGGAGGTTACCCGTGCGGCGTGGGGAACAACGGGCGCAGTGCCGCCGGCGGCCGGAACGGCGTCCAGTTACCGGCTGGCTGCGCCAGCCGATCCGCGATGGCCCAGATGGTGGCCGGGTGATGACCATAACCGATGTGGCTGCTGAGCACCGCGATGTTCTCCGCACGGTCCGAGGTGGCATCGATGCATGTCTGCCACGCGACCATGCCGTCATAGGGCGAGTAGATCGAGGTCGCCGGCACCGGCAGAGGCTCGTTTTCCATCGACAGCGGCAGCTCGTGGCGCTCCGCGTGCATGCGCGCAAACAGGTTGAAGTGGCGGGCGGCGCGGGACTGACCGTCGTGCTGCATGCGGTAGGGGCTGCCAAGCGTTATCACCTGACGCACAGCGGACGGATGGCGCCGCGCTAGGCGGCGCGCAAAGATGCCGCCCAGGCTCCAGCCGATCAGGCTGACCGGCGCGTCGTATCGGGTATGCAGCCCTTCGAGCAGAGCGGACATGCCCCCTACCACCTTGGTGGTGGGCCCGATGTTGATCCCGAGCCCCCACCCGTGCGCCTGGTACCCCAGCCGGGTCAACAGGCGGCGCAGTGTCCACGTGGTGCCGTCGCCGGCCAGCAGACCGGGCAACACCAGCACCGGATGCCCATCGCCGGTCGGGAGCTTGCGCCGCAGCGGCAGCGCGGCGACCAATTGGCCGTACTCGACCACGGCGCGCGGAATGTCGGTGAGCCAGAGACCCAGTCCCGGGGCCTCCGCGGTGGTGTGGCCCGACCAAGCGGGACGGTCATCGCCCGAGTCGACGGCTTCAGCAAGCATGGTCAAGCCTCCTCGTCCCAAACCTTCAGCAGGGTGGCCAGGATCTCCTCGCCGCGACCGAGCCCGGCGAGGTGGCTCTCGCCGGGCAGGTGAAACAGCTCGGCGTTGGGCAGCCGGGACACGACGTGCTCGCCGTGCGAGAACGGGATGATGTGATCGTGGTCGCCGTGCCACCAGCGCACCGGCACCGTCACCTCGTCGAGCCGGAATCCCCAGTCGCGGGCGAAGACAACCACATCGTTGAACGGCGCGGCGAGCTGTTTGCGGCTGCCGTTGAGCAGGTCGTCGAGGAACATCGCCTTGAACTCGGGCCGGGTGAGCAGATGGCGGTCGGCTTCGGGTGAGAGCAAGGCATAGACGTCCAGCGCGGGTGAGGCGATCGGGCGGGCGGCCCGGATCAGCAGGCTCGCGCCCAGCCGCAACGGGGTACCGCCCATGCGCAGCAACGGCGCGACTCGCAAGCCGAGGTCCATCAGGCCGCCGCTGATGGCGTCCGGCCCGTGTGTCGGCGCCACACCACCGAGTACCCCGGCCGCCACCACCCGATCGGCCAGCCCCGCCGCGCATGCCAGGGCGTACGGGCCGCCGCCGGATAGCCCGACCACGGCCATTTTGTCGATGCCGAGCGTGTCGGCGATGGCACGCAGGTCGTCGGCGAAGGCGGAGATGGCCTCGTACTGATGCGGGGTGGACGAGCCGATGCCGGGCCGGTCGACACCGATCAGACGGATGTTGTGGTGGTCGGCGTAGACACGAGCCTCGGTCGGGATCTGCCGGCGGGCGCCGGGTGTGCCGTGCAGCCAGAAAACCGCCCGTCCCTGCGGCGCACCGAATTCCGCGAAGCCGATCTGCCGGTCTTCACCGACGGCGATGCTTCCTTCGATCTTGGGGCGGGCAATCGCGACAACCATGCCGTGCAGCTTGTCATGCGGATAGGGGGCGATGCACCCCTTTCGCGCCGTTTCAGAACGTGATATCCGATACAGTTGCGCATCGGATTGCGGATTCGCGCAGCTCAGAGGTGGTCAATCGTTGGCCAGGTAAATGACGCGATACCACCGGCGGGGCTGCTGGACGCCGGTGTCCGATTCGTCCAGCGGGGTGGCGCCCGCCAGCCGGATGTCGGTCAGCTGCGGGTTTTGCATACGGATATAGTCCTCAAGCTGGGCATCCCGCGCGTCATCGTCGAGAGCACTGTCCGCGATGGCTCTACCCTCACACCTCTTCCACGTCACCCCGTCACGGTAGATCGTTGGCTGTTAGCAAGCGCTCACCCGGGAACCCCGATCGCCATCGGCTCCATGTACTGATGCACTCCGCCGATGCCGCCGCCCTCACGACCCAGTCCGCTGAGCTTGAACCCACCGAAGGGTGCGGCTCCGGGCCCGCAGCCGTTGACCGCGACCTGCCCGGTCCGGATGCGACGGGCAACACCCGCCGCGCGATCCACGTCACCACCCCAGACCGAGCCGGACAGGCCGTAACGGGAGTTATTGGCAATAGCGACGGCATCGTCGTCGTCGCGGTAGCGCAGCACGCTCAGCACCGGCCCGAACACTTCTTCCTGGGCGATCCCGAAATTCGGCTCGACATCGGTAAGGATCGTCGGCTCGAAGTAGAAGCCGGCATGCAGCCCGGCCGGCCGGCCGCCGCCGGTGGCCAGCGTGGCTCCTTCACGCAGCGCGCCTGCGACGTGCGCTTCCACCCGTTCGCGCTGTGCATCGCTGATCAACGGACCCATCTGGACATCGGGCTGCCTAGGGTCCCCGACCTTCACGTCCCGGGCCAGCGCCACCAACCGGTCGACGACCTCGTCGTGCAGGGAATCGGGCAGCAGCAGCCTGCTCTGCAGGATGCAGGCCTGGCCGGAATGCATTGAGCAACAGTCGAACAGCATTTGCCGGAGCATGTCGTCGGTGACCTCGGCGTCGTCCAGGACGATGCAGGCAGACTTGCCGCCCAGCTCCAGCAGGATCCGCTTCAGCGTGTCCCCCGCGGCGGACATGACCTGGCGGCCGACGACGGTGCTGCCGGTGAAGCTGACCATGTCGACCCGCGGATCGGTGGTGAGCAGCCGGGCCGCTTCGATGCCCGACGGGGTCACCACGTTAACCACCCCCGGCGGAAAATCGGTGTGCTCGTCGATGATTCGCGCGAGGGCGAGCCCGGCCAGCGGGGTGAGCGGCGACGGCTTTAGTACGACGGTATTGCCGGCGGCTAGCGCGTGGTTGAGCTTCATCACGTTGAGGAGGTGGGGAAAGTTCCACGGCGTCAGAACCGATACGACACCGAGCGGTTCGTGCCGCAGCAGCGTGGTTCCGGCGCCGATGCCGGTGACGGCTTCCTCGCCCAACTGGGTGGCGAGTTGCGCGGCGTGCATGGACATGAACGACGCGCCGTCGATCTGCATCGTCCGCTCGTTGGCGGTGGCGCCCCACTCCACTTGGGACAGCGCAAAGAAGTCATCGGCGTACTTGAGCAGGGCGTCGCCGAGTTGGCTCAGGCAGTTCGCGCGCCCTTGCGCACCCATAGTGACCCAAGGTCCTTCGTCGAACGCGCGGCGCGCGGCTTCGACCGCGTCACTGACCTGGACGAGGCTCGCGTCCGGCGCGGTCGCGATGGTCTGCTCGGTGGCTGGTGAGATGTCGTCGTAGCGACCGCCCTCGGGCTCCACCCAACTGCCATCGATGTAAAGCGGATAGCTGTCGATCAGTCCAGCGGGCGGTAGTTCGGCCATCTGCTCCCTTACCCCTTGTCGGTCACCTTGTCGGTCATCTATCCACCTGGTGTACACCGGTCAAGACTTGGGGTCAATCATCAGCGCGATGAATTACGCGCTATTACACTGAGTTGTGCGTGCATTGACAGCGGTACGCGACCCAGAGTAGACACGATCTACAGGACATATTATGGCAATGTGTCGGATCGCTGGAAGGCTTGCCGTGCTCACCGACGCCCCGCTGCACTCCCCCGACTTCTATGCCGGTGATCCCTATCCGGCCTACCGGCAGTTACGCGCGACATCCCCGGTGCACTGGAACAACGTCACCAGATTCTGGGCTCTGCTGAAGTACGAGGACATTCGCTATGTCTCGAGCAACCCGGCGCTGTTCACCTCCACCAAGGGTGTTTCGATACCCGATCCACAGCTGCCGAATCCGGTGCAAGAGGGCAACCTGGTCTTCACCGACCCGCCGCGACACCGGCAGCTGCGCAGGCTGATCAGCTCGGGCTTCACCCGGCGGCGCGTCGCGGTGCTTGAGCCGAAGATCCGCGAGATCGTGCGCGGCATCCTCGATCAGGTTGAAGCCGGCTCCGTGCGCGAGTTCGCCGAAGAGATCGCCGCCCCGTTGCCCGCCTGGATGATCGCCGAACTGATCGGCGCACCGAGGCAGGACTGGGAGCAGTTTCGCGCCTGGTCGGACGCCGCTACCGGCACCGCCGACCCCGAGATCGAACTCGACGCCCTCGTGGCCATCGGCCAGTTATTCGACTACTTTCGCAAACTCATTGCCCTGCGGCGCACCGAACCGCGCGATGATCTGCTGTCGGCACTGGCCAAAGCCGAGATCGACCAGCACCGCCTCTCCGACGAGGATCTGCTCGCGTTCTCCTTCTTGCTGCTGGTGGCCGGAAACGAAACCACCCGCAATTTGATCGCGCTGGGCACCCTGGCGCTGATCAATCACCCCGACCAGTGCCGGTTGCTGGTGGGGGACCCGACGCTGATCCCCGGTGCGGTCGAGGAGATGTTGCGCTGGACCAGCCCGGTAGTCAGCATGTCGCGCGTCGCGACGACCGACACCGAGATTCGCGGCCAGCTCATTCGCGAGGGTGAGGTGGTGGCCATGCTGTACGGGTCGGCCAACCGCGACGAGGACGTCTTCGGCAGCGACGCCGAGGAATTCAACGTGACGCGTCATCCCAATCCGCACATCGCGTTCGGGTGTGGCGAACACTCTTGTATCGGAGCACAATTGGCGCGATTGGAAGCGACGGTGTTCTTCGAGGAGTTGCTGCGCCGCTACCCCCGGCTGGAATTGGTCGGCGACGTCGACCGGATGAAAGCCACCATGGTGCCGGGGGTGAAACGGATGCCGGTGCGGCTGGGGGCCTGAGCCGGTGCACGTCAATACCCGCCCGAGCAGGAGCAGTTCGGTGCGCCATGCGATCACCGTCGAGCAAACCGAAAGTCAGGGAGGACCACGTCAGTGACAGACGCTGAGCTGCAAGCCAAGGTGCGGGCCCTGGTCGGCCAGCCCACCGGCGGAACCGGAAAGCCGTCGCTGGCGCCGGATCCGGTCAACCAACCGATGATCCGGCACTGGGCGCACGCACTCGCCGATATGAATCCGGTCTACCTCGATCCGGATTTCGCGGCGAGGACGCGGTTCGGCGGCATCGTATCGCCGCCGGTCATGCTGCAGACCTGGACCATGCCGGCACCCAAACTCGAAGGGATCGGGGAGCGCGGCGGCGCTCCGATCGAAATCCAGTCCAATCCAACGGCTTTCCTCGACGAGGCTGGTTACACCAGCACGGTGGCTACCAACTCGGAGTTCGAGATCGAACGCTATCCCCGGTTGGGAGACGTGATCAGCGCGACGACGGTGTACGAGTCGGTGTCGGACGAGAAGACGACAGCGCTGGGGACGGGCTTCTTCCTCACCTGGATCACCACCTATACCGACCAACACGGTGAGGTGCTGGGTCGGCAGCGCTTCCGGGTCCTGCGATTCAGGCCGGCACGCTGATGGCGACCCGGATGGCGCCGGCGATCAGTCCGGACACCGAGTTCTTCTGGAATGGGTTGCGGGAGAACAAACTGCTGATCCAGCGTTGCGGCCGCTGCGGTGTGCTGCGCCACCCACCCCGGCCGATGTGTCCGCATTGCCGTTCGCTGGACTGGGAAACGCTCGAGTCGAGCGGCCGCGGGAACGTCTACAGCTACGTGATGCCGCACCAGCCCCGATTCCCGTTCTTCGACTACCCGTACGTGGTCGCGCTCGTGGAACTCGACGAGGGCATCCGGTTGGTGTCCAACCTGACCGAGATCGACCCGGCCCAGGTAACGGTCGGCATGCCGGTCGAGGTCTACTTCCAAAGCTTCGACAACGACCTGGTGCTGCACCAGTTCCGGCCGACCGACTAGGCAGCGCCGGATGGACGCCCGTTTTCTGCGGGCCGAACACCACGAACGTCCCATTGGCCCGCAGTCCCCACAGCTTGCCGGTATCGGCGCGACACATTCGGAAGGACCCATATGACCAGCACCGGCTGCCGCACCACCACCTTGAGATGGCGGGACCTCTCTGACGGTGATGAAGTCACCCCGCTGGAAATCCCGATCACCACAACGATGATCGTCGCCGGGGCGATCGCTTCCCGGGACTTCATGCCGGTACATCACGACCGGGACTACGCCAACAGGCAGGGTTCACCCAACCTGTTCATGAACATCCTGACCACCAACGGCTACTGCGTGCGATTCCTCACCGACTGGGCCGGGCCCGAGGCGATGGTAAAGAAGTTGTCGATTCGCCTTGGCGTGCCCTGCTTTCCGGATGACCCGCTGCGCTTCACCGGGACGGTGACCGGAAAGACAGCGGGCACCGCTGGAGAGAACTTCGTCGAAGTGACGTTCCAGGGCGCCAACAGCCTCGGCAATCACGTCTCGGGCACCGCCGTGCTCAGCCTGCTCGACGGGGCCCTGGAAACGAGGGACGCATGATAAGCACCTTGCCCGGCGCCGCGGCCATCGCGGGAATCGGCCAGACGGAATTCTCCAAGGAATCCGGGCGCAGCGAACTGCAATTGGCGTGCGAAGCGGTCAGCACCGCGCTCGACGACGCCGGGTTGGCGCCTAGCGATGTCGACGGCATGGTCACCTTCACCATGGACTCCAGCGACGAGATCGACATCGCTCGCAACGTCGGCATCGGCGACCTGAGCTTCTTCAGCCGGGTGCACCACGGCGGCGGTGCGGCGGCGGGCACCGTCGTGCATGCCGCGATGGCGGTCGCCACCGGAGTAGCCGACGTGGTGGTGTGCTGGCGGGCCTTCAACGAACGCTCCGGCTTCCGCTTCGGCGGCAGCGGACGTACCAGCGCCGAGACCCCGCCGTTCATGGCGCACTACGCCCCGTTCGGATTGCTCACGCCGGCCGCATGGGTGGCACTGCACGCCCAGCGGTACATGTCGACCTACGGGGTCAGCAACGAGGACTTCGGCCGCATCGCCGTCGTAGACCGGGCACACGCCGCGCGTAACCCCGACGCGTGGTTCTACGAGCGACCGATCACGTTGCAGGACCACCAGAATTCGCGCTGGATCATCGAACCCGTGCTGCGGCTGCTGGATTGCTGCCAGGAGAGTGACGGTGGGGTGGCGTTGGTGATCACCAGTGCCGAGCGCGCGCGGGACCTTCGGCAGCCGCCGGCCATCATCGCCGCTGCGGCGCAGGGCGCGGCGGCCAACGGTGAAATGATGACCAGCTACTACCGCGACGACATCACCGGGCTTCCCGAGATGGGCGTGGTCGCCGATCGGCTGTGGCGCGACTCGGGCCTGAGGCCCGCCGACATCCAAACCGCGTTCATCTATGACCATTTCACGCCGTTCGTGTTCACCCAGCTGGAAGAACTCGGCTTCTGCGGGCGCGGTGAGGCCAAGGATTTCGCCACCATCGAACGGCTGTCGCTGGGCGGCGAGTTCCCAATCAACACCAACGGCGGCCTGCTCGGCGAAGCGTACATTCACGGCATGAACGGCATCACCGAAGGAGTCCGCCAAGTGCGGGGGACGTCCTACAACCAGGTGCAGAATGTCGAACACGTTCTGGTCACCTCGGGTACCGGCGTGCCCACCAGCGGGCTGATACTCGCCGGCGCCGACTAGGTACGGTAATGACTCAGGCTTCTACGTCAACCGATACGCGAGATCTGATTGTCGACTCCGCGTATGCCTGTTTCCGCAAGCACGGGCTGCTGAAGACGACGATCGTCGACATCGCCCGGGAGGCCAACGTCTCCCGTAGCACCGTCTACGAGTACTTCCGGGACAAGGGCGCCATCCTGGAAGCCTGCGCCGAGCAGGCCTCCGAGCAGTTCTACCGCGAGATGTCCCGCGCGATGGCCCGCGGCGGTTCACTCGAGGAAAAGCTGGCCAACGCAGCGGTTTTCGTCACCCAGGCGCGGCGCGCCATCGCCTCCAAGGAGTACTTCGACGAAGATGCGATCAGCCTGCTACTGACCAAGGACGCCGCGGTACTGTTGCGCGAATGCGTCGACTTCTTCGCGCCGTACCTCTCTGCTGCCAAGCTCACCGGCGAGGTACGCAAGGACCTCGATGTCGAGGCGGCCGGCGAGTGGTTCGCGCGAATCCTGTTCTCGCTGTTCAGCACGTCCTCGCCGATACGCGATATGCATGATCCCAGTGTGGTCGCCGAGTTCGTCAGCGCGCATGTGGTGCGCGGCTTCGCCGGTGATCGCTCACGGCAGGTCCGCGGCGCCGCACGAACCCGCTAGCGCCGTCTGATATCGATTGTGCGAATACTGCTTTGAGTGTGCGATCACAACGGCCGAACAACGATTTCAGCGCAGTGGGCGCACACTCAACGGGCGAGCGCACGCAGGAAGAATGCCAGATTGGCCGGCCGTTCGGCCAACCGCCGCATGAAGTAGCCGTACCACTGGGTACCGAAGGGCACGTAGACCCGCACCTGGTTGCCGGCCACGGCCAGCCGTCGCTGCTCGTCGTCGCGGATCCCGTACAACATCTGGTATTCAAAATCGGCGCAGCCTGATTCGCGGGTCAGATCGGGCACCGCACCGATGAGCGCCGGATCGTGGGTCGCCACCATCGGATATCCGCGACCGGCCACTAGCATTCGCAAGCACCTTAGATACGATTCGGTGACGTCGGCGGCGTTCCGGTAGGCCACCGACGCGGGTTCGTCGTAGGCGCCCTTGCACAGTCGGACACGTGCTCCCACGGCCGCGAGCTCTGCGCAATCGCCGACGGCCCGGCGCAGATAGGCCTGCACCACCGTGCCGAGCCAGGGAAAGTCGACCCTCAGGTCGCCCGCAATCGACAGCGTCGACTCGGTGGTCGTGTGGTCTTCGGCGTCCACCGTCACCCAGGCGCCGATCGCCTCGGCCCGTTCGCAGATGATGCGAGCGTTCTCCAGCGCGATCTTCTGACCGTCGCGAGCCAGCGACTGCCCCAGCGCCGAAAGCTTGACCGACACCTCCAGCGGCCGCACGCCGTCGAAAACGCAATCGTCACGGCGCCCCAGCGCGTCGAGCAGATCGAGGTAGGCCTGCACGGTAGCCGCGGCGTCGTCGACGTCAACGACATTCTCGCCAAGATAGTCGATGCTGATGTGGCGACCGGAATCACGAAGCGCGGCAACCACGTTCAAAACACCGTCGAGGGTGTCGCCGGGCACGAATCTACGCACCACCTTGCGGGTCAGCGTCGAACGTTCCGCGACTCGCCGCAATCCGTCGGCCCGACTGGCCGCCAGCATTGCCGGACGCAGAGTATGGGCGAACACCCCGGCCATTACTCTGCCGCCATGTGCGGGTAGGTGTGGTGGGTGGCTGGCACGAACGTCTCCTTGACGGTGCGCGCCGAGGTCCAGCGCAGCAGGTTCAGCGCCGAGCCGGCCTTGTCGTTGGTGCCGGATCCTCGGGAACCGCCGAACGGCTGGCGGCCTACGACGGCTCCGGTCGGCTTGTCGTTGACATAGAAATTGCCCGCGGTGAACCGCAGCCGGTGCTGCGCGGTCAGCACGGCCTGGCGGTCGTCGGCGATCACGGCCCCGGTCAGTGCATAGCGCGATCCGGCGTCGATCACGTCGAGAATCTGGTCGTACTGGTCGTCGGGGTAGACGTGCACCGCCAGCAGCGGCCCGAAGTACTCGGTGGCGAACGCCTCGTCGGTCGGGTCGTCGGACAACAGCACGGTAGGACGCACGAAATATCCTTCGCTGTCGTCGTATTCGCCGCCCACGGCGATGGTGACACCAGCCGCGCCCTTGGCCCGCTCGATGGCGTCAACGTTCTTGATGAAGGCTCGCCGGTCAATCACAGCGCCGCCGAAGTTGGACAGATCGGTGATGTCGCCGTAGCTGAGTTCGGCGACAGCTCCCAAGAATTCGTCGCCCATCCGTTGCCACACCGAATGAGCGACGAATGCCCGTGACGCCGCCGAGCACTTCTGGCCCTGGTAGTCGAACGCACCGCGAATCAGCGCCGTCCTCAACACATCCGGGCGAGCCGAGCTGTGCGCAAGCACGAAGTCCTTGCCGCCCGTCTCACCCACCAGACGCGGATAACTCTGGTAGCCGGCGATATTCGCACCCACCTGCTGCCACAGCTGCTGGAACGTCGCCGTCGACCCGGTGAAGTGGATGCCGGCCAACCGCGGATCGCGCAGCGCCACATCGGATACTGCAAAACCATCCCCGGTGAGCAGGTTGATCACACCGGGCGGCAGCCCGGCCGCCTCGAGCAGTTGCATGGTCAGGTAGGCCGACAGCGTCTGGGTGATCGACGGTTTCCAGACGACGGTGTTGCCCATCAGGGCCGGAGCGCTGGGCAGGTTGGCAGCAATCGAGGTGAAGTTGAACGGTGTGATGGCGTAGACGAAGCCGTCCAACGGGCGGTAGTCACTGCGGTTCCACTCCCCCGGTCCGCTGATCGGCTGCTGCGCCAGGATCTGTCGGGCGAAGGCGACGTTGAACCGCCAGAAGTCGATTTGCTCGCACGGAGCGTCGATCTCGGCCTGGTACACCGACTTCGATTGTCCCAGCATGGTGGCGGCCGCGATCCTTTCCCGCCACGGCCCGGCCAGCAGGTCCGCCGCCCGCAGGAACACCGCGGCGCGTTCGTCGAACGGCGTGGCCGCCCACGAAGCCTTGGCCACGCTGGCCGCCTCGATGGCCGCCGCAGCGTCCGCATGAACGGCGTTGGTCAGCGTCCCCAGCTTGGCGGCATGTCGATGCGGTTGCACGACGTCGATGCGCTCACCGTCACCCATGCGGTGTCTGCCGGCAATGACGTGCGGTAGCTCGATCGGGTGGTCGGCCAAGGCTGCCAACTCGACGCGTAGTCGAATGCGTTCGGGAGATTTCGGTGCATAGTCGTGAACCGGCTCGTTGGCCGGCGTCGGCACCTGCGTGATCGCGTCCATTACGCCAGAATCCCCGCGTAACGTGACCAATCGTTTAGCTGATCGGACAACCCTGGTCGCTAACACTAGTAGGATCAGACAACATGACGGGCGTGGGGCTCGGGCAGCTGCTGCTCGCACTGGACGCCACCCTGGTCCGCCTGGTCCACGCGCCACGCGGCCTGGATCTGCCGGTGGCCTCGGCCGCGTTGATCGACTCCGATGATGTCCGGCTGGGTCTGGCGAGGGCGGCGGGCTCGGCCGATGTGTTCTTCTTCGTCGGGGTTACTGACGACGAAGCGGCGCGCTGGATCGGTAACCAGATCAACGTCCCGGTAGCGATCTTCGCCAAGGAGCCCTCGGAGGCCTTGGTGGTCAAGGCGGTGCGAGCCGGTTCGGCGGTGGTGGCGGTGGAACCACAAGCCCGTTGGGAGCGGGTCTACCGACTGGTCGACCATGTCTTGGAGCACCACGGTGACCGCGCCGGCCCGCAGGAGGACTCCGGCACCGATCTGTTCGGTTTGGCGCAGTCCCTCGCCGACCGCATCCACGGCATGGTCAGCATCGAAGACGCCCAGTCCCACGTCCTGGCCTACTCGGCCTCCAACGACGAAGCCGATGAGTTACGGCGGCTCTCCATCCTGGGCCGCGCCGGCCCGCCCGAGCACCTGCAGTGGATCGGCCAGTGGGGCATCTTCGACGCACTTCGGGCCGGCGGTGACGTGGTGCGCATCGACGAGCGACCCGAGCTGGGCCTGCGCCCTCGGCTCGCGATCGGCGTTCACCACGCGCGGCCACCGACGTTCGCGGGCACCATCTGGGTGCAGCAGGGTTCACAACCCCTGGCCGGCGACGCGGACGAGACGTTGCGGGGTGCCGCGATACTGGCCGCCGGGATCATGGCCCGGCTGGCGGCCCGGCCGTCCCCGCACGTCCGGCAGGTGCAGCAACTCCTGGGCCTGGGCGAGCCAGGTGACGTGTCCGCCATCGCGCACGAGCTCGGACTGCCCGCCGACGGAACCGGCGCCGTGATCGGTTGGGACACGATCCAGGGCGCCGACCGCCCGGCCCGGCTTGCCGACGTCGTGGCGTTGAGTGCCAGCGCTTTTCGGCGTGACGCCCAGGTGGCGTCGAACGGTTCGCGCATCTACGCGCTGCTTCCCCAGATCTCCAAGTCCTCCACGGTCGCCTCCTGGGTGCGTGGCACCATCAGCGCGCTACGGGCCGAGTTGAATGTGGAGTTGCGGGCTGCCATTGCCGCGCCGGTCACCGGTCTGAGCGCCGTGGCCGCGGCCCGCATCGAGGTGGACCGGGTGCTGGACAGTGCCGAGCGCCACCCGGTCTCGTTCGGCCAGGTGACGTCGCTGGCCGAAGCGCGCACCGCGGTGTTGCTGGACGAGATTGTCACGCTGGTCGGGGCCGACGAGCGGCTGGTCGACCCACGACTGCGCGAGCTGAACGCGAAGGATCTTGTGTTGGCGCAGACGCTGCGGGCTTACCTGGACTGCTTCGGTGACATCGCCGCCGCCGCGAGCTGGCTGCAGGTGCATCCCAATACGGTCCGTTACCGGGTGCGGCGCATCGAGCGGCTGTTGTCGACCTCGTTGGCCGATCCCGATGTGCGACTGCTGTTTTCGCTCGGGTTGCGGGCTCTGTAGGGACACCAGCGTGGCCGCTCGTGCGGCCGCCGCCGCGCTGGCCGTCTCGGCTTGAGTGGGCGCCGTCGCGTCAGAAACAGCTGGGGACAAGTCGTGCTGCGCCCGAAAGGCCTCCCGACACGTTTGGGCACGCGGAGTAGAGTTCGTGGCGCTCAGCAAACGCCCGCTGGCTGCGAACCGTGTGGAGAGGTCCCGTGACGGAACGACCGCCGAACGATCCACCACCGGAATATCGACCACCGCGGTCCGGCGGTTATGGCGCATATGGTTATCCGCCGCCGGTCGACTCGGCCCCCAGGACGAATGCGCTGGCCATTGCGTCGCTGGTCGCCTCGATTGCGGGACTATTGACCTGCGGCATCGGCGACATTCTCGGGCTGATTTTCGGTGTGGTCGCGTTGCGTCAGGTGAAACGGACCGGTGAGGGCGGCCGCGGTTTAGCGATAGCCGGAATTGTGATCAGCGCGCTCATATTCGCATTCCTGGTAGCCGCCTTCATCTTCGGGTCAATCCGGCACGATCGCGACGAGGACAATTACAGTTCCCAGCGATCCACGATCAGCGCCGAACAATGGCCCGCCCTGTCGGTCACATTTCTCGCCGCCGAGCGTTAACGCAATAGCCCACATTCCCGCAATAGTATTTATCAGGCTGAAGGTAACTGCATGTGTTGCACCGGATTTGCGTCCGGTTAGGCTTCGTAGGTGGCCGATCATCCGTCGTCGTATCTGGTGCTGGCATCCCAGCGCAGCGGCAGCACGCTGCTGGTCGAATCGCTTCGCGCGACCGGCGTGGCCGGCGAGCCTCAGGAGTTCTTTCAGTACCTGCCTACCACCAGTCAGTCGCCGCAACCCCGCGAGTGGTTCGCCGGAGTCACGGACGAGTCGATACTGAACCTGCTGGATCCACTGGACGCGGGCAAGCCGGACCTTGCACCGGCCGAGATCTGGCGCGACTACATCCGCACGGTCGGCCGGACGCCCAACGGGGTGTGGGGCGGGAAGCTGATGTGGAATCAGACGCCGCTGCTGTTGGACCGGGCGTCCGGCCTCGAGGAGCGATCCGGTGCGGGGCTGCTGGCCGCGATCCGCGACGTGGTCGGCGAGGACCCGCTGCTCATCCACATCCACCGGCCCGACGTGGTGTCGCAGGCCGTATCGTTTTGGCGGGCCGTGCAAACCCGGGTGTGGCG
>JALHRH010000015.1 GCA_022841565.1 Mycobacterium sp. | reverse complement strand
CGGCGGCGCTGGCGCGGGTGGCGGTGTCACCCCGGGCGACCACGGCCCGACCTTCCCCTCTGGGCAGGGACCTCTCATCACGGGCGGCGGCGGCGCCGGGGCCGGCGGCACGATGCCACCGGCCGGCGGCGGCCACGGTCCCGTCATCCAGACACCCGCCGGACCGGCCGACCCAGCTGGCCACGGTGGTGCGCACCCCCCGGTGATCAACGCGCCGGCGCCGCACACGCCTGCCCCGCAGGTGGAGCCGCCGACACCAACGCACCCGGCTCCGGCCGACCATGGCCCGGTGTTCACTCCACAGCAGCACCAGCCGGTCGAGCAGCCGCAACCGAGCCACCACGAGCCGCCGAGCCCGTCGGTATTCGGTCACGACCCGGCGCCGCACACGCCGCCCGCGCACACTGAACCGCCGCCGTCGCACGGGCCGGCCGGCCATCACGGGTTCTGATAACCCAGACCCGGCTGCAAACCGGCGGGGACCTTTGTGGTCCCCGCCGGTTTGCACGCATACCTTGATCTGGAGGACGCGACCCGGAGAAAGTGGGGTAGCACGGTGACACAACCCGATGATCCGCGCCGGGTCAGTGTGATCGTCGAACTGATCGATCACACGATCGCCATCGCCGAGTTGCACAAACGCGGCGATCTGGTGCACCGGCTGCGGCGAGCCCGGGAGCGGATCACTGACCCCCACATCCGCGTCGTGATCGCCGGGCAGCTCAAACAGGGCAAGAGCCAACTGCTCAACTCCCTGCTGAATCTGCCGGTAGCCCGAGTGGGCGACGACGAAGCCACCGTGGTGATCACGATCGTCAGCTACAGCGCCCAACCTTCGGCGCGGCTCATCGTGGCGGCGGGACCTCACGGCGAGACCGCGACGGTCGACATCCCGGTCGAAGAGATCAACGCCGATCTGCGCCGGGCGCCGCAGGCCGGCGGACGCCAAGTGCTGCGGGTCGAGATTGGTGCGCCCAGCCCACTGTTGCAGGGCGGTCTGGTATTCATCGACACCCCCGGCGTAGGCGGACACGGGCAGCCGCACCTGTCGGCGACGCTCGGTCTGTTGCCCGACGTCGATGCGATGTTGATGGTCAGCGACGCCAGCCAGGAGTTCACCGAACCCGAGATGTGGTTCCTGCGCAAAGCGCACCAAATCTGCCCGGTCGGGGTGATCGTGGCCACCAAGACCGACCTGTATCCGCACTGGCGTCAAATCGTCAACACCAACGCCAATCACCTGCAGCGCGCCCGGGTGCCGATGCCGATCATCCCGGTCTCGTCGCTGCTGCGCAGCCACGCCGTGAGTCTCAACGATAAAGAACTTAACGACGAGTCCAACTTTCCTGCCGTCGTCAAATTCTTGAGCGAGAAGGTCCTCACTCGCGAGATCGACCGGGTGCGCGACGAGGTGTTGAGCGAAATCCATTCTGCTGCAGAACAATTGAGCATAACGGCGGGGTCGGAACTGACGGCTGTCAATGATCCTGGGCTGCGAGACAGGTTGGCGGGCGATCTGCAACGGCGAAAGCGGGAAGCCGAAAACGCCCTGCAGGCGACCGCACTGTGGCAACAGGTGCTCAACGATGGGTTCACTGATGTGAGCAATGACGTGGACCACGACCTGCGGGTACGCTTTCGCGCCGTCACCGACGACATCGAGAAACGCATTGATTCGTGCGATCCGACCCTGCATTGGGCGGAGATCGGCGCCGAGGTCGAGGAGGCCATCGCCACCGCTGTCGGGGACAACTTCGTCTGGGCTTACCAGCGCTCGGCGGCCCTGGCCGACGACGTCGCTCGCTCCTTCGCCGATGCCGGTCTCGATTCGGTGATGTCGCCGGAGCTGACGTCGCGACTGATGGCGGCCAACTTCGATCAACTCAAGGCCGTGGCGGAGCTGGAGTCCAAACCGCAGGGCAAAGGTCAAAAAGCGCTCTCCGGATTGCGCGGTTCCTATGGCGGAGTGGTGATGATCGGCATGCTGTCGTCGGTGGCCGGGCTTGGCCTGTTCAATCCGGTGTCGGTGGGCGCCGGGCTGTTGCTGGGCCGGATGGCCTACAAGGAGGAGAAGCAGAGCCGGCTCGTGCGGGCCCGCGCCGAGGCGAAGGCCAACGTGCGGCGTTTCGTCGACGAGGTCTCTTTCGTTGTCGGCAAGGAGTCCCGCGACCGACTCAAGACGATCCACCGCAAACTGCGGGATCACTACCGCGACATCGGCAACGAGCTCAGTCGCTCGCTCAACGAATCGCTGCAGGCCACCCTGACCGCAGCGCATCTGGAAGATGTGGAGCGCGATACCAGGGTCCGCGAACTGGAGCGGCAATTGGACATCTTGCGCCAGGTGGCCGAAAACTTAGACAAACTGCGACCACAGGCGACCATAGGACGAGCGTGAGCACAAGCGATCGGGTCCGCGCCATTCTGGGCGGAACCATCCAGGCTTATCGAGGCGAACCCGCCTACCGGCAGCGGCCGGACGTCTTCTACGAGCTGGAACGCATCGGGGCACGCTTAGCCGAGCCGATCCGCATCGCGCTGGCGGGCACGCTCAAGGCGGGCAAGTCCACGCTGGTCAACGCGCTGGTCGGTGACGACATCGCGCCGACGGACGCGACCGAGGCGACCAGGATCGTGACCTGGTTTCGGCACGGCCCGGTACCGAGGGTCACCGCGATCCACCAGGGCGGGCGACGCAGCAACGTGCCGATCACCCACCGCGACGGACTGAGCTTCGACCTACGTAGCCTCAACCCTGCAGAAGTGGCCCACCTGGATGTCGAGTGGCCGGCCCCGGAGTTGCTGCACGCCACCATCATCGACACCCCGGGCACGTCGTCTTTGACCCGAGATGCCTCCGAGCGCACGCTTCGACTGCTGGTCCCCCCTGACGGGGTGCCGCGGGTTGACGCGGTGGTGTTTCTGCTGCGCACCCTCAACGCGGCCGATATCGCGTTGCTCAAGCAGATCGGCGGGCTGGTGGGTGGGTCGGCGGGGGCACTCGGCATCATCGGGGTCGCATCGCGCGCGGACGAGATCGGCGCCGGCCGCATCGATGCGATGCTGTCGGCCAATGACGTAGCCAAGCGGTTCACCAGCGAGATGAATGAGACAGGCATCTGCCAGGCGGTGGTGCCGGTGTCGGGGCTGCTCGCAATGACCGCGCGCACGTTGCGACAAAGTGAGTTCGTCGCCCTGCAGAAGCTCGCCGGATCCGACGCCGCCGAGCTCAACAGGGCACTGCTGAGCGTGGATCGCTTCGTGCGTGCGGACAGCCCGTTGCCGGTGGACGCGGCGACCCGTGCCCACCTGCTGGAGCGGTTCGGGATGTTCGGCATCCGGATCTCGATTGCGGTGCTGGCGGCCGGTGTTGCCGATGCGTCGAGGTTGGCCTCCGAGCTGTTGGAACGCAGCGGGTTGGTGGCGTTGCGCAACGTGATCGACCAGCAGTTCGCGCAGCGGTCGGACATGCTCAAGGCGCACACCGCGTTGGTATCGCTGCGCCGGTTCGTCGAAGCGCACCCGGTGCCGGCCACACCGTACGTGATCGCCGACATCGACCCGCTGCTGGCCGACACCCACGCCTTCGAGGAACTTCGATTACTGAGTCAATTATCCTCGTGCACAACGACTTTGAAGAACGATGACGTTGTGCTGCTACGGCGAATCATCGGCGGTTCGGGCACCGGCCCGGCCAGCAGACTGGGCCTGGATCCGCAGGCATTCAGGACCGACCCCCAGGAGGTTTCCCGGGCGGCGTTCGCCGCGGCGCAACATTGGCGCCGCCGCGCAGAGCATCCGCTCAACGACCCGTTCACCACCAGAGCCTGCCGTGCGGCGGTCCGCAGCGCCGAGGCGATGCTGGCCGAATTTCCCGCGCGTCGCTGAACCCGTCGCGTCCGATGGTGGTCTCGCGTGTCCCCATTGGATCAGTGCACGCGGCCCGGGTGCGGTCGCCTGGCCCGCGGGTGGAGAGGCGGTTCTATGCTCCGCAGTAGGTGGCCTCGACCGTTTGTTCGCCGAGCACCTTCATTTCTTTGATTCGCAGCTGGTCTGCCAACCCTTTTTCGTCGATGACGGCTTGCAGGCGGTCGTAGAAATGCCTTACCAGCGCTTCAAAAGTGGGTGAAAAGTCGACCGTGCACAGTTTGAGTCCACCTTTTCTCGCGACCGCAGCGATATCCTCATAAAGCGGATCGCTCTTATCGACCACAAACGCGTGATCCACCTCGTCCAAGATCGGTCGAAATGCATTCTCTAACAGATCGGTATCCAGCAAGAAGTATTGCTCGTCAAGGCTGTCGCCAACGAGGGTCACGGAAACAAAGATGGTGTGCCCATGAAGGTTGGCGCATTTGTTGGCGACCAATTCCGGAGTGTAGAGTTCACTCCCGCCTCTACTGGTGCGCATATCGTGGGTCCAGGTGCGATGACCCATTTCGAGACGAATGGTTTGCTTGATGGTATAGGGCATAACCGTACTCCCTCGACGTGGTGGGGTGGCACTGCAGTTAATTGACTCCGTAACTTGCATTGAGCGTCGACGCGCATTGAAGTTCTGCGCGTTTCAGTACGCAGCCATCGAGCATGAGTTGGCCATTAATTCGATCGTAAATGTGCTGTACGAGGCCTTCTATAGTGGGATTGAAATCGACCGTATAGACCTTGTCCGCGATGTCCGCAAGCTCGCAGACTTTAATAAAATCGGTCAATATTGGGTCCTGGTCCCACATAATGAATGAATGGTCCAGATCGTCGATAATGGGCTTCACGACAACGGCCAGTTCGTTGGTGTCGAATACGGTCTTCATTTCATCCAAGTCGCCCTGAAACTCCAGCACCAGCTTGAGCTGCCAAGTGTGGCCGTGGATGGTTTCTTCTTTCTTATAGTTGAAGCCCAAAGATCGATGGCCCGCATCAAAACGAAACATTTTTTCGATCGTGTAACTCATAGGCCTCCACCTCCGGAGCCGATCTGCAGCGCCGCAACAGACACGCTTTTCGAGCTGTGCGACAACCTCGACCAGTGGCGCACCTGTGGGAATTGTAGATCTACATCTAGGTAGGGCCAAGACCCAAGTTACCGCGGATATTGTCAGTAAGCGGACTATTTATCCGGTAAGCGGTGATGTAGCGGTGCCGGGGCGACGGAGAATCCGCATACGAGGTGGCGCAATTTTGCAGCGGCACTCCGAATCAGCCCGCGGGCGCCGCCGTGGTGGGCGTCACCGGCGCTGCCGTGGTGCTCGGCGGCTTCTGGGTGGTGGTCGGTGGTGCCTGCGTGGTGGTCGGTTGGGTGGTCGTGCTTGGTGGGGTCGTGGTCGGCTGCGTCGTCGTCGTGGTGGTCGGTTGGGTGGTTGTGGTGGTAGTCGTCGTCGACGTCGTGGTTGACGTCGTCGACGTGGTGGATGTAGTAGTCGGCGGCGAAGTGGTGGTGGTCGTAGCGGGCGTGGTGGTCACGGTGACTGGCGGCGGGGTGACCACCGTCTCGGTGGGGCTGTTATCCGGCCCGGTCACGACGGTGGTGAAGGGCGGCGGCTGGGAGGTGGTCACGACGGGCTTGGCGTTAGTTGGCCGCAGGGTCAGCGCCAGTACCACGGCGACGATGATGGCCGCCGCAGCGCCGGCGAGGCTCAACAGGATGGCCGGGCGTCGATACCACGGCGGGACCACCGGTTCGGCAGGGTGGCGGTCCTGTTGAGTGTCGGGATAGGCCGATGTGACCGGGGGGTCGACTGGGCCGGTGTAATCGGCAGGTCCGGTGTAGGGGACCGGCTCCATGCCGGTACCGCTGTCTTGGGACCACGCCAACGCACGATCGGTCGTCTGGCGGGCACCCTCTGGGAAGGCTTCGGTGTCTACCGCTGCTGTCGGGGATGCCAGCGTCTCAGGACCGACGGCGCCGACAATGCTGGTCGGCATGTTGACGGCGGGGCCGACGCCGGTGGCCTCGCCCGCCGCCGACGACTGCACGTCGCCGAGCGTCGCCGCACCGATCGCGGCGGCAAACAGCGGTTGCGCAGTAGTGAAGACCGGAGCCCGCAGGCGTTCTGAAATCCGGGTGGTGAGCAGCGGGATGCTGGCGCCGCCGCCGACGACCGCCACCCCGGACGGCTGGTTAATCCCGTTGCGCTGCAGCACTTCTCCGATGGAGGAAAGGAAACGGTCCAACGGCGGCGCGATGAGTTGTTCGAACTCGCTGCGGGTCAATCGCAGATCACCGTCGGCGGTGCCTGTCGCGACATGCGCCACCGTAGCCGCGGACAGTTGCTCCTTGGCGGCGCGGCAGCCGCTGAGCATCCGCGTGACCGAGCCCATTGATGTCGCGGTGCCGGAGACGTCGGCGCTGTCCACGCTCGGGGAGACGGCCAGCAGATGATTGAGGATCAGCTGGTCGAGGCCGTCGCCGGAGAACTCGCTGTCGCGCACCGTGCTGCCGATTTGCTGCAAGTTGGATCCGGCGTCGGCCAGCGTGACGCTGGTGCCGCCGGCGCCGAAGTCACACAACGCGACGACGCCTTGCCTGGGGAATCCGGGTCGGGCACTAACTGCGGTCAGCGCCGCTGTGGCGTCGGAGATCAGCGTCGGAGTGCCACCGCGCGCCGTCAGGTCGGGCTGGGCGAACAGTTCCTGGCGCAACGCCGCGACCTGGTTGTCTGACCAATACGCGGGCACGGCGACCGTGATTGGCGTGCCGTGGCCCACGGTGCGCGCCATCGCTTCGAGGGCTTCGACGGTCAGCGCCTGCCCCAGGTATTTCGTTCCGTCGGCCGCCACCAGCGGCGCCGGATCACCGACGCGTTCCACAAACCCGCGCAGCACCAGGCCGAGTTCGGTTAGGTTCGGGTTCTCCTCGGGTAGCCCAACTTCGGATTGGCGGTTCTCGAACAACGTCACGACGGGTGTGCGGGAGACCGGGACGCTACCGGAGCGCGCCGCCACCAGGTTGGCCACGCCAATCGACAACCCGAGCGACTCGCTCATATCCACAACCCTTCGTCATCCCTAGTTTTCGTTGCGGTCGGGGGCCGTTCCCCACCCTAGCCGTCGCGGAGAGGG
Organism: Mycobacterium sp.; assembly: GCA_022841565.1. GTDB lineage: Bacteria > Actinomycetota > Actinomycetes > Mycobacteriales > Mycobacteriaceae > Mycobacterium. Next base: position 28,894 of record JALHRH010000015.1, on the reverse strand, counting down.
CGGGACCGGGTCACAGACCCGGACGCAGATTGATGACGGTGGGTATCGCCGGCAACGTGATCTGCGACCTCAGCCCGGGGATCGCCGCGGGTGCCGGGGAATTGGCGGGCGTCGTGGTGGGCGATGCGGTCGTCGTCGACGGCCTCGTGGTCTCGGTGGTGGGCGAGGTCTCGGTGGTGGGCGTGGTCGTGGTGGTTGTTGTCGTGGTGGTGGTGGTGGTGGTTGTGGTTGTTGTGGTCGTGGTTGGTGTGGTGGTGGTGGTCGTCGTGGTCGTCGCCGGCGCCACCGTGGTCACGGTCGTGGTGACTGTGGCTGGGCTGGGGCGGCCGCGGGCGAGCAGGACGATTCCATAGATGATCAGCGCGATCAATACCGCGATCAGCACGCCCCACCCCACCAACGCGAGGGGCTTGCGCCAGCCGGGAGTGGGCTCGGGTTGCGGTTCGGGCGGGTATCCGCCGCCGGCCGGTTGTCCGTACCCGCCACCGCTGGGCCCGTAGCCGAAGTTGCCGTGGGCGGTCGGGTCGTTGGCGCCATAGTCAGGCGGGTCGTACCTCGTCACGGGCCACGACTGTATTCGTTACGCACACCCATGCCGCGTTGCGCACGCCGCCCGTGACCGATCAGCAATCAAACCTTGACCGAGTTCTCACGGGCCTCAACGGGGCAGGTTGGGCAGTGTGATGATGGGACCACCGGGGATGGTGATGGTGGACGGCAGATCTGGAAAACGCGGGCGTCGCGGCGGTTGTTGCGTGCCGGGTGGCTGATTTCGGGGCGGGTTGGCCGGTGGAGCCGCGGTGGGTGTTGTCGTCGGTTCCGTCGTCGTGGTGGTGGTCGGCTCGGGTGTGGTGGTGGTCGTGGTTGTCATGGCCGTGGTCGTGGGGGTCGTGGGGGTCGACGTAGTACCGGGGGACGGGGCGTTGCTCGTGCCGCCGCTGAGCAGCTGAGTGACGCCGTAAGCGATCAGGACGAGCAGGATCAGCACGAGGATCGCCCAACCGATGAGCGTTAGGGGGTTGCGGTACCACGGCCGAGCATCGGCGTCGGAGTCTTCGGCTCCGAGGGGCTCATACTGCTCCGGCGGGCCCTCGAGTGTCGGTTGATACTGCATAGGCTGGCCGGGGTGCCCGTGTTCCACGGTGGGTCGGTTGTGCGGCGGTGTGCCGCCGGGTGGCGGCGGACCTTCTATGGTCGGCTGATTCTGCGGTGGCTGGCCATACGAGGGCGGGCCATATGGAGGCGGGCCCTGCGGGGGTGGACCCTGCGGAGGCCGACCCGGGGGCGGACCCTGCGGCGGATATCCGCCGTAGCCGCCGTACTGGGTGGGCTGGTTGTTGAAGTCGTCCGGTGGGCCGTACCGTTCCACAGTTCTGATCGTATAGGTCGCGCGCCCGGTCAGTTCCGATGCGCGGCTTGAGTGCTGTTTATGGCGATTCTTCGGACCCGAAACGCTGGCGCGCAAGCCGTCTGACGAGTTCGAGTCGGCAGCAGCTGCTCGGCTCGAGAAAGCCGGCCGCTTGAGCTTATCTATTCGGAAATCCCTGGTGCGCCCACGGCCGACCGTGAGGTAGGTGTCTTGAGTCAATCCGGGTTGTAGTGCCTTGTTGATGACGGGCGCCCCCGGCATTGTGATCGGGATTGAATCCGCGGGCTCGGTTGGGTGGTTGGAGGCACCGGCCGGTTGAATTAGGCCAGGTCTCGGCGGCGAGCGGGGTTGCTAGCCAATCTAATTGGTTGTCGCTGAGCAGATACTTTTCGATTGCCGATGCAATGACAATGCTTTATGAGTAAACGTTACTTGCGCTGGATTACGTAATAAAAAACGGAGGTATAATCGACCAAATTCTCGGATATTATCAATTATCGCGTAGGTTTCCGATTGTCGGTCAATCCAGTCGCGGCGAAATAATCCTCCGCCCGAATCATCGCCGGGGGCGGCGATGCCGACCCGGGCAAGCAGGTGCTGTGGCGAACCGACGGCTCGATGCCGCAATTGCATCTTTGCGGACTCACTGCGGGCGATCTCAGAACGTGTCGACCTTGTCGAGGCTGACGAACATGCCGTGGCCGGTGCCGTTGTTGGAGAAGCGGGTGCCGTCCTTGGTGGCGACGATGGTCCAACCCTGCGCGTCGTACGTCGTGTAGTCGATGGTCACCGTTGGGATGGCACCGAGGTTGCCGAGCACCCATTGCATATCCCCGGCGGAGGTGATGCGGACGCCGTTGGCGTGCTCCCCCTCCTTGATTGGCGAGTTGGTGAACGGTGCCTCGCAGCCGACGCTTTCCCTATTGATCTGGCAACGGGTCACGCCGGACTTGGTCTCGATGAAGACATAGCCGTTCTGATCGGGCTTGAGAGGGATGGCTCCGGGGGCGGAGCTGGTAGACGGCGGTGGCACCGGGACTGCGATGGGTGTCGATGTTGCCGGCGGGGCAACGGTCGGCCTTGGGGTGGGGAAGGCGGGTTCGGTCGGTCCCGCCCCCGGTGCGGCGATCGGTCTGCCGTCGATGGTGGTACTGCAACCGGCAATGAGCACGGCAGCGGCCAGCAGGCCCCACCGTGCCTTTGACAACCACCGCAACGCGCTACTCCCCGGACTCTGAGATTTCAGGGACTCAGATTACGCAGGGCAGCAGGCGAGACGTTGCAGGGACGCGCCCTTGGAACGCTGCCGATGGCAAAGCGTTATCACCGCGGCGTCAATTAGCCGGAGCTGACTCGTCGGCCATATCCGCCCCGTCGACTTCGGTGGCGGCATCGCGCACTCGGCCGCGGACCACGAACCAGCCACCGATGAGCGCCGGGATGCCGAACGCCATCGCAGCCAGCATCCAGCGGCCGTATACCTCGTCGAACATCATCAGCACCAGCACCCCCACCAGAAATGCCAGCGTGACCCAGCCGGTGTACGGCGACCACGGCATCCGGAACTTCGGGCGCTCCATCTGGCCTGCCCGCGCCAAGTGGTGGAAACGCAGCTGGCAGGCCACGATCGTCGCCCACGCGACGATGACTCCCGTTGCGGCTATGTGAAGCACGATCTCGAAGGCCTGACTCGGGGTCACGGCGTTGAGCACGATGCCGAAAAGACCGATCCCGGCGGTAAGCAGGATTCCGCCGAACGGCACGCCGTTCTTCGACAGCGGCGCGGTGAACTTCGGTCCGCTGCCGTTGATCGCCATCGACCGCAGGATGCGGCCGGTGGAATATAAGCCAGCATTCAAGCTCGACAGCGCGGCGGTCAGCACCACAAGGTTCATCAGGCTGCCGCCCCCGGCGAAGCCGACCTTCGAGAAGAACGTTACGAACGGGCTCACATGGTCCTGGTAGGCGGAGTAGGGCAGTAGCAGCGCCAGCAAGATCGTCGACCCGATGTAGAAGACCGCGATGCGGAAGACCACTGAGTTGATCGCGCGGGGCATGATCTTCTCCGGCTCCGCCGTCTCCCCGGCGGCAATGCCCACCAATTCGATTGCAGCATAGGCGAACACCACCCCAGAGGTGACCAACACCAGGGACAGCAGACCCGTCGGCAATAGGCCGCCGTGACTGCTCCACAGCGACCACCCGGTGTCCTGGCCGGCCACCTTGAACCCTCCCGCCAGGAACACGGTGCCGACGACCAGGAACGCCACCAGCGCCAGCACCTTGACCAACGCCGCCCAGAACTCCAGCTCACCGAACAGCTTGACCGAGATCAGGTTCATCGACAGCACCGCAAGCAGCGCGATCAATGCGAGCAGCCACTGGGGAATGACATGCATCGCCTGCCAGTAGTGGCAGTAGTGCGCGATGGCGGTGGTGTCCACGATTCCGGTCATCGCCCAGTTCAGGAAGTACATCCAGCCGGCGGCGTAAGCCACCTTCTCGCCGAAGAATTCGCGAGCGTAGGACACGAAAGATCCCGACGACGGGCGGTAGAGAACGAGCTCGCCGAGGGCACGCAGGATGAGGAAGACAAAGACGCCGCAGATCGCGTAAACGATGAACAACCCCGGTCCTGCAGACGCTAGCCGGCCGCCGGCACCCAGGAACAGCCCGGTACCGATGGCGCCGCCCAGGGCGATCATTTGGATTTGACGATTTCTGAGCGCCTTGTGATAACCCGCGTCTTCGCGGTCCAGCGCGCCTGCGCGCGGTGCCATCGCGTCAGGCTATCCCACGGTGGCGTCGCTGGCAGTTCACGGGCCTGGCAGCCGTTGCGCAGTCCGGTGGCTGACGCCGGCTCCTTCCTGCCCGATGACCGGCGGTCGATGCTCTCATCGACCCGACGCCATCCGACCCGACCTGACGCGGCACCGGCATCGCGGCGTGGCTCAACGAGCCGGTCTGAGCTCAGCCGTCGACACGTCCGGCGGTGAGAGCCTCCGCTGCACTGCCGAACATGGCGCGCTTGATCGCGCCCAGCGTGCCCGGGTCCTTGCTGCCCAGCGGACGAAGCATTTCCACGGCCGCGGCTGTCACCGCTCCTTCGTTCGCGGTGGCGTCCACGATCCCGATGCCAGCCGCGTCGGCACCGCCGAAGCGACGCCCGGTGGTCATGGAGGCGACGGCCGCCTGCGGGGTGAGTTTGGCTTGGATCAACGCGGCCATGCCGGGCGTGAAGGGGATGTTGATGTCTGCCTCGGGGAAGCAGAAGAAACCGCGATCGGCGCGCATCACCCGGAAATCGTGGGCGAGGGCCAGCATCGCTCCGCCTCCGAACGCGTGGCCGACGACAGCCGCGGCGGTGGGCATGGGCAGCGTGAGCACCCGCGCCAGCAGGCCCTGGACCCGGCCCACGTACCACTGGGTTTGCTCACCGTGCGCGCCCAGCCAGTCCAGATCCAGGCCATTGGTGTAGAACTTTCCCGTCGCTGTGGTAACCATTGCGTGCGCGCCGCTGGCCTCAATGTCGTCCAGGTGAGCGTCGATGTCGTCGAGAAAGCTTGGGGAGAATCGGTTTTCGCCATCCCCGAGGTCGAGGATGGCGATCTTCTCGTCGTGGCTGAGGCTGATTGTCATGAGGTATTCCTTCCAGGTTGGCGAATGGGTGGCTCAACGTGCAGGACAGCCCGCACCGCGGCGCGCAGCTGCTCGCGCGCCGTCTGGCTGTGCAGTCGGTCGCGCCGCAGCAGGATCGCGGTCGGCAGATCGACGATGCACATCGTGATGGTGTCCACCGCCGCAGCGTCCTTGCGGTTCCACAGGCTGCGTGCCAGCCGGATCATCAAGGAGACCAGCTGCGCTTCGAGAGTGCTTATCTCACCGGCAATTTCTTCGGGGAGCTCGGGGGTGAGAAATTCCTCTCGCGGCATCGTCAGCAGCAGCCGGCACGAGTTTGCGTGTTGCTCAGCGAAGGCCGCCGGTGCGTCAGCGGCGGCCGCCACGGCCTCGACGCCGGTCTCGCAGCCCGGTCCTGCAAGGGCCGCGTCCACCAGCGCGCTCTGTGTCTGAAGAAATCGACGACCCGCGCGCAACCAGGCTTGGCCGAGCAACCCGGCCCGCGACCCGAAGGTGTGATACAACGCACCATTGGAAACGCCGACGTCCGCACTGATCGCGCGGATCGTCACCGCCGTCGGTCCTGAAGCGACGGCTAACGCCTCGGCGGCGTCGAGCACCTTATCCGGGTCATACACGCGGGGACGCGGCATGGCCGCCATGGTAACAGAGCAATCGCTCTGTTATCTGGGTGCGGCGAGTGGGTGGATTGTGGGTGCGGGTTAGCTGCTGACCGTTTCTTGGGTCGCAACTTCTCCCCGGATACGACGTTTGCGGCTGCCTGCCAGGCAGACTGCGGCCAGAACTAAGCAGATCGTCGCAGGGACGATAAGGGCGTGGCCGCCGATGCGGGCCCCGGCCATCAGGCCGGCTACCGCGCCGGTGAGGAACAGCAACAGCGTCGTTGAAAGGATGGCGGCCTTCCACTTGTCAATCCCTTGTTGGCGGCTGCGGCCAAGCATCAGTCCGAGGTCGGTGACGGTGCCGGTGAAGTGGGTAGTGCGGACCGCCATTCCGCGGAAACTCGAGGTCAGCCCATTCTGCAGGCCGAGGGCGGATGCGGCCAGCATTGCCTGCACCGCTGTTTCCTCAATTCCAGATCCCATGATTAACGACTTGACGCCTGGTTCTTCGATGCCGGCGGCGGCAAGGAGCAGCAGCGTTCCCTGCAGAGCCAACACGGCAGCGTGGCGGGTGCCGACTGGGACACGCTTGGACGCGAGCAACGCCCCGGCTATGGCCGCGCCCAGCAGGAACCCAATCAAAATTGCCACCAGGACGTGACTTTCGTATCGCCAGGGATGCGCTGTGTCCATGCCGATCTGGGTCGTGATGCCGGTCAGGTTGCCGACTGGGACCGCCATGATCAGGATCGCCACCGCGTTCACCCATCCGGCGTTCATGGCGAGGAGGGAACTGTAGGCCAGCACCCGACTTTGCTCGGACATCGCGCCTTCACGGATGATCTGTTTTGCCAACGGCATGGCTGTCCGACTCACCTCCCCCGAGCTGGTTCTTCGTCGAGTTTAACGACTAGGCCATAAGGCGAAACCTCGTTTCTTGCCGTTTCATAGACACCGCATAGGCCGGATCGGTGTGCTGGGACGGGCGGTCGCGGTTGAGCGATACCGGACAGGCCGGGATCGCTTACCCGCAGCGACTCGGCGCTTCCCCGCGCTCGATGCGGTAGCACGCGTACGACCTCCGGGGTCACCCGTACGGTGACGCGGCGATCCGTGGATCAGTGCTGGAAATGGGTAACCAACGAGACCATGACATCTGGATTGGAGGCCTGGAGCCCTGGCGGGGATTCCTGCCAGTGGCCATCGGCGGACGGCAGTACTGCGGCCGCTGCGTCGTCGGGTGATCCGGGTGGCCGCATGAGCCCCATGGAGCCCGTTCAACAACATCCCGAGGCGATCACTCTCGGTCTGCACGACGCCTCGCCTGCACACCTTGTCGAGGTAATGGATAAGGATGTTGAACTCGAATTGGGTTGGGGTCGGCTGATTTTCGGTCAGACCTTCGCCGATTCGTCCGTGCTGGTCCGGGCATTGCGGCAAGAAGCGCCCGGGCGGCGTGACGTATGCATCTATGCACGCGAATCTCACGTCGTCGTTGCCGGGGCACCGACTGAACTGTTCATCGACCCGAGCCACACCTACCGACTCCGCCTCACCGGCCCGATGGAATCGGCTCAGTCTCCCCGGGGCATCACGGTGCGCACCCTGGGTTCTCCGGCTGAAGCCGATGCCATGAACCGGGTGTTGGTGCGGTGTGGAATGGTGCCGGCGCCGGTCGAGACGATTTGGCACAACCATCGACACGTGGCTGCGGTGACATACCTGGTTGCCGTGCGCAACGACGACGGCGCGTTAGTAGGTGCCGTCACCGGTGTCGACCACGAGAGGCTTTTCTCGGATCCGGAGCGCGGCGCGAGCCTGTGGACGCTCGCGGTAGATCCGGCCGCCGCCCTGCCGGGCATCGGCGAAGCTTTGACCCGGGCGATGGCCGATCACTTTCGCCGACAGGGACGAGCCTATCTCGATCTGTCGGTGGCCCACGACAACGCAGGTGCGATCGCCCTGTACGAGAAGCTGGGGTTCCGCCGCGTCCCGGTGCTGGTGATCAAGCGCAAGAACACCATCAACGAGCGTTTGTTCACCTCGCCGCCGGAAACGGTTGACGACCTCAATCCGTATGCGCGGATCATTGCCGAGGAGGCACTGCGCCGAGGCATTTTCGTCGAAGTGGTGGATGCCGAAACGGGTGAGATGCGCCTTTCCCATGGCGGCCGCACCGTGATCACCCGCGAGTCCCTGTCCGAGTACACCTCGGCGATCGCGATGTGCCGCTGCGACGACAAGCGGTTGACCCGGCGTCTCGTCGAAAAGGCGGGCATCGCGGTTCCCCGGGCGCACCTGGCCACTTTCGACGAGGACGATTACACATTCCTCGACGAGGTGGGAGAGGCGGTGGTCAAGCCGTGCCGGGGAGAGCAGGGGAAGGGCATCACCGTAGGAGTGACTGCCGACAGCGGTCGCGCAGAGCTGGCCGCGGCGTTGGCCCGGGCGAGGGAGCAACACCCGGAAGTGCTGATTGAAGAGCGCGTGCATGGCGATGACCTGCGGTTGGTGGTGATCGACGGCCGGGTGGTGGCGGCCGCGTTGCGGATGCCTCCTGAGGTCATCGGTACGGGCAAACACAGTGTTCGTGAATTGATCGAGGCCGAAAGTCGACGGCGCTCTGCCGCCACCGACGGAGAGTCCTGCATTCCTCTCGATGACCTCACGCACGAGACGGTCGCTAAGGAAGGTTGGCGCCTGGACGAGGTGTTGCCGGAAGGAACCGCGCTGCGTGTTCGTGCCACGGCGAACCTGCATCAGGGCGGTAGGTTGCACGACGTAACCGGCCGGGTAAACCCGGAACTGACTCGGATAGCGGTGCAAGCGGCCGAGGCGATCGGTATCCCGGTGGCTGGCATCGACCTCTTAGTCCCCGACGTCACGGCCGCCGACTACACCTTCATCGAGGCGAATGAGCGGCCAGGCTTGGCCAATCACGAGCCGCAGCCTACGGCCGCGGCCTTCGTGGACTTTCTGTTTCCCGGCCAACCCCGACCGCCGCTGCCCTGGGCTCCGGAGGAGTCGCGCACTGACGGCTAAGCACTTGCCGCCTCGGCGACCACAACATTTCCTCAGGGCGGTGCCGGCGACTGGGTGCTATCCCGACGGCGGCCAGCACCAGGCAGATCGTCGCCGGAATGATCAGGGCGTGACCGCCGATGCGGGCGCCAACCATCAAGCGGGCTACCGCGCCGGTGAGCGACAGCAACGGCGTCGTGGACAGGATTGCGGCCTGCCATTCCCTCCGTTCCCTCGCAGCGACTGCGGCCCAGCATCGGTCCAAGGTCGGTGACGGTGCCGGTGATACGGGTCATGCGGACGGCCGCGAAATCTCGACGTCAGCCCGTTTGCAGACCGCCAGGCGTGCGCCCTGCTCTCCCAAGCTGGGAGGCGATGCCGGTCAGGTCCCCACTGGGACTGAGTTCGTCAGACCTGAGAACTATTGAGCTAGGGGGTCTCCCCGAACATTTCGCTGGCTGCTTTTCGTCAGGTGCCGGATTGCCCATCCAGTCGACCCTCGCGGACATACGACCTGTTTAAGCGAACATGTTCGCCTGTCGCCTGTCCCGCAGCACTAAGGCACGCCTTAGAGTTCGGACCGTGGTGGACAGCTTCGAGGTCGTCGATCTTGCCGGCTGGACGCGTGGTGAGAGTGAGCCAGGTGGCGACGAGGCCAAACGGTGGTTCGTGGCGCCCGCGTCTTCCCGCTATGCCGGGCACTGGTTGTTCAAGCCCCGCCGGATTAAGTCCTTAAAGCTTTCTACGGAACGTCAAAGCCGCGGCGATCAGCCCGATGTGCTAATTCGTGGAGAGGACTGGGCCGAGAAGATCTCCTACGAACTTGCGAAGCTTGTTGCCGTCCCCGCGGCGGAAACGGAGTTGCCCACTGTCATTCAATTGCACACCCACGAGCGGGTTTATGGCTCCATGAGCCGAGACATGCGCCCGCGCAGATGGGCCTGGACTTCGGGAGCGGCGTTGCTTGCTGAGCGTGATGACGAGTTCGATACCAAGTCGTGTCGCGGCCACACAATCGAGGCTATTGACGTGGCGCTTACCGAGTTGCGGGGCCCGATCGGCACCGAGTACGCCGACTGGGCCGCTTTCGACGTTTTTGCAGGTTATCTGGTGCTGGATGCCTGGATCGCCAACACGGACAGACATGCCCACAATTGGGGTGTGCTGCAAAATTCCGGAACAGGCGACGTCTGCCTCGGCCCAAGTTTCGATCATGCCTCAGCGCTAGCCAGCGGTGACGGGGACCGCATCCGTAAGCAGCGGGTCGATCACCAAACCGTTGATCGATGGTGTGAGCACGGCAGAACCAAACGGTTCGATGGAGGACAATCGATCAGTCTCATCGGTGTAGCCGCGAGGGCGTTATCTGTCTGTGGAGATGCTGCCAAGACATTGGCTTGCCCAAATTACCGAGGTTGAACTGGATTTATGCTTCGATGTTGTTGCAGCGACACCCAATCTGTCGTCCCCTACCCGTAGCTTTGTGAGGACAGCGCTAGCCGTTAACCGAAAGCGACTCCGTGATGCACTCCGTTGATCTGTTGCCTGAGTCGACACATGCCACGTCACGCGTCTGTCGGTCGCGATTGATCGTCACGCGTCGAGGTGCCGACGATGGGGTGTACCGGGCGATTGGCTATCTCGATAAGACTACGAACGAAGATTCGCTGCCGGTCTACGAGTTCACCTATTTGGCTCAGGTGGCGGGCGACCCCAGTTTTGTACCGATCGTCGGATTCCGTGATGTGCGGCGTCACTACCGGTCCGAGAGGTTGTTTCCGTCGTTCGCCGACCGGGTGATGAGCGCCAAGCGGCCAGATCGCCCCCAGTACCTTGAGGCGCTCGACCTCGACGCTGACGCTGACGCGTGGGAGATTCTCACTGCCTCCGGCGGGCATCGTGAAGGAGACCCTATCGAGCTGGTCTCCCTACCCAGGTTTGAGCGATCTACCGGTCAGACCTCAGCACATTTTCTTGCGCACGGCGTCAGGCACCGCGGCCCTGTGGCGAGTGAGCGGATAACCGGGCTGTCAGGGGGGCACCGACTGAGCCTAGGACGTGATCCAGCCAACCCCGTCAACTCACGTGCCGTTCGGATTGTTGATGACGGGATCCATCTTGGTTTTGTGCCCGATCCGCTTCTGGACTATGTCCATTCCGTAATCGACGGTGGCGCTTACGATTTGATGGTGGTGCGTGCTAACCCCGCCGAGACGCATCCACACCTGCGGTTGCTGCTGCGGCTCGCTGGCCAGTGCGATGCCTTCGTTTTTGACGGCCCCAGTTGGAGACCTGCGTAACACGCTATGCCCCAAGGCGAACAGTCGTTCGTCTGCGGGTATGTCTGATGTTGCGCCGAGTCCGGTCGCAAAGTGCTGCTGGGTCCTTTTGGACAGTGCAAGGCCCCCCGGGAACAAAGCTCAGACGCATGCCGTTAGCATGATCGACAAGTTGAGTGAATCGGACTCAAGTCTGAGTTGACAGCAGAACGTCGACGGAGCAGTCTTGAGCGGGGTTCGCTCAGCATAGTGCAATACATGAAGCTCTACACACTCAGGAGGAATCACCATGGCTCGTGCGGTCGGCATCGACCTCGGGACCACCAACTCCGTCGTCTCGGTTCTGGAGGGTGGCGACCCCGTCGTCGTCGCTAACTCCGAGGGCTCGAGGACGACTCCATCCGTCGTGGCGTTCGCGCGCAACGGCGAAGTGCTGGTTGGCCAGCCCGCCAAGAACCAGGCAGTGACCAACGTCGACCGCACCATCCGCTCGGTCAAGCGGCACATGGGCACCGACTGGTCGATCGAGATCGACAGTAAGAAGTACACCGCCCCAGAGATCAGCGCCCGGGTGCTGATGAAGCTCAAGCGGGACGCCGAGGCCTACCTCGGTGAGGACATCACCGACGCGGTCATCACCGTGCCCGCCTACTTCAACGACGCCCAGCGTCAGGCCACCAAAGACGCCGGCCAGATCGCCGGCCTCAATGTGCTGCGCATCGTCAATGAGCCGACCGCGGCCGCGCTGGCCTACGGCCTCGACAAGGGTGAGAAGGAACAGACCATCCTGGTCTTCGACCTCGGCGGCGGCACCTTCGACGTCTCGCTGCTCGAGATCGGCGAAGGGGTGGTCGAGGTGCGTGCCACCAGCGGTGACAACCACCTCGGTGGCGACGACTGGGACCAGCGCGTCGTCGACTGGCTGGTGGAGAAGTTCAAGGGCACCAGCGGCATCGACCTGACCAAGGACAAGATGGCCATGCAGCGGCTGCGTGAAGCCGCCGAGAAGGCCAAGATCGAACTCTCGAGCTCGCAGAGCACCTCGATCAACCTGCCCTACATCACCGTCGACGCCGACAAGAACCCGCTGTTCCTCGACGAGCAGCTGACTCGTGCCGAGTTCCAGCGCATCACCCAGGACCTGCTGGACCGCACCCGCAAGCCGTTCCAGTCGGTGATCGCCGACGCCGGTATCTCGGTGAGTGACATCGACCACGTGGTGCTTGTCGGCGGTTCGACTCGGATGCCCGCGGTCACCGAGCTGGTCAAGGAGATGACCGGCGGCAAGGAGCCCAACAAGGGCGTCAACCCGGACGAGGTTGTCGCGGTGGGCGCCGCCCTGCAGGCGGGCGTCCTCAAAGGCGAGGTGAAAGACGTTCTGCTGCTTGACGTTACGCCACTGAGCCTGGGTATTGAGACCAAGGGTGGCGTGATGACCAAGCTCATCGAACGCAATACCACCATTCCGACCAAGCGGTCGGAGACCTTCACTACGGCCGACGACAACCAGCCGTCGGTGCAGATCCAGGTCTACCAGGGTGAGCGTGAGATCGCGTCGCACAACAAGCTGCTCGGTTCGTTCGAGCTGACCGGCATCGCACCGGCGCCACGCGGTGTTCCGCAGATCGAGGTCACCTTCGACATCGACGCCAACGGCATCGTGCACGTCACGGCTAAGGACAAGGGCACTGGCAAGGAAAACACGATCCGCATCCAGGAGGGCTCCGGCATCTCCAAGGAAGAGATCGACCGGATGATCAAGGATGCCGAGGCGCACGCTGACGAAGACCGCAAGCGTCGCGAGGAAGCCGACGTTCGCAACCAGGCCGAGACGCTGGTGTACCAGACGGAGAAATTCGTTAAGGAACAGCGCGAGGCTGAGGGTGGATCCAAGGTGCCCGAGGAGACCCTGAGCAAGGTGGAAGCCGCAGTCGGCGAGGCCAAGGCGGCATTGGGCGGCGACGACATCAGTGCGATCAAGTCCGCGATGGAGAAGCTGGGCCAGGAGTCCCAGGCGCTGGGCCAGGCGATTTACGAGGCGGCCCAGGCCGAGGGCGCCGCCACCGGCGGTCAGCCCGGTGGCGGCTTCGACCAGGGCGGCTCGGACGATGTCGTGGACGCGGAGGTGGTCGACGACGACCGGGAGTCCAAGTGACCGACGGAACTCAGCAGGAACCGGTAACGGTCACCGACAAACGGCGGATCGATCCCGAGACTGGTGAAGTGCGGCACGTCTCTCCCGGCGCTCCGGTGCCGGGAGAGACGGTCCCGGCCGGTTTGTCGGACGCCGGTTTGTCGAGCAAGGTCGCCGAACTGACCGCCGACCTGCAACGGGTGCAGGCGGACTTCGCCAACTACCGCAAGCGGGCGATGCGCGATCAGCAGGCCGCGGCCGATCGGGCCAGGGCCGCCGTCGTCAACCAGTTGCTGCATGCGGTGGACGACATCGAACGGGCCCGCAGGCACGGCGATCTGGATTCAGGTCCGCTCAAGGCGGTCGCTGACAAGCTGATGAGTGCGTTGACCGGACTGGGGCTGAAGCCGTTCGGGGAGGAAGGCGAGGACTTCGATCCGGTGCTGCACGAAGCCGTGCAGCACGAAGGTGGCGGTGGCCCGGATGCTAAACCGGTGATCGGCACCGTGATGCGACAGGGCTACCAGCTGGGCGAGCACGTGCTGCGCAACGCGCTGGTGGCGGTCGTGGACACGGTCGGCGACGAACCCGCCGACCGGGCGAAGGCGGACGCCGCCGAAGCCAGCCAGGAAACTGAGCCGGCTGACCCGAGCGACAACCCCGACGGCTCCGGTGACTAATTCCACTTTGAAGGCACAGAATCAAGGAGAAAGGTAAGGAGGTGACGCGGTATGGCTCAGCGTGAATGGGTCGAAAAAGACTTCTACAAGGAGCTCGGCGTCCCCTCCGATGCCGACGCCAAACAGATCAAGACTGCGTACCGTAAGCTGGCGTCCGATCTGCATCCGGACAAGAATCCCGCCGGAGCTGAACGGTTCAAGGCCGTCTCCGAGGCATACAGCGTCTTGTCTGATGAAGCCAAGCGCAAAGAGTACGACGAAACCCGCCGGCTGTTCGCCGGCGGCGGCTTCGGTGGCCGTCGGTTCGATGCGGGTAACTTCGGCGGCTTCGGCGGAGGTGGTGATGGCGCCGAGTTCAACCTGAACGACTTGTTCGACGCCGCCGGCCGGTCCGGCGGCGCCAACATCGGCGACTTGTTCGGCGGCTTGTTCGGACGGGGCGGCAGCACCCGGCCCAGCCGGCCGCGCCGTGGCAACGATCTGGAGACCGAGACGGAACTGGATTTCGTCGAGGCCGCCAAGGGTGTCGCGATGCCACTGCGGTTGACCAGCCCGGCGCCGTGTACCAATTGCCACGGCAGCGGTGCCCGTCCGGGTACCAGTCCGAAGGTGTGCCCTAACTGCAACGGCTCGGGCGTGATCAGCCGCAACCAGGGGGCATTCGGCTTCTCCGAACCGTGCACCGAATGCCGGGGAAGCGGCTCGATCATCGAGCACCCGTGCGAGGAGTGCGGCGGCAACGGGGCCACCACCCGCACCCGGACCATCAACGTGCGGATCCCGCCGGGCGTTGAGGACGGCCAGCGGATCAGGCTGGCCGGACAGGGTGAGGCCGGGTTGCGCGGCGCTCCGTCGGGCGACCTGTATGTGACGGTCCATGTGCGTCCGGACAAAGTCTTCGGCCGCGACGGCGACGACCTCACCGTGACCGTGCCGGTTAGCTTCACCGAATTGGCTTTGGGCTCAACGCTTTCGGTACCCACGCTGGACGGCAAGGTTGGTGTTCGGGTGCCGAAGGGCACCGCGGACGGCCGTATCCTGCGAGTGCGTGGACGTGGTGTGCCCAAGCGCAGCGGTGGCAGCGGCGACCTGCTCGTCACCGTCAAGGTGGCGGTCCCGCCGAACGTGCAGGGCGCGGCGCAGGATGCGCTGGAAGCCTACGCGGCGGCCGAGCGGTCCAGTGGTTTCGACCCCCGGGCTGGATGGGCGGGTAATCGCTGATGGCCATGAATCGGAAGAAAAGCGAGGAATCCAGGACCTTTCTCATTTCGGTGGCCGCCGAGCTGGCCGGCATGCATGCGCAGACCTTGCGCACCTACGACCGGCTCGGGTTGGTCAGCCCGCAGCGCACCGCTGGCGGTGGGCGGCGATATTCCGAGCACGACGTGAACCTGCTACGGGAGGTGCAGCGCCTGTCGCAGGACGAGGGCGTCAACCTCGCCGGCATCAAACGCATCATCGAACTGACCAATCAGGTCGAGGCGCTGCAATCCAGGCTGAAGGAGCTGGCCGAGGAACTGGCGGTGTTGCGGGCCAACCAGCGCCGCGAGGTTGCGGTAGTGCCCAAGAGCACAGCGCTGGTCGTCTGGCAGCCGCGTCCGCGCCGGTGAGCCGCGCCGGTGAGCGGAGCCCGTGAGCCGCGCCGGTGAGCGGAGCCCGCGGTAGCGGGCGAGCGAACGGCGCCATCGGGCGGAGCCGGTGAGCCGCCGCGTTACGGGCTAAGGCGTCGAGTTGTCGCCGAAGATTCCTGCCAGTTCGCTGCCCACGTTCCCGATTCCGGAGACGAAGGCCTGCGTCATCAGATCGAGCACGCTGGTGTTGTAGAAGCCCGACAGGAAGTTGCCCAGGTTCGCCCAGCCGGATTCCAGGGTCCCGAAGTTCTGGAAGCCCGACACGTCGACGCCGCCGGCGTTGAGCGCGCCCGACACCTGGCTGAAGGCGTTTCCGATACCCGAGACGGCGCCATTGGCGGCGTTGAAGAAGCCCGACGCGCCTCCGGCTCCGGAGTTGAAGAATCCCGATGACGGCACCGGACCCGAGTTGAAGAATCCTGGGGTCTGCTGCCACCCGAAGCCGAACGTGAACGGCCCCACGGTGCCGTTGCCGGCCATGTTGATCGGGTTCGAGATGTTGAGGGCGAGGGGCGTTTCGGGGTTCAGGACGCTGGGGTCGATGGTGAAGGGGCCGAGGTGCTGGGTGGTGATCGGGATGGCCGGAAGCGTGCCGCTCAGCACACATCCGACGAACGGGATGTAGATGATGCAGATCGTGATTTCCAGGCTGATCGGGATGTCGAACTCGGCGATGGTAAACATGTCCTGCGTGACCGCGTTGATGGTTCCGGTGATCGGGATCTCGATGTCGCCCACAATGCTGTAGTCCCACGGGATCGGCGGGATGGTGGTTTCGTAACGGAAACCGCCCAGGCCCTGGTAGTCGCCGCGCCAGAAGAAGCCGTTGTTGTAGTTGCCGCCGTTGAAGCCTCCGGTGTTGAAGTCGCCGTAGTTGCCGATGCCCGTGTTGGAGTCTCCGTTGTTGATCCAGCCGGTGTTGTAGTTGCCCGGGTTGAAGCCGCCGGTGTTGTAGTTGCCCGGGTTGAAACTGCCGGTGTTGACATTGCCGGAGTTGGCGATGCCGGTGTTGAAGTTGCCGGAGTTGCCGAAGCCGGTGTTGACCAGGCCGGTGTTGAAGAAGCCCGAGTTGACCTGGCCGGCGTTGCCGATGCCGGTGTTGAATTGGCCGGAGTTGCCGATGCCCCAGTTGCCTTCACCGGAGTTGAAGAATCCGAAGTTGTTGGTGCCGGAGTTGAACAGGCCGACGTTGCCCGTGCCGGAGTTGAAGCCGCCGAAGCCGACCTGGGCGTTGCCGGAGAGTCCGATGCCGATGTTTCCCTCGCCGGTGTTGCCGAAGCCGATGTTGTTGGTGCCGGTGTTGCCGAAGCCGATGTTGAGGGTGCCGGTGTTGCCCAATCCGAAGTTCTGGACGGCCGGGGCCAATCCCAATCCGGAGTTGCCGAAACCGACGTTTCCAAAGCCGATGTTGCCGGGTCCGAAGTTCTGGTCGCCGATGTTGCCCCAACCGATGTTGAGGTCGCCGATGTTGCCGCCGCCCAGATTGAAGGTGCCGATGTTGGCGCTACCCAGGTTGAAGGCGCCAAGGTTGGCGTTGCCCAGGTTGAAGAAGCCGTTGTTGGCCACCCCGAGGCTGAAGGTCGTTTGGGTGAGGCCATTGCGGAAGAAGCCGGCCAGGTCGACGCCGATGTTCTGGCCCCCGGAGACATTCGCCGGGATTCCGCCGCCGGTGTTGAGCCAGCCCGAGAGGGTGTTGCCGAGGTTGGAGAAACCGGACTGCATCGACCCGAAGTTCTGCAGCCCGGAGTTTCCGATGGCAGAGGTGGCGACGTTGAAGATGCCGGAGTTGTTGCCGAAGTTCAGCAGGCCCGATGCGTTGCCCGTTCCCCAGTTCAGGAAGCCCGACGAGAATCCAGTGGTGGCATTGAGGACGCCCGGCATGGGCTTCATGTCGATGAGCGGGAGGTAGGCGGGCCCGCCGCCGGCCAACCCCAGGATGTGGATGATGGTCGGGTTGTTGGGGTCGGGGCTGCCGATGTGGATGTCGATCGCGGGCTGCGTGCCGAAATTGATCGTGATGGGTGTGTTCGCGGGCGCGGAGGCATCGCCGCCATGGATGGTGATCGGGCCGAACGGGGCGATGACGGTGCCCCTGAGGAGGGCGAGGTCCAGGGTGCCCCGGGCGTCGAACTGCGGAATGGTGACCGCGGGGACGTTCACGTTGGTGATGGTGCCGGTGATCGGGATGTGGATGGGGACGTCGACAGTGAGCACGGCGTTGACTCGCTCGGCGACGATGGTGTAGTTGGCCGACATCAGGCCTTGCATGCTGTCGCGCCAGAAGAAGCCGTTGTTGCCGGTGCCGGTCATGAAGCCGCCGGTGCCGAAGTTGCCGGCGTTGGCCAGGCCGGTGTTGTAGTCGCCGGGGTTGGCGTAGCCGGTGTTGAAGTCCCCGGTGTTGGACGCCCCGGTGTTGAAGTGGCCGATGTTGAACAGGCCGGTGTTGTAGTTGCCGGGGTTGGCCAGGCCGGTGTTGTAGTTGCCGGTGTTGAACAGGCCGGTGTTGAAGGTGCCGGAGTTACCGATGCCGGTGTTGCTGGTGCCGGTGTTGCCGATGCCCCAGTTGCCGGTGCCGGAGTTGCCGAAGCCGACGTTTCCGGTGCCTGAGTTGAACAGCCCGACGTTGAAGCTGCCCGAGTTGGTGCCGCCGATGCCGATCTGGTTGTTCCCCGACAGGCCGATGCCCAGCCCGCCGCTGCCCATGTTGCCGATACCGATGGTCCCGGTGCCGGAGTTGAAGAAGCCGACGTTGCCGGAGCCGGAGTTGAACAGGCCGGTGTTGCCGGTCCCGGAGTTGAAGAATCCGGTGTTTCCCGCGCCCGACATCAGGGAGCCGAACCCGCTCTGACCGTTGCCGGTCAACCCGATACCGACGTTGTTGTCCCCGGTGTTGAACAACCCGATGTTGTTGTTGCCGGTGTTGGCCCACCCCTGGTTGAGGTTGCCGGCATTGGCGAGGCCGACGTTGCCGTTGCCCGCGTTGAACAGGCCCATGTTGTCCACACCGAAGTTCAGCGGGCCGATTCCGACCTGGTTGTTGCCGGTCAGCCCGATGCCGATGTTGTTGTTGCCGGTGTTGCCGAACCCGAAGTTGCCGTCACCGGTGTTGCCGATGCCGACATTGCTGTTGCCGGTGTTGCCGAAGCCGACGTTCTGTAGGGCCTCGGTCAAGGCCGGGCCGGCGTTGCCGAAGCCGAAGTTGGCGCCGCCGATGTTGCCGAACCCGACGTTGCCGTCGCCGAGGTTGCCGAACCCGAAGTTGCTGCCGCCCCAGTTGCCGCTGCCCAGGTTGAAGTCCCCGATGTTGCCGCTGCCGAGGTTCAGTTTGCCCAGATCGGCTAGGCCCGCATTGAAGATGGTGTCGGTCGGGCTGCGGAACAACCCAGCCACGTCGGTGCCGATGTTGTACAACCCCGACAGGCCGGCCGGCGTCGCCATGCCGGCCGTGCTGGTGTTGTAGAGGCCCGAGACGGTGTGACCCAGGTTGGCAAACCCCGAGGACAAGGTGCCGAAGTTTTGGATGCCGGACACCATCGTGCTCGTGCCGTTCCACCATCCCGAGACACTGGCACCCGTATTGCCGAAGCCCGACACCGTACCCGCACCGGAGTTGAAGAAGCCCGACGACGGAGTCGCGGTCGAGTTGCCGAAACCGGGTTGGGCCGGGATGTCGAGGAACACGATTCGGATGGGGCCTAGGTGGCTGCGGATCTGGATGGGTATGACGGTCGAGCCATCGGGGTTGCCGATATTGACGTCGATCTTGGGCAGGGTGCCGCTGATGCTCGGGATCACGATCGGCCCGACGTTGAAGTTGGTGACAGCGAGCGCGTTGACGGTGAGCCGCGGGAAGGTGAAGCCATTGACCAGCAGCGTGCCCAGGTCAAGCTTGATGGGCAGGTGGATCGGGATGTTGATGTCGAGGTTGAGGACCGGGAATTCCGGAATGCTGAATTCCTGGTGCGTCCCCCATAGACCCTGGTAGTCGGCCCGCCAGAGGATGCCGTTGCTGTAGTTTCCGCCATTCCCAAGACCGGTGTTGACGTCGCCCGTGTTGCCGAACCCGGTGTTGTAGTCGCCGGTGTTGAAGCTGCCCGTGTTGAAGTTGCCCTGGTTGAAGTCGCCGGTATTGAAGCGGCCGGTGTTGAAGGATCCGGTGTTGTAGTCGCCCGGGTTGGCGATCCCGGTGTTGGTGGTGCCGGTATTGAACAGGCCGGTGTTGTAGGTCCCCGGGTTGGCGATCCCGGTGTTGCCGGTGCCGGGGTTCCACAGTCCGAAGTTGCCGACGCCGGTATTTCCCAGGCCGATGTTTCCGGCGCCGGAGTTGCCGATGCCGACGTTGCCGCTGCCGGAGTTGAACAGCCCGACGTTGTTGGTGCCCGAGTTGAACAGGCCCGTGTTGCCACTGCCGGAGTTCCACCCGCCGAACCCTTGCTGGCCGTTGCCTGTCAGCCCGATGCCGATGTTGTTGTTGCCGGTGTTGCCGAAGCCGATGTTGAAGTTCCCGCTGTTGCCGAAGCCCTGGTTGCCGATGCCCAGGTTGCCCAGGCCGATATTGAAGTCACCCAGGTTGCCCGAGCCCACGTTGTTGTTACCCAGGTTGCCGTTGAAGATGTTGTTGTTGCCGATGTTGCCGAGGCCGAAGTTGTTGTTGCCGACGTTGCCGAAGCCGACGTTGCTGTCGCCGATATTGCTGGCGCCGATGTTGCCCAGGCCCAAGTTCGCAAAACCGATGTTGGTGATCGGGTTGTTGTTGAAGAAGCCGGCGATGTCGTGTCCCACGTTCTCGAAGCCCGAGATATTCGCAGGGGTGGCCAGCCCTGTGTTGAAGGCTCCCGAGACGGTGTTGCCGAAGTTGGACACGCCGGACAGGAAATCGCCGAAGTTCTTGTAGCCCGAGATGCCGGACGTGCCGGCGGTGGAGTTGAAGAAGCCCGAGACATTGCCGCCGAAGTTCCCGAATCCCGAGGAGATGCCGCTGCCGGTATTGAAGAAGCCCGACGAAGGCGACGAGGTCAAGTTCATCACGCCCGGGCGCAGCGGGATGTCGACCCACGGGATCGTGATGGGCAGTAGGCCACCGCTGCCTTGGACGTCGATGATCGGATCGGGGGACTTGCCGATGTTGACGGTGATCGAGGGCAGCCCAATCCGGATGTTCGGGATGGGGATGGGGCTGACGGTGATCAGTCGCGCACTTAGGAACTCAAAGAAAGTCGCATTGACCTGGACGGATGGGATGGTGAAGGCCTGGACCGTGAGGACCCCGAGGGTACCCGTAATCGGAATGTCGACGAAGATCGGCACCCTGAAGTTCAATGGAATGGCGGTGTCGGGGATCGAGGTGCTACTGCTGTAGCCCCAGAGGCCCTGGTAGTCGCCACGCCAGAACGTGCCGTTGTTGAAGTTGCCTACGTTGAAGGCGCCGGTGTTGACGTTGCCGGCGTTCGCGAAGCCGGTGTTGTAGTCGCCGGTGTTCATCGAGCCCGTGTTGTAGTCGCCGGTGTTGAAGCCGAAGGTGTTGAAGTTGCCGGTGTTGAAACTGCCGGAGTTCCCGACGCCGGTGTTGCCGATGCCGGTGTTGACGGCGCCGGGGTTGAAGAAGCCGGTGTTGACGGCGCCGGCATTGAAGAATCCGGTGTTGAGGTGGCCGCTGTTGCCGATGCCCCAGTTTCCGGTGCCCGAGTTGCCGATGCCGCTGTTGTTGCTGCCCGAGTTGAACAACCCGGTGTTGTTGGTGCCGGAGTTGAACAGGCCGGTGTTTCCGGTGCCGGAGTTCCATGCTCCGAAGCCCTGCTGGCCGTCGTCGGTGAACCCGATGCCCACATTGTTGTCGCCGGTGTTGGCCAGGCCGATGTTGGAGTTTCCGGCGTTGCCGAAGCCCTGGTTGGCGTTGCCGAAGTTGCCGAAGCCCGCGTTGGAGTTGCCCAGGTTCGCCCAGCCGCTGTTGAGGTTGCCCAGGTTGCCCAGGCCGACGTTGTTGTCACCGAGGTTGCCCAAGCCGATGTTGAACAGGCCGCGGTTGCCGA
This sequence comes from Mycobacterium sp., assembly GCA_022841565.1. Lineage (GTDB taxonomy): Bacteria > Actinomycetota > Actinomycetes > Mycobacteriales > Mycobacteriaceae > Mycobacterium. The sequence continues at coordinate 7,510 of JALHRH010000015.1, read as the reverse complement.
AGCCGATGTTGTTGTCGCCGACATTGCCGAAGCCGATGTTGTTGTCGCCGACATTGCCGAAGCCGATATTGTTCTGCCCCAGATTGGCCAGGCCCACGTTGAAGGTCGAGACTCCGGGGGGCGGTACCTGGCTGAAGAAGGCGCCAGCGAAGTTGGCGCCCACGTTCGAGATACCCGAGAGGTTAGCCGGCGCCGCCAGGCCCGTGTTGAAGAAACCCGAGATGGTGTCGCCGAGGTTCGACATGCCGGACACCAGCTGGCCGTAGTTCTTGTAGCCGGACACGGCGACGCTGCCGAAGTTCTGCCAGCCCGAGATATTGGCACCGATGTTGCCGACGCCCGACACGGTGCCGCCCACGGCGGTGTTGAGGAAACCCGACGCATTGGCGGTGGTGTTGAAGAAACCCGTTTGCTCCGGGATGTTGATGAGCGTCCAGTCGACGGGGCCGATGCTTGCCGTGGCCGGAATGAAGACCTTCGTCGTCCCGTCCGCCTTGCCGATTTGGAAGTTGATCGCGGGACCGGTGATGGTGATCGGTGGGATCGCCACCGAGGGGATCTGGCCCGTGGCAATGGGGAGCGGGCCCAGGGTGACGTTAAGACCGAAGTTGACGTCCGACAACGAGATTCCGCTGAACACGGTGTTGGTGAAGCCCGCCGTGATGGGGATGTTGATCGGAACTTCGATGTCGACGTGCCCGGGTATCTCGGGAACGTGGATTGCATAGTGCGCGCCCCACAGGCCCTGCCGGTGGCCGCGCCACAGGAAGCCGTTGCTTTGGTCGCTGGTGGTGAAACCGCCGGTGTTGATGTCGCCCGCGTTGGCGATACCGGTGTTGTAGTCGCCGGCGTTGTACCAACCGGTGTTGAAGTCGCCCCGGTTGGCGATGCCGGTGTTGGTATTTCCGAAGTTGAACAGGCCGGTGTTGTAGTTGCCGATGTTGGCGACGCCGGTGTTGACGAAGCCGGTGTTGAAGAGCCCCGTGTTGGTGTTGCCGGCATTGCCTATGCCGGTGTTGAAGGTGCCGGTGTTGCCGATGCCCCAGTTGCCGTTGCCCGTGTTGCCGATTCCGACGTTGTTGGTGCCGGAGTTGCCGAAGCCGATGTTGCCAAGGCCCGAATTCAGGCCGCCAAAGCCCTGCTGGTTGTCACCGGTGAGCCCGATGCCGATGTTGTTGTTGCCGGTGTTGCCGAACCCGATGTTGAAGTCGCCGGCATTGCCGAAGCCGAAGTTGCGGCTGCCGAGGTTGCCGAAGCCGACGTTGTAGTTACCGTCGGTCAGTCCGGCACCCGCGTTACCGAAGCCGAAGTTTCCGTCGCCGACATTGCCGCTGCCGAAGTTCAGACCGCCGATGTTGCCGAAGCCGAAGTTTGAGTTGCCCCAGTTGCCGCTGCCGATGTTCAGGCTGCCGACGTTGCCGCCGCCGAAATTGTTCGCACCGAAGTTATTGAGGCCAACGTTGACGGCCGGCCCGGTGGGGGTGTTGAACAGCCCGCTCATGTCAAAGCCGGAGTTGAACAGCCCCGAGACATTGCCGGGATTTACCAGGCCCACCAGGCTGGTGTTGTAGAAGCCGGACACGCTGTTGCCCAGGTTCGCCCAGCCCGACATCATCGACCCGAAGTTCTGGAAGCCCGAGACCCCCACCGCCGTCACGCCGCTGTTCCAGACGCCCGACATGGTGCCGCCGAGGTTCCCGATGCCCGAGGAGCCGCCGGCACCCGCGTGGAAGAAGCCCGACGAGGGGCTGGTGGTTGAATTGCCGATGCCCGGCGCGGCAGGGATGTCGAGGAAGGTGATCGTGCGACTCTCGAGGGCGCCTTTGATGGTGATCGGTATGTTGACCGTCGGTCCACCGATGGTGAGGGTCACCAGCGGAGCGGTGATGGAGGACGGTCCCAGATTAATCGGGCCTAGGTAGAAAAGGCCATCGGGCGCGATGACCGGCACCGGCAGATAGAAGGTCAGCGGGAAGATTTCCCCGGCCTCCGTTACCGGAATCACCATGCCGCCCAACGGCATCACCATGTTCACCGGAATAACCATCGTCATATCGACGGGGATGTAGGGCGTGGTGAAGGACAGATTCACGCCGATCTGGCCGGCGTTGTCCCCGCTCTGGGAGAAACCGTTGTTGGAATTGCCGCTGTTGAGCAAGCCGGTGTTGATGTCACCGGTGTTGAAGAAACCGGTATTGATATTGCCCGGGTTGTAGCCACCGGTGTTGGTGTTACCGATATTGAAATCGCCGGTATTGGTGCTACCGACGTTGAAAGACCCGGAATTGTAGCTGCCGGGGTTGAAGATGCCCGAGTTGAACGCGCCGGCGTTGCCGATTCCGGTGTTGTAGTGGCCCGCATTGCCGAAGCCGGTGTTGCCGGTGCCGGGGTTTTCGAAACCCCAGTTCCCGGTGCCGGCGTTGAAGATCCCGGTATTTCCGGTGCCCGAGTTCCCGAAGCCGACATTGCCGGTGCCCGAGTTGAACAGGCCGACGTTGTTGGTCCCGGAGTTGAACAAGCCGAGATTGCCGGCGCCCGAGTTCAGGGCACCGATTCCGACCTGGTTGTCGCCGCTCAGGCCGATGCCGATGCTGTTGTTGCCGGTATTCCCGAACCCGATGTTGCTGTTGCCGGTGTTGGCGAAGCCCTGGTTGAAACTGCCGGCGTTGGCGAAGCCGTTGTTGGAACTACCTCGGTTGCCGAAGCCGAAGTTGAAATTGCCGAAGTTACCGGAACCGATATTGCTGAGGCCCAGGTTGGCGTTACCGACATTCAGGCTGCCGATATTGCCACTGCCAAAGTTCGAGCTGCCGATATTGCCGCTGCCGAAGTTGTTGCTTCCAACGTTGCCGCTGCCAAATATATTCAAGTTGCCTTGATTACCGCTGCCAAAGACGTTCTGGTTGCCGAGGTTGCCGCTGCCAAAGAAGTTCTGGTTGCCGATGTTGGCGTTGCCGAAAATGTTTAGGACGCCTTGGTTCGCAAGTCCGATATTCAATGTCGTCGGACCTTGGAAGATACCGGACTGATTGTTTCCGCTATTGAAGATACCCGAGAGAAAAGCAGGAGTCGTGATGGCCACGAGGCTCGAATTCAGAATGCCCGAAACGGTATTGCCGGAGTTAATGTAACCCGAGATAAAAACGCCGGTGTTCGCGATGCCCGATGCGCCGACGGCGCCTTGCGAGGTATTGAAAATCCCGGAGTTGTTGGCTCCGGAGTTGAAGATGCCGGACGCGCTGCCCGTGCCGCTGTTGAAGAAGCCGGACGACGGGATGGTCGTCGAGTTGAAGAAGCCGGGCCCGCCGGTGAAGAAATGGCCCTGGTTGTCGCCGCGCCACAGGAACCCGTTGCTGAAGTTGCCGCTGTTGAACGCGCCGGTGTTGACGTTGCCGGAGTTGTAGAAACCGGTGTTGTAGTTGCCGTCGTTGAAGAAGCCGGTGTTGTATCGGCCCAGGTTGAAGCCGCCGGTGTTGCTGTTGCCGGGGTTAAAGATGCCGGTGTTGTAGTTGCCGCTGTTACCCCAGCCGGTGTTGGCGATGCCAGTGTTGAAGAAGCCGGTGTTGGCGTCGCCGGAGTTGCCGATGCCGGTGTTGTAGCTATTGCCCGAGTTGCCGATGCCAAAGTTTCCGGTGCCGGAGTTCCCGATACCGACGTTGTTGGTGCCCGAGTTGAACAATCCGACGTTACCGGTGCCCGAGTTCAGGCCGCCGAATCCGGACAGCCCGTTGCCGCTGAGCCCGATGCCCTGATTTCCGTTGCCGGTGTTGCCAAAGCCGACGTTGTTGTTGCCGGTGTTGCCAAAGCCGATGTTGCCGTTGCCGGTGTTGCCGAAGCCGATGTTGTTGAAGGCTGCGGTGAGAGCCGGGCCGACGTTGCCGAAACCGAAGTTTCCACTGCCGAGGTTGCCGCTACCGAAGTTGTTGCTGCCGATGTTCCCGGAGCCGATGTTGAAGTCGCCGACGTTGGCGTTACCGATGTTGCCCTGCCCGGCGTTGCCAAGGCCCAGGTTTCGGAAGGTTCCGGAGGCGGCCGCTGCCAGCACGTCCATGATGGGCGTCGCGGCGGCGGGAGAAACGCCGAGCAGGCTCTGCAGACCGGTGGGGAAGGAATTCAGTCCTGCCGCTGCAGACGCGGCGCCGGTGTAGTAGTTGAACATCGCGGCCACGTCTTGAGCCCACATCTGTTCGTAGACGAACTCAGTTGCCGCGATCGCTGGTGCGTTCTGACCCAACAGGTTGGAGAGCACCAGCGACACGAACTGGTTGCGGTTGGCCGAGATGATGAGCGGGTGGACGGTCGCCGAGACCGCGGCTTCAAATGCGGCCGCGGCGACCCGGGCCTGGGCCCCGGCTTGTTCGGCCTGGGTGGCGGCGCCGCTCAGCCAGCCCAGATACGGGGCAGCGGCGCTTGCCATTGCCATGGCTGACGCACCCTGCCATGAGGAGCCCACCAGGCCCGAGGTAAGCGAGGAAAACGAGGAAGCGGCTATGCCCAGCTCAGTGGCCAGCCCCTCCCACGCCGTCGCGGCGCGCAGTATCGGTTCCAACCCAGCTCCGAAGAGCAGCCGCGCCGAATTGATCTCGGGAGGAAGTACCGCGAAACTCATCACCCGTCCCTTACCGAAATTCAGGACCACCGCCGACGCAGCGAACGCAGATGACTATTCAACAGCTGTTGGGCGACGATTTGCGTTTGATTGGGAAAAAAATTCAAAGAACTTTTCCGGGAGGTTACACGTGCAGGGAGAATACGGCGCTGGCCGGCCTCCCCGGCCAAGCGCTTCGATAGCCGCCGCGGCGCAGCCCATCCGTCGGTGCGGCCATCGGTTCGAAGCACACCACGTTCTCACCGGGAGGCGCGAAGATCTGCGCTGCGGAGTACCCGCGCTCGAAGCGCACCTGCACGCGCCGGCCGCCGGCACTGACCGCGAAGACGGCTCCGTCGTCGACGCGGTCATAGGCATCGTCATAGCTGGCGCCGCCCAATCGCTGTGACCGCGCCGGCTGCATCGTGGTCTGCCCGGTCGGCAGGCCGCGCTCGTCGAGGGACAGGTGACGCAACCGCGGCGTCTCGATGAGCCACTCGGCGCGGTCGGTACCCGGCAGTTGCAGGTACGGGTGATACCCGAAGCACAGTGGCACGGGGCAATCGCCAGTCGGCGTCACCGTGGTGGTCATCGTCAGGGTTCGCTCGGCCAGCAGCACCGTCATGGTGAGCAGGTGCGGATAGGGGAAGCTGGCCAGCAGTCGCTCGTCGGCACCGAAGTCCAGCTCGGCGCTCAGTTCGTTGGCCGCTTCGGACGTCACCCGCCAACCCGGATACGCGGCCAGGACGCCGTGGATCGGCAACCCAGCGGGGTCGGTCCGCACCCCGTGCTCTCCCGGGCGCAGCGTCACCGTCACACCTTCGGCGGTATAGGTGCTGGAACCCAATCGATTTGCCCAGGGATACAGCACGGGAATGCCCATTGTCTTGCCCGCAGTGAGATATGCCTGCAGGCCACGTCGTTGCCCGAGCAACTCCACTCCGGCGTCGGTCAGCGAGGTGCCGATCATGCCGGCTTCGGGTACGAATCGGGCCGCCACCGATGATGACGGATCGCGCAGAGTGACGACGTGCACGGATCCCCCTCGAAAGCTAACGGGATAACGGGTCGTGTTGAATGTGTTCGGGCGGAGCGCCTTTGGCGACCAGTGCGGCCTTCGTCGCCCGGACCATGGCAGGACCGCCGCAGATGAGGATCTGCCGGTCGCTCCAAGCGCCGTATCTGGTGACCACGTCCGGCAATCGGCCCGTCTGGCGCACGTGCAGTCCGCGCGGGGGCGACACGTCGGGATAGTCGGCGGCCCAGGCCGGGTCGTTGTTGTACTCCGACACCGGCGAGACCGACAGCCACGGATTGTGCGCTGCAATCTGCCACAGTGTGCGCAGGTCGTAGAGCTCGCAGCGGTAGCGCGCACCGAAGAACAGGTGTACCCGCGGGTTTACGGCGAAGCGGCTCAGGTCCATGATCAGCGTTCGCAACGGAGCCAGGCCGGTGCTGCCGGCGACCATGAGTACATCCGGTCCGTCACGATCGACCCGCAGGCCGCCGTGCGGGCCGGACAACCGCCACCGATCACCGGGCCGGGTTTCGCCGACGATGGCGTTGCTGACCAGGCCGCCGGGCACGATGCGCACATGGAACTCGATGCGGCCGTCAGGGTCGGCGGGGATGGCGGGGGACAAGTAGCGCCAGCGGCGCGGACATTGCGGAACCTGCACGTTGACGTACTGCCCGGGGTGGTAGCGCGGCGGCCGGTCCAGATGTAGGCGGACAACAGACAGATCCCGCGACACCCGGGTGTGTTCGACGACCGTGCCGTCCACCCAAGCGGGCGCGTCGTCGGAGTCCGCGGCGCCGCTCATCACCCCGACGAACAGGTTGAGCGACTGATCGGCGGCTTCCTGGACGGCGTCGGTCCACGCGCTGCCGAGGTAGGCGCGCAGGGTGGAATACAACGCGCGGCGCAGCGTTTGGTAGTGGGCCGCGAGCACGCCGTACTTGCGGTGATCGCGACCCAGCTGGGCCAGAAAGGCCACCGGTTCGTCGGCGCGCTGGGCGACGAGCTCGCCGTACAACCAGTGCATGGCGTGAGCGAAAGCGGCTCGCTGAGCGTCCATTTCGGGTGGAAACAGGTCGCGAACCGAGGGGTCGAGGGCGAACCACTGATTGTAGAACCGGCGGACGAGATCGTTGGGTTGCTCGGGATCGTCTTTCTTGAAGGCGTCGCGCAACACCACCAGCGCGTCGCGGTCCTCAAGTCCCACGGACCCCGATTCTAGGCTGGCGGCTTAGCCGGCGTGTATTGCGCACATCGCCCGTCGTCTGTATTGCGCGAATTCACCCGGGTGCCCATCGGGAGAGCTATGTTGTGTTGACAATGTGCCTGGTCGGGCGGCGTCCTTGGGAGGTTCGCCATGTCGCTATTGGTTGCGGTGCCGGAATTGCTGGAGACGGCGGCCGGCCTGTCTCGGATTGCGTCGGCGCTGGATGCGGCGAATGCGACTGCATCGGCTCCGACAACCCTGATTGGTGTTGCGGCTGCGGATGAGGTGTCGGCGGTGATCGCGGCGCTGTTCTCCGATCACGCGCGTGGCTATCGGGTCTTGAGTTTGCAGGCGGCGGCGTTCCATCAGCAGTTCATGCGGGCTATGACCGCGTCGGCAAGTGCCTATGCGGCTGCCGAGGCGACCGGTGCCCCGCCCCTGGCTTGGTTGCTGGATGCGGTCAATGCACCGGTGCGCGAGCTGACGGGGCGCCCGTTGATCGGCAACGGCGCCGACGCGGCGCCGGGCAGTGGCCTCGATGGTGCTCCCGGAGGTTGGCTGATCGGGAACGGCGGTGCCGGTGGGTCCGGGGCGGCGGCTATCGGCGCTGACGGGAAGGCGGGCGGGAGCGGCGGGGCCGCGGGCCTGATCGGCACCGGCGGGGCGGGCGGTATCGGCGGTGCCGCAACCAGTGCTG
>JALHRH010000014.1 GCA_022841565.1 Mycobacterium sp. | reverse complement strand
GGCGTGTCAAGAGAACCTGAGCGCAGCAACACTGAGATCCTCGAAAGGGAACTTCTGACAATCCCTTCCTGACACCCCCGGAGGCGTTTGTGAAGGGCCAACCCGATCTATATCAGCCGACGCAGTCCCACCGGGAGCAGCCTCGCGGTCTGCCGCCGAACTTGCCCGAGCACAAGGGGCGATGTCGGCGGACTTCGGCCAACCGATCTAGATCGCGTCCGGAGATGGCTAAAGCTTGGACCACGCGGTCGTGGTCAAGCGGCAATGTGCTGGACCGGACCGCGAGGTTGCTTACCGCCGGTTCGGCATGGCTTGCCGGCACCGAGGCACGTGCGATGACGAAGCGGGCCCGGTTTCCCCGACACATCCGCCGACGCGCCGGGCGCCGGCCTGTTGCCCCGCGGCCGCAGAGATTTTGCCGTAAGTTGCTCAGGGGCTGTCGTCACGCAGCTGTATGCACGTAATCTCAATCGAGATCTCATACGAGTAGACCACCCGCCCAACGAAGGGGGGCCCGCAGTGAAATTGACAACCGCCGCGGGGGCACTGGCTGTGTGTGCCGCGACCGTCGTTGCCATCCCAGCCGCGCCAGCTCCGGTGGTGCACGCGAAGAACGGCGACACGCACATCACTGGGCAGGGCGTCGAGACGACGATCGACTGCAACGATTCCACGCTCATCGTGAACGGGACTTCGAACATCGTCACCGCGAAGGGAACCTGTTGGGCGGTGACAATGATGGGAACCTCGAACACGGTGATCGCCGACACCGTCGTCAACGACATCACCGTATACGGCTACGACGGGACCGTGTATTTCAAGAGCGGCGATCCCGTCATCTGGGATCGCGGCCGCGAACTGGGTATGGTCAACCGAATCCAGCGAGTTGGACCCTGAGCCGGTAAGTGTGACAGTCCTTTTATCCGGGAGGAATCGAGAAACTATGCGCGCCAACCGAACTGCCGACACTTTCCGATTGGCCGGAGTGACCCTGGCGGCCGCCGCCGTCGCGGCCGCAGTCGGGCTGGTCGGCTGCAGTTCGACAGCCAGTCCACCGGGCGCCACCACCTCGTCCTCGACCAAATCGTCGACCACGACCAGCAGCGGCACCGCCCAGCCGACGTCCACCACCGGCGGCGGCCCTACCATCAGCACCTCCGTCCAGGTGGGCAACACCGTCGTCTACGCATCCATGGGGGAGACGGCCACGATCTCCTGCGAAGAGGGCAAGTCGCTGAACGTGACCGGGTCGGACAACACGCTGACCGTCAACGGCAACTGCGACACGGTGAGTGTCGGCGGCACGAAGAACAAGATCACCATCGACAAGGTCAACACCCGGATCACGGTGCTGGGGATGGACAACACCATCACCTATAAGGACGGCGCCCCGGAGGTCAACGAGATCGGGCCCAATAACACCGTGACCAAGGGCGGCTAGGTCGCGGGGGCGCCGTGCCGGCCAGCGCCGTCGGCGAACCGCCCCGCTCCCTCCAGCGCCTCGGCGGCCACCCGGGAAATGCTGGCGAACTCGAGGTCCAGCGCTGCCGACTCGGGAAGGCCCCACTGGTGCAGCGCCGACAGCCGGTCGGACCGCAGACATTGTTGCGGCAATGCGGCCAGTTCGGCCGCCAACTCCTTAGCCGCTTGACGCGCGTGGCCGTTGGGCACCACCCGGTTGGCCAGGCCGATCGCCAGCGCCTCGTCGGCCCGGACTGCGCGGCCGGTGAGAATCATGTCCATCGCGCGGCTGTGCCCGATCAGCCGTGGCAACCGCACGGTGCCACCGTCGATCAACGGCACTCCCCAGCGCCGGCAGAACACCCCGAACACGGCATCCTCCTCGGCGACCCGCAGATCACACCACAACGCCAACTCCAGGCCACCGGCCACCGCATAGCCGTCGACCGCGGCGATCACCGGCTTAGACAGCGTCATGCGCGACGGCCCCATCGGTCCAGGACCGGTGCGATGTACCGAGTTGGCTTGCGGCGTGCCGAAGGCCTTCAAATCGGCTCCCGCGCAGAAGGTTCCGCCTTCGCCGCACAGCACCGCCACCGATGCGGTGTCGTCGCGGTCGAACCGTTCGAACGCGGTGTACAGCGCGGCGGCCGTCGGGCCGTTGACGGCGTTGCGCGCCAGCGGCCGGTTGATGCTGATCGTCGTGACCGCGCCGTCGCGCTGCACCCGCACCAAATCACTCATGTCGCCTCCTGAAGTTGGGTCAGATCACGCAGTGCCGAAAGTTCGGTGGCGAAGTCGTGGTAGGCGGCCCGCAGTCGAGCACCCGGCCAATCCGCGGGCAGCAGTTCGTCGGGCAGGATCGGGTCGGTGCTGAGGTGGCGCACCATGGCCGCGGCCGCGACGAAGCGCCCGGGCATGTCCGTCGCCTGGCCGAACTCCTCCAGCAACCGGTGGCCGACGCCGGCCCACTCAGTAAGGTCCCACAGTTGTCCGGCCAGCGTCGCCGGGGCGTCGTCGCGGGCCTGCAGTACCCGCACCCGGGCCGCGACGTCCGCGGCCAGCTCCAGGTTGAGGTTGTCCGGACGCATCCAGACACCTTCACGCAACTCAGCGAACCGCATGTCGTACATGGTGTTTCGTAGCGCGGCGCGGGTTCGGGGATCGGTGCCGACACTGGTGACGATGACGAGGTGCCAGTGACCGCTCCAGACCCGGGTACGGGGGCGCATCGCCTCGTCCTGCCGCCGCTGACGGGCCAGCAACCGGTCCGAGAGCCGATAGCCATCGGCCGACCGGATCAGGTCACCGGCGCTGACCATGCGGGTCAGCGCCACCCGCAATGTAGTCTCCTTGATACCGAAATCAGTTGTCAGACTTATCAATTCGCTGGCAGTGGCCCACGCGGGGTGCGCACCCAGCAGGACGCTGAGCACCACCGACCGGGCGGTCATCGTGCGCACGGCGCTAAACCTGGGAAGCTTGCCGGCCGTAATCACCGAACGGTTCGTCCCGGTGCCTGACCGCATTGCGGAACCCGTGCTCGACCGAGTCGGCGACGAACGCGTGCCCCTCTGGCGTGTGCCGGGCCACCCCGTCGAACACCGTGCTGACCATTCGGCTGGTCGCGATGCCCTGTTGCAGCAGAGGTGTATTGAGCGCGAGCTTGATCATGATCAACTGGTTGACCGGCAATGCAGCGATTCTGGCCACCAGCCGCTCGGTGCGTTCGTCGAGATCCGCGGGACCGGGCGCCTCGACCGCCAGGCCCCACTCGGCCGCCTGCGCGCCGGTGATGCAGTCACCGGTGAACAGCAGGCGTTTGGCGCGCTGGTCGCCCAGGCGGTGTGCCCACAGGCCCGCGGCCGGGACACCCCAGACCCGGGTCGGCGGGTAGCCGATCTTTGCATCGGCGGCGGCGATCACTTGATCGGCGTGCAGCGCGATGTCGGTGCCGCCGGCCACGCAGTAGCCGTGGATCTTCACCACCGTCGGCTTGTCGGCGTGCATCAGGCTGGCGAAGCCGCGCACGAACCGGCTCATCATCTGGTAGTCGATCATCGGATCCCACGGCTGGTTCGGCAGGTGGTTGATCGCTTGGGTCTTCCCGTCCAGCACGGTGCCGTGGTAGCCGCCGTCCTGGCCCGCCGAGCCGGTGCGGTCGGCGTAGGCGGACAGATCGAACCCGGCGCAGAATCCTTCGCCGCGACCGGAGACCAGGATGACGTGGACGTTCGGGTCCAGGTCGGCGCGTTCCACCAGCGCCGCGAGCTCCAGTGGGGTGTCGGCGACGATCGCGTTGCCCTTCTCCGGCCGGTTGAAGGTGATGCGCGCAACCCGGTCGGTGACCTCGTAGGTCATCGTCTTGAGGTTGTCGAAATCCACGCCCCTGATCGCGTGTGTCACTGGCGGTCAGCCCTTGACCAGCGCGCGCTCGATGATGGGCGCCAGGTCCAGCCCGCTCGGCATGGTGCCGAATGCGCCACCCCACTGTCCGCCCAGCCGGGTGGCCAGGAAGGCTTCGGCGACCGCTGGATGGCCGTGCCGCACCAGCAGCGATCCCTGCAGCGCCAGGCAGATGTCCTCGGCCACCTTGCGGGCCCGGTATTGAATGGTGTCCAGATCGGTCAGCTGCTGGCGCAACCGCTCGACGTGCGCGTCCTGCCTGGCATCGTGACCAGCGGTCTGGGCGAGTTCGTCGAACAGCACGTCGACGGATTCGGGTCGAGTTGCCATGGCGCGCAACGTGTCCAGTGCGCTGACGTTGCCCGAGCCCTCCCAGATACCCATCAGCGGGGCCTCCCGGTAGAGCCGCGGCATGCCCGAATCTTCGACATAGCCGTTGCCGCCCAGGCATTCCAACGCTTCGGCGACATGCGGGGTGGAGCGCTTGCACACCCAGTACTTGCTGGCCGCCAAACCGATGCGGCGCAACGACGCCTCCCGCTGGTCACCGCGGACGGCCTTGTCGGTGGCCCCGGCCATGCGCATCGCCACCATGGTGGCGGCCTCGGCCTCTACGGCCAGATCGGCCAGCACATTGCGCATCAAGGGTTGGTCAATCAGGTAGGCGCCGAACGCCTTTCGGTGTTGCGCGTGATGGATGGCGCGGGTCAGGCCGGAGCGCATGCTGGTGGCACTGCCCAGCGTGCAGTCCAGCCGAGTGAGGTTGACCATTTCGATGATGGTCGGGACGCCACGGCCCTCCTCGCCGACCAGCCACACGGTGGCGGCGTCGTATTCGACCTCGCTGGAGGCGTTGCCGTGGTTGCCCAGCTTGTCCTTGAGTCGTTGCAGGAACATCCGGTTGCGGGTGCCATCGGGCAGGATGCGCGGCAGCATGAAGCAGGACAGCCCGCCCGGCGCCTGGGCCAGCACCAGGAAGATGTCACACATCGGCGCGGAGGTGAACCACTTGTGGCCGCGCAGGCTGTAGGTGCCGTCGGTGTTGGGAGACGCTTGCGTGGTGCCGGCGCGCACATCGGAGCCGCCCTGTTTCTCGGTCATCGACATGCCCGCGGTGATGCCGGCCTTGGTGACGGCGAGCTTCAGCTCCGGGTCGTATTGGCGGTTGGTCAGCAGCGGCTCGTACACCGCAGCAAGTTCGGGATTGAAACGTAGCGCCGGCACCACGGCATAGGTCATCGAGATCGGGCAGATGTGCCCCGGCTCAACCGTCCAGACCGACGTCTTGGCGGCGCGCACCACATGCGAACCCGGCCGTTCGTCAGCCCAGGGTGCCCCGTGCAGGCCATGCGCGATCGCGGTGCGCATCAGGTGGTGGTAGGCGGGGTCGTACTCCACCTCGTCGACGCGGTGCCCGACCCGGTCATGGGTGTGCAGCACGGGCCGGTTGCGGTCGGCCAGCTCACCCCAGCGTTGCGCCTCGGGACTACCTGAGAGGGCCCCAAGCTCGTTTACCTCGTCCAGACCCCACTCCCCACCCTCCCTGATCAGCGCCTCGATGAGGACGGGAGAGGATGCCGGGTTGTGGTTCTCTAGTGGCGGAACCTGATTGGTCACGACGTGCGTATCTGGCATTCCCCAAGGTTACATTTCTTCTACAATCGCACAAGAGATGTAACGACACGGACGGGCGCGGTATCCGCCGCCCACGTTATCCGTTTCCTGGAACCTACCGCTCCTTCGTGCCGTCGGTCGGGTTGCCGTTCGGAGACTGAGCCGGATTGTGCCGGGCCCGCTCCCAGATCAGGGTCGCCGTTACGGTTGCCTCGTGGATGGGCACTTCAGCGACCAAGGTGAGCCGATCGCCGTTGAGGGTGCCATGGCGCAATTGCGCCGTGTGCAGCCAATCGGGCAACAGGGAAACCATCACGTCGTGAGTGATGACACCCGTCTGCTCGTCGACGCGATAGGGGCCGCCGTAGGCGAGGTAATCGTCCGACGCAGACCGAGCCGGTTGAGCACCGAGACGGTTTCGGTCTGACCGCATGAGTTGAGCCGACATGTAACCGTCGTAGGTGTAGAGGATCAGTCCCACGGCGTCGACTCCCAGCGGATGGAACACTGAACCGCTGCAATCGTACTCAACCGCGTAGGACACCAGCTGCCAGGCACCAACGATCTCGTCACTCAACATCTGCAACCCCATTTCCTGCGGCGACTGCACACTTTGCGGAAGCAATCCGGCTCTGAGGAGGTGGCGGACGGCCTCCCCGGGTACCCGGTCGCAGAATTCGCCATTGCGCAATCGGCGTTGCAGTAGCGGCAGGCACCACCACGGGTGAGGCGGTGCGAATCAGCACCGCACCTTACTGTGCCGGCGACGCGGTTACGCATTGGCATTTGGCCTCAACTGTCCGGACAACACGAATCGAGGTATCGCCGCGCATAGGGCGCCGAGTTGATGCCCTGCCTTGACGACGGTGCGATCAGGTCGGATGACAGCTGCCGTGACGCCGCCGCGTTTCAACCACCGCACCAGGTCGCTTCCCGGCGGAGCGTGGACGATGACCGCCCCGCGGTGATGGAGTTCGTCGCAGCATGCGGCGGTGGGCACTTCGGCAGTGATCAGGGCGAACCGCTGTCCCAACACCGAGTCGAGCCGCGCTCCGGTCGACAGGATGGGATTAGGGCACAATCTTCCCGCCAGACGCCGGCCACTGAACGTCTTGCGCACCAGGGCGCTCGACCGCAGCGGTGGGGTTTGGCTGGTGGCGATGAGTCCGCGAGCGCCGGGGATCAGGTGCAGTAGCGGAAGCAGAATGCTACGTACGGCGCTTCCAGCTCGCCCGCCGGCCGTCATTGACCAACCCATGAGCATCGCACGGCGAATCATCGCCCGAGCGTGCGGCTTTCGTTCCTGTTCGTAGCTGTCGAGAATGCTTGCGGGAAGGTTATCGCTGAGCACGCCAGCCAGTTTCCAGGATAGATTCGCAGCGTCGCGTAGTCCGGCGCCCATGCCCTGGCCGATGAACGGAGGAGTGAGATGAGCCGCGTCGCCGAGCAAAAAAACATTCTCCCGGCGAAAGGCGCTCGCCACGCCGGCCCCGAAGGTGTATTCCGCGACCCGCACCAACGACAGCTCGTCAGCCGCAATGCCTGCTACCCAAGGGGAAATTAATGGGTAGAGCTGATTCATGGAGGCGAAATCGTCAAGCGTTTCGGTTGCGTGCAGCCGAAATTCCCACCGGTAGCGGCGCTCACCGATACGCATGTAGGTAGCGGCTCGGTCCGGATTGCAGACTTGGTATATACCGTCCCACTGGGCGATGTCGGCCTCGGTCGCCACATCGACGACCAGCCAGCGCTGGGAGAAACGCAGACTACCCATAACCGCGCCAATGGCCGCACGCACCGTGCTGTTGGCGCCGTCGCAGCCCAAGACGTAGGTGGTGTCGATAACGTGTTCGTCGCCGCTGCTGCGATCGATGAACTTGACTCGCACCCGACCGGGCTCATCCTGGCTGACGTGGGTGACTTCGGCGTCACCCTGAAACCGAACGCAGCTGTGCTTCTTGAGGTTTGAGCGCAGCAGTTCCTCCAGTTCGGGCTGGTCGAACATGTTGGCCTGCGGGAAGCCGTGGATGCTGTCAGCTCGATGCCGATCAAATTGGGCTAGCGTATTCAGGTGCTTGTCGACCAGTCGCGCGCCCAACGCCGGCCGCGTTATCGCATCGAACTCCTCGCCGATTCCCAGCCATTCGATAATCCGCCTGATCTCGTCGTCGAGATGTACCGCGCGGGGTTGGGGATAAACAGTTTCCCACCGGTCAAGCACCACGCTCGGGATTCCGTAATGGGCTAGGAAGGTGGCCGCGGCAACGCCGGTTGGTCCGGCACCGACGATCACGACGGGCACCGAGCTCGGAAGTGGACTCATTTGTAGCGCACCACCGTACGCTGTGTGCCCAGGTCAATGACGCCGTCGTCGGTGGCCACGCTGGCCTCCACGAGATCCCCGTCGTGCAGGTACTGCGTGTGCTCGGCCTGCCGCTTGAAGAAAGCTTTCCACTTTACGGCCGGCGGAAGCAGCGAACTGACAACCTCGACCGCCTTGCTGGGAGCGCTGAGCGCAGTGCCCACCGGCGTGCCCGTCAGAACGAGGTCTCCGGGTTGCAACCGCTGGAACCGGCTCAGCGCCTGCAGCGCTTGCAACGGTGAGTAGATCATGTCGTGACCCACCACCATGTCTTGGCGGGTCTCGCCATTTACCCGCAAGTGCAGCCTCAGCTCAGTGAAACGCTTGAGCTCCACGGCGTCCAGCAGAACCAGTGCCGGGCCCACAGGAGTGAAGGTCGGATACGATTTGGCTTCGTAGAACTGGGTTTTGGGCAATTGGATATCGCGTGCCGACACGTCATTGGTGACCACCAGGCCGGCAATGTAGTGCGACAGGTTCTCCGCCGTGACAGCGGCACCGACGCACAACTCGCGTGCAATGACGACACCGATCTCGACCTCGTAATCGAGCAGCCGGACATGATCGGGCTTGATGATGTCGTCGAACGGCCCGCTGATAGAACCCGATGCTTTGCGAAAAAACGTCAATGGGATTGCCGTCGGATCCATTCCAGCGTCTTTGGCATGCGAGGCGAAATTGGTCATCTGTGCGACGACACGGCATGGCGCCGTCACCGGCGAAACGAGCCGCAGCTCCTTAACAGGGATGACGTCAACGCCGCGGGTTGCCGCGTCGACCGCCGCACGGTCACTGAGCAACTCGCCCGTGCTGACGGCGTCGGTAGCTATCTTGACCGCACCGCGGGTGAGCTGTACCCACCACCCGTCGGGGGTGCGCAGGATCGAAACGCTCACGAGCTGGCCCCCTTTGACAAGCCCCTGAGGCGGCGGGAATCGAAGTCGTTCTCGGCGCGCAGGGCGCGAGCTACCGAGAGCGCCTCCCGTGGAAGCGATTTGGTGCTGGTGCCCAGGAAATCTTTGGTCGGGGGAGGTCCCCATTGCGCAAGTCCGGATGCGCTGAAGGGTGCCCAGCCAGGTTCCAGGGAGCAATCGAACATATCCCCGTCGCTGAAGTGCTCGACCATGTACCCGTCCGGGTCACGCCAGTAGTCGAATATCTGGCTGCCCTGCACGTGCCGGCCGATTCCCCATGAGCGGTGATAACCGCACTCGGCGAGGTACTCGCCGCCTGCCGCCAGACTGTCCAGATCGCCCACTTGGTAGGCCGAATGCACGTAGCGATTCGCAGGGCCCAATGACAACGCGAGCGTGTGATGATCGGTCGGCGTCAGACCGCGGTCACAGCGCATGAAACTCATGACCGGCCCCCGGTCACGCTGATCGGGATAATAGAGAAAGTCGCTGACAATCAAGCCCAACGTGTCCAGATACCAGTTGAGCGTCTGGTGGTACCTCGTGGTTTGCAACACCACGTGGCCGAGCCGTTGCACCGCTGCCGGTCGCCGCGGCGGACGTTGCGGTGTATTGACGCGACGCAGCTCATGCCCGACGTTGATGCTCAGCGGCTGATGAGCCGGCAATCGATCAAGCTCACGGGCACCCGACACCACTGTGACCGCCTGTCCACTGGGATCCGGCAACTTCACGGCTAGCCCGCCTAACGTGTCAGACAGTCGCTCGGGCGTGCGTCCGGTGGCATCGGCCAGACGCACGACGTCCGCGTGATCTGCGGCTGTGAAAGCTGCCCCTAAAAACCGCTCCCGCCTGGCCCGCCGAATGATCACGCACGGCGAATTGGCGTCCGTGCCACGCAGATGCAGCTCATCGGAAGTGTGCAGAGCCGTGGTCAAGCCAAAGGCGTGAGCAAACGCCTCGGCGCGGTTCAAGTCACGCTTTTCGAACTCCAGCCAAGCGATGTCATGGACACGGATCACCGGGTTTCGCGAACGACCGGAGTGTTCTCCCTTGCGGGCTCCCTCTTGGCTGTGCAGGCCGCTATGTGCCCCAGCGTGTTGACTCATCCAACTACCTCCACAACTGTGATTGAAGATATCTTCACTCAAGAAGCAATCGGTAGTCAAGGCTTAACTGAAGAAATATTCAGAACCGAAGGATGTCCACATTGACTACGCTGGAAGGGGAAGTCGACGCCGAGCACCATGCGAACTCGGCGATAGACCCGCAGTGTTGATGACGGAGGCCGAAGCGGGCCGAACCCCATCGCCGATGAGCCGGGATGTCGCACCAGGGCTGAATCTCAGCAGCTGTACGACCGTTAGACGCCCGCCAGGACGCGATGGGTTCTGATGCCGTTTGGCGATGGGCGCTTGGCCAACCACGGCCACCGACAGGGAGCGCGGGTCAGTAAGTCGTCTGTTCCCGCAGAAATGCGATGTCGTCTTTGCGGCCCGCTTCGGCGGTTTCGCAGATCACCGGCGCGTCCGCGGCCGTGACAGCCGCCACCAGCAGCTCCGGATCGATCTCGCCGCTACCCAGGTTCGCATGCCGGTCCCGGCCCGAACCCGCCGCGTCTTTGGAATCGTTGCAGTGCACTAGGTCGATGCGGCCGGTGATGGCCTTGATCCGATCCACCGCGTGTACCAATTCTTCGCCGGCCGCCCAGGCGTGGCAGGTGTCCAGGCAAAAGCCGATACCCGTGTCGCCGATGACATCCCAGAGTCGGGCGATGGTGTCGAAGTGGCGGGCCATCGCGTGGTCACCGCCCGCGGTGTTTTCCAGGTACACCGGCACCTCTGACTGCAGCTGATCCAGCGCCTTCCGCCAGCGCACAAACCCCTCGTCGAGCTCGCTGTCGTCGGCGACATGTCCACCGTGCACAATCACCGCTGCCGCCCCGATCTCGGCCGCCGCATCGCAGGTCTGCTGCAGGATCTTGCGCGACGGGATCCGCACCCGATTGTTCGCCGACGCGACGTTGATCAGATACGGCGCGTGCACATAGATCGGCAGAGCCGCGGCCCTGAGCGCAGCGGCGTCTTCGCGCGGCTTGGGCGCCTTCCAACTCTGCGGATTGCCCAGGAAGATCTGCACGACGTCAGCGCCCTCAGCTTGCGCTGCCGCCAGCGGATCGCCCGGGCTGACATGTGAACCGATAAGCACTCCGCAAGTTTAGTGAGGAAGGCCAATCCATCGCGGAGTCGTGCGCATAAGGTGTGAGTCCGTAGGAACAGGTTTGTCGCGGGTTGGCGCGTCGCTCACCGCCGCGGCCCATGCAGCTGCGCAGGATCGTGGAGGTGAAGAACGTGTTTTCCGCGGAGCAGTCGACAGGGCTGCGGGTGGGGCGAGGCATCTCCGACATTACCGGCGAGGCCGCCGAATGCGGCATGCTCGGCTACGGCAAGACCGAACAACGGGCCGCGGGTATCCACCTCCGACTGCGGTCGCGCGCTTTCGTCTTCGCCGAGCCTCAAGACGACGGGGCGCGGGTTGCGCTGGTGGTCGCCGAACTGCCGCTGCCGATGCAGAACGTCACCGACGAGGTACTACGTCGGTTGGCGAGGTCCTATGGCAACACCTACACCGCCCAGAACACCATGATCACTACGACGCACACCCACGCCGGTCCCGGCGGCTACTGCGGACACCTGCTGTATAACCTGTCCACCAGCGGGTTTCGGCCTGCGACGTTTGCGGCGATCGTCGACGGCATCGTCGAATCGGTGCGGTATGCCCACGACGATCTGGCACCCGCGCAGGTGGCACTGTCGCACGGCGAGTTGCACGGGGCGAGCATCAACCGCTCGCCCGCCTCCTTCGACCGCAACCCGGCAGCCGACCGAGATCACTTCCCGGCCCGCATCGACCCCCACACCACGCTGGTGCGTGTCGATCGCGGCGACCAGACCGTGGGCGCAATCCATTTCTTTCCCACCCACGGCACCAGCATGACTAACCGCAACGTGCTCATCTCCGGGGACAACAAAGGCTTCGCCGCCTACCACTGGGAACGCATCACCTGCGGCGCGGACTACCTGGCCGGCCAGCCCGACCTCATCGCCGCATTCGCCCAGACCAACTCGGGCGACATGAGCCCGCACGTGGGCGGACCCGTCGCATACGGGCCGTCGCGGGTGAAGGATGAGTTGGAGAACACCCGCCACGTCGGATTGTCCCAATTCGAGGATGCGATCGGGCAATTGAACAAAGCCACACCCATTGGCACCGACATCGACTCCCGGTTCACCTACGTCGATCTCAGTGACGTCCTGGTCACCGGGGACTACACCCCGGACGGTCACGAGCGCCGTACCGGCCGGCCGATGATCGCCGCCGCGATGTTCGCGGGGACCGATGAGGGCGAAGGCTTTCCCGGGTTCCGACAAGGTCGAAACCCGTTCTGGGACAAGATTTCCCGCGGCATCTACCGGATGGCCGGTAAGGTGCGTGCGGCACAGGAACCCAAGGGTATGGTGATCCCGGCTCGCGCGTTGAACCGGCTGGCACCCTTCATCCAGGAGATCGTTCCCGTTCAGCTACTGCGCATCGGGCGACTCTATTTGATCGGTGTCCCCGGCGAACCGACGATCGTCGCGGGTCTGCGTTTACGTCGCACGGTCGCTTCGATCGTCGGCGCGGAATTGGATGACGTGCTGTGCGTGGGCTACTGCAACGCCTACATCCATTACGTCACGACGCCCGAGGAGTATTTGGAACAGCGGTACGAGGGCGGCAGTACCCTGTTCGGTCGATGGGAGTTGCCGGCGCTCATGCAGACCGTGGCCGAACTCGCCGAGGCGATGCGCGACGGCCGCCCGGCCACGCCCGCGCCACGCCCACGGCCCCACAAGCCCCGAAGCTGGCTACGCTCGGCCCCCGCAGACACCGGTTCGTTCGGCGCGATCATCACCGAGCCGGACGCGATCTACCGCCCGGGAGAGTCGGCGGAGGCCGTGTTCGTCAGTGCATTTCCCAACAACGACGTCCACCGCAACCGGACCTTTCTCGAAGTGGTCCGCCTCGACGGCAAAGATTGGGTGCGCGTTGCCGACGACGGTGATTGGTCGACGACGTTCCGGTGGCAGCGCCACGGGCGCAGCGAGTCGCACGTGCACATCCAGTGGAACATCCCCGGCGATGCCGCGCCCGGGCACTATCGCATCGTCCACCACGGGATGGCCCGCGACACCTTCGGCCGACTTGAGCCGTTCCAGGCGACGACGCACGAGTTCACGGTGCGCTGAGCCCCCGGGGCTTGGGCGCCCACTCGAATGTCGCGCCAGCGTCGCTCTCGGTGGCGACCGCCACGCCAGCATTACTCTCGCGGAGACGCGAATGAGCCCCCGGCACTGCCGGGGGCTTCTTCGCGTGCAGGTTAGCGGTAGTCGCTGTAGCCGTAGTCGTCCAGCGGAACCGCGGCACCGGTGGCCTGGCCGAAGTCCGGGCTGTAGTACTGGTCCTCGTACGACGGGATCGTATAGGCGGCGGCGCGTGCCTCTTCGGTCGGCTGCACCGCGATGTTGCGGTAGCGGTTGATACCGGTACCGGCCGGGATCAGCTTTCCGATAATCACGTTCTCCTTCAGACCGTTGAGCTTGTCGCTGCGGCAGTTGATCGCCGCATCGGTCAGCACTCGGGTGGTCTCCTGGAACGACGCCGCACTCAGCCACGAGTCGGTGGCCAGCGACGCCTTCGTGATACCCATCAGCACCGGACGGCCAGCGGCGGGCTCACCACCCTCGGCCACCACTCGACGGTTCTCCGCCTCGAATTCCGCGCGGTCGATCAACGAACCGGGCAGGAATTCCGTCGCACCCGAATCGATGATGGTGACCCGGCGCAGCATCTGGCGCACGATCACCTCGATGTGCTTGTCGTGGATCGACACACCCTGAGCCCGGTAGACCTCCTGGACCTCGCGGACCAGGTGGATCTGCACCTCGCGGGGGCCCTGCACGCGCAGCACCTCGTGCGGGTCGGCCGAGCCCTCCATCAGCTGCTGGCCCACCTCGACGTGGTCACCGTCGGCAAGCACCCGCTCGGAACCGTCCTCGTGCTTGAACACCCGCAGGCGCTGACGCTTGGACAGCTTGTCGTAAACCACTTCCTCGCCGCCATCGTCGGGAATGACGGTGATCTTGTAGAAGCGCTCGCCGTCCTCGAGACGGACCCGTCCGGTGACATCGGCGATAGGTGCCTTACCGCGCGGGATGCGAGCCTCGAACAGCTCCTGGACACGCGGGAGACCGCCGGTGATGTCCTCACCCACACCACCCTGGTGGAAGGTACGCATGGTCAGCTGTGTGCCGGGTTCACCGATGGACTGGGCGGCGACGATGCCGACGGCCTCGCCGATGTCGACCAGCTTGCCGGTGGCCATCGACCGCCCGTAGCAGGTGGCGCAGACGCCGGTGCCGGTGGTGCAGGTCAGCACCGAACGCACCTTGATCTGCGTGATCCCCGCTGCCAGCAAGGCGTCGATCGAGGGGTCGCCGAGGTCCTCGCCACGCGCGACGACGACATTGCCGGCCTCGTCCACCGCATCGGTGCCCAGAGTCCGTGCGTACGCCGAGGTCTCGATGTACGGGTCACGGATCAGAGTGCCGTCAGGCTGACGCTCGGCCAGCTCGACGACGATGCCCCGCTCCGTCTGGCAGTCGTGCTCGCGCACGATCACGTCCTGGCTGACGTCGACCAGACGACGGGTCAGGTAGCCGGAGTCGGCGGTACGCAAGGCGGTGTCCGCCAAACCCTTTCGAGCGCCGTGGGTGTTGATGAAGTACTCCAGCACGGTCAGGCCCTCGCGGAACGAGGACTTGATCGGGCGCGGGATGAACTCACCCTTCGGGTTGGTCACCAGTCCCTTCATGCCGGCCAGCGTTCGGGTCTGGGTGAAGTTACCGGTAGCGCCCGACTCCACGATCGTGATGATCGGGTTGTCGCTCGGGTAGTGCTCCCGCAGCGCCTGACCGACCTCGTCGGTGGCTTCCTTCCAGATCTCCACCAGCGCCTCGTTGCGCTCGTCGTGGTTCAAAGCACCGCGCTGGAACTGCTTTTCGACCTTCTCCGCGCGCTCTTCGTAGGCGTCCAGAATCTCCTTCTTGCGTGGCGGAACCAGCACGTCGGCCATCGAGACCGTGACGCCGCTCCGAGTCGCCCAGTAGAAGCCGGTGTCCTTGAGCTTGTCCACAGTCTGCGCAACCACGATCATCGGGTAGCGTTCGGCCAGGTCGTTGATGATCGCGGCCTGCACCTTCTTGTGCATCTGCTTGTTCACGAACGGATAACCCAGCGGCAGCAGTTCGTTGAACAGCACCCGGCCCAGCGTGGTTTCGGCAACCCACGCGTCGCCCGGCTGCCAGCCGTTGGCGCCGAACAGCTCGGCCTCGAGATCAGCCGACGGACGCAACTGGGTCAGCCGCACCTTAATCTTGGCCCGCACCGAGAGCAGACCGCGATCAGCGGCCATGATCGCCTCGGCCGGCGAGGAGTACACACCGGTCTCCGACTGGTCGGTTGCCGCGGGTTGGAACTCGCCCTTGTCGCCGGCAACCTCGGTGGTCAGGAAGTACAGCCCGGTCACCATGTCCAGTCGCGGCATGGCCAGTGGGCGGCCGGACGCGGGCGACAGGATGTTGTTCGACGACAGCATCAGGATGCGCGCCTCGGCCTGGGCCTCCGCGCTCAACGGCAGGTGCACGGCCATCTGGTCACCGTCGAAGTCGGCGTTGAACGCCTCACAGACCAACGGGTGCAGCTGAATCGCCTTGCCTTCCACCAGCATTGGCTCGAAGGCTTGGATTCCCAGCCGGTGCAGGGTGGGTGCGCGGTTCAGCAACACTGGGTGCTCAGAAATGACCTCTTCGAGCACGTCCCACACCTGCGGCCGCTGACGCTCCACCATCCGCTTGGCGCTCTTGATGTTCTGCGCGTGGTTGAGGTCGACGAGCCGCTTCATCACGAACGGCTTGAACAGCTCGAGTGCCATCAGCTTGGGCAGACCGCACTGGTGCAGCTTGAGCTGTGGCCCGACCACAATGACCGAACGGCCCGAGTAGTCGACACGCTTGCCGAGCAGGTTCTGCCGGAATCGGCCCTGCTTGCCCTTGAGCAGGTCGGACAGCGACTTCAGCGGGCGGTTGCCCGGCCCGGTGACCGGACGGCCGCGGCGTCCGTTGTCGAACAGCGCGTCCACCGACTCCTGCAACATGCGCTTCTCGTTGTTGACGATGATCTCGGGCGCACCGAGGTCGATCAGCCTCTTGAGCCGGTTGTTGCGGTTGATCACGCGGCGATACAGGTCGTTGAGGTCGGACGTGGCGAAGCGGCCACCGTCGAGCTGGACCATCGGGCGCAGTTCCGGCGGGATCACCGGGACGGCGTCCAGGACCATGCCCATCGGCGAGTTGCCCGACTGCTGAAAAGCGGCGACGACCTTCAGTCGCTTGAGGGCACGAAGCTTCTTCTGGCCCTTGCCACTACGAATGACCTCGCGCAGGTTCTCTGCCTCGGCGTCGATGTCGAAGTTCTCGATCAGCTTCTGGATCGACTCCGCGCCCATGGCACCGGTGAAGTACTCGCCGTAGCGGTCCTGCAGTTCGCGGTAGAGGTTCTCGTCGACGATCAGCTGCTTGGGGGCCAGCTTGGTGAAGGTGGTCCAGATGTCCTCCAACCGGTCCAGCTCGCGCTGCGCGCGGTCGCGCAGCTGACGCATTTCGCGTTCGCCGCCGTCGCGGACCTTGCGCTTGGCGTCGGCCTTGGCGCCCTCGGCCTCCAGCTCGGCCAGGTCGGCCTCGAGCTTCTGCGCCCGGGCCTCCAGGTCGGCGTCACGCTGGTCCTCGACGGCCTTGCGCTCCACCACCATTTCGGCCTCGAGCGTGGAGAGCTCGTTGTGCCGCATCTCGTCGTCGACCGCGGTGATCACATACGCGGCGAAGTAGATGATCTTTTCCAGATCCTTGGGCGCCAGGTCCAGCAGGTACCCGAGACGCGAAGGCACGCCCTTGAAGTACCAGATGTGAGTGACCGGGGCGGCCAGCTCGATGTGCCCCATCCGCTCCCGACGCACCTTGGCCCGAGTCACCTCGACGCCGCACCGCTCACAGATGATGCCCTTGAAGCGCACCCGCTTGTACTTGCCGCAGTAGCACTCCCAGTCGCGAGTCGGCCCGAAGATCTTCTCGCAGAACAGGCCGTCCTTCTCGGGCTTGAGCGTGCGGTAGTTGATGGTCTCCGGCTTCTTGACCTCGCCGTAGGACCACTGACGGATGTCCTCCGCGGTCGCCAGGCCGATTCGGAGTTCATCGAAGAAGTTGACGTCTAACACGTAACTCCCTTTCCCCTTGCGGGTTTAGTGACTGAAAAGCTGGTTCGTAAGAAGATCAGGCAAGGTCCTCGACAGAAGCGGATTCGTTGCGCGACAAGTTGATTCCGAGGTTGGCCGCCGCTCGCTCAAGGTCTTCGTCCTCGCCCTCGCGCAGCTCGATGGCCGCACCATCGGACGACAGCACCTCGACGTTGAGGCACAGCGACTGCAGCTCCTTGAGCAGCACCTTGAACGACTCGGGGATGCCCGGCTCCGGGATGTTCTCGCCCTTGACGATCGCTTCGTAGACCTTGACCCGACCGACAGTGTCGTCGGACTTGATGGTCAAGAGCTCCTGCAGCGTGTACGCCGCGCCGTAGGCCTGCATGGCCCAGCACTCCATCTCACCGAACCGCTGGCCACCGAACTGCGCCTTACCGCCCAGCGGCTGCTGGGTGATCATCGAGTACGGGCCGGTGGAGCGGGCGTGAATCTTGTCGTCCACCAGGTGGTGCAGCTTCATGATGTACATGTAGCCAACCGTCACCGGGTACGGGAACGGCTCGCCGCTGCGCCCATCGAACAGCACGGCCTTGCCGTCGCCATTGACTAGGACCTCACCGTCGCGGTTGGGCAGCGTGCAGGACAGCAGGCCCTGCAGCTCCTCTTCCTTGGCGCCGTCGAACACCGGAGTCGATACGATCTGGTTCGGCGCGGCGTGCAGCAGGTCCTCCGGCAGGTTGGCCGCCCACTCGGGGGCACCCTCGATATTCCAGCCGGCCTTGGCGACCCATCCGAGGTGGGTTTCCAGGATCTGGCCGATGTTCATCCGTCGCGGCACACCGTGGGTGTTCAGGATGATGTCCACCGGAGTGCCGTCCGGCAGGAACGGCATGTCCTCGGCCGGCAAGATCTTGCCGATGACGCCCTTGTTGCCGTGCCGCCCGGCCAGCTTGTCGCCGTCAGAGATCTTGCGCTTCTGGGCGACGTAGACGCGGACCAGCTCGTTGACGCCGGCGGGCAGTTCGTCGTCATCCTCGCGGGAGAACACCCGGATGCCGATGACCTTGCCGGACTCACCGTGCGGCACCTTCAGTGAGGTGTCGCGGACCTCGCGCGCCTTTTCACCGAAGATGGCGCGCAGCAGCCGCTCCTCCGGGGTCAGCTCGGTTTCACCCTTTGGGGTGACCTTGCCGACCAGGATGTCGCCGTCGCGGACCTCGGCGCCGATGCGCACGATGCCGCGCTCGTCCAGGTCCGCCAGCACCTCGTCGGAGACGTTCGGGATGTCCCGGGTGATCTCCTCGGCGCCCAACTTGGTGTCGCGGGCGTCGATTTCGTGCTCCTCGATGTGAATCGAGGTCAGCACGTCCTCTTCGACGAGACGGTTGGACAGGATGATGGCGTCCTCGTAGTTGTGACCCTCCCACGGCATGATCGCCACGAGCAGGTTCTTGCCCAGGGCCATCTCACCGTTCTCGGTGCACGGGCCGTCGGCGATCACCTGGCCAGCTTCCACCCGGTCCCCGGCGTTCACGATCGGCGACTGGTTGGCGCAGGTGCCGTGATTGGAGCGGGCGAACTTGCGCATCCGGTAGGTGCGCCGGGTACCGACGTCGTGCATGACCGTGATGTAGTCCGCGGACACCTCTTCGATGACGCCGGCCTCTTCGGCCACGACGACGTCGCCGGCATCGATCGCCGCACGCAACTCCATCCCGGTACCCACCAACGGCGCCTCGCTACGCACCAGCGGAACCGCCTGGCGCTGCATGTTGGCACCCATCAGGGCACGGTTGGCGTCGTCGTGTTCGAGGAACGGGATCATCGCGGTGGCCACCGACACCATCTGGCGCGGTGAGACGTCCATGTAGTCCACCTCGGACGAGGGCACGTACTCGACCTCGCCCGCCTTACGGCGGACCAGCACACGCGGCTCGACGAAGCGACCGTTGGCATCGATCGGCGAGTTGGCCTGCGCCACGACGTGGCGGTCCTCCTCGTCTGCGGTCAGGTAGTGGATCTCGTCCGAGACCACCCCGTCCACGACCTTGCGGTACGGCGTCTCGATGAAGCCGAACGGGTTGACCCGCGCATACACCGACAGCGAGCCGATCAGACCGATGTTGGGACCTTCCGGGGTCTCGATCGGGCACATGCGGCCGTAGTGCGACGGGTGGACGTCACGGACTTCCAGGCCCGCACGCTCACGCGACAGACCACCCGGCCCCAGCGCGGACAGACGCCGCTTGTGGGTGAGACCCGACAGCGGGTTGTTCTGGTCCATGAACTGCGAGAGCTGGCTGGTACCGAAGAACTCCTTGATCGCGGCGACGACCGGCCGGATGTTGATCAGGGTCTGCGGCGTGATCGCCTCGACGTCCTGCGTGGTCATCCGCTCGCGGACGACGCGCTCCATCCGGGACATGCCGACCCGGATCTGGTTCTGGATCAGCTCGCCCACGGTCCGCAACCGGCGGTTGCCGAAGTGGTCGATGTCGTCGGTCTCCACCGGAACCTCGGTTCCGCCCGGGACGGTCATCGTGTGCTGACCCTCGTGCAGGCGGACCAGATACTCGATGGTGGCTACGACGTCCTCTTCGGTCAGCGTCGAGCTGGTGATCGGATCACCGACGTGCAGGCCGAGCTTCTTGTTGACCTTGTAGCGGCCCACCCGGGCCAGGTCGTAGCGCTTCTCCTTGAAGAACAAATTCTCCAGCAGGGTCTGCGCAGACTCCTTGGTCGGCGGTTCGCCCGGTCGCAGCTTGCGGTAGATGTCCAGCAGCGCCTCGTCGGTGCCCGCGGTGTTGTCCTTCTCCAGCGTCCCCATCATGATCTCGGAGAAGCCGAACCGCTCGTGGATCTGCTCGTTGGTCCAGCCGAGGGCCTTGAGCAGCACGGTGACGGGCTGGCGACGCTTGCGGTCGATCCGCACGCCCACGGTGTCGCGCTTGTCGACGTCGAACTCCAGCCAGGCGCCACGGCTGGGGATCACCTTGACGCTGTGCAGCATCTTCTCGGTGGACTTGTCGATGGTCTCGTCGAAGTACACCCCGGGGGAGCGGACCAGCTGGCTGACGACGACACGCTCGGTGCCGTTGATGATGAACGTGCCCTTCTCGGTCATCATCGGGAAGTCACCCATGAACACCGTCTGGCTCTTGATCTCGCCGGTGTTGTTGTTAATGAACTCGGCCGTGACGAACAGCGGAGCCGCGTACGTCATGTCCTTGTCTTTGCATTCGTCGACCGGCGCCTTGACCTCGTCGAAGCGGGGGTCGGAGAACGAGAGCGACATGGAGCCGGAGAAGTCCTCGATCGGTGAGAGCTCGTCGAGCACCTCTTCGAGGCCGCCCTTGGGGCTGACCTCGCCGCGCTTCAGCGCGCGCTCTCGCCAACCCTGCGAGCCGATCAGCCACTCGAAAGAGTCGGTCTGAACGTCAAGCAGCCCCGGAACCTCGAGCGGTTCACGGAGCTTGGCAAAAGAAACGCGGTTCGGCGCCCCAGGTACGGAGTTGTTTGGGCTCTGGCGGAAATCAGCCAAGATGCATCCTTCCAGCACCTCGTGCGACCAACGAGGCTGAAGGAGAGAGCCGGTGCGACCCGGTGCCCGCCAAACCCTGTTCGCCGCAGATAATTTTGTCGGTTCGGCTGGCGGACGAACTGTCCATATCTCACGCACGCAACTGAAGCTGAGCCACGAGTTGGGGCTCAGGCTAAGACCACGGTGTCTTTAGCGGCCAAGAGGCGATTGTGAGGTGGGCAGGAAGTAGCCAGCGCAACGTCCAACAATAGCGCAGACGCGCGCATTCCTCAAATACCCACGACAACTAGCAGTCATATGCCGTCCCCGGACTTATCACGACCGATGGCGCTGGCTGGCGACCTCGAGTTGTCCGTGGACAGATATGACACATGCTGCCCAACAGATTGACCCGTTTAGGCCGCGTCGTCAAGGGGTGGGTGCGGCAAGTTGTGGGAAGTTGCCGTTAATTCGAGGTGGCCGCCCACCCGGGCGACCAGCGCGAGGCGCCCGCGTGCGGCGTGGCGGAGGTACCGAATTTGATGTGGCTACCGCAATCCCGTCGAGCGCAATGGCCAGCGGGTATAGCCCCGAACGCACGGCGCCGGCGCCGGCGCCGGGATCAGAACTCGTGCGCCTTCAACCGGTGCGTGCCCTCGAGGTCGTCGAGGATCGCGGCCTGGGCGTCCTTGGGCAGGGTGTGCAACATCGCGCGCACCCGGGCCTGGCGCCGACCGACCGCTTTGCGCTCCGGCATGCCCGGTGACGCGACGATCTGCGGCGGCACGCCCTCGACTTCCTCGGTGCCGCCAGCGTGCTGACCGGCGTCGAGCGCAGCCTGCTCTTCGGCCATGGTGGCTTCATCCTTCTCCTCCGACATGCCGATCGGCCCGATGCGGCGACCGTTGAGGAACTGCCGCACCACCGGTTCGTCGCTGGTCAGCAGCACCTCGCGGGGTCCGAACATGACCAGGTGCTTGCGGAAGAGCATGCCCATGTTGTCCGGCACGGTCCGGGCGATGTTGATGTTGTGCGTCACGATGAGGATGGTCGCGTCGATCTGTGCGTTGATATCCATGATCAGCTGGCTCAGGTATGCGGTACGGACCGGGTCCAAACCCGAGTCGGGCTCGTCGCAGAGGATGATCTGCGGGTCCAGCACCAGGGCCCGGGCCAGGCCGGCACGCTTACGCATACCACCGGAGATCTCTCCGGGGAACTTCTTCTCGTCACCACCCAGACCCACCA
Organism: Mycobacterium sp.; assembly: GCA_022841565.1. Classification (GTDB taxonomy): domain Bacteria; phylum Actinomycetota; class Actinomycetes; order Mycobacteriales; family Mycobacteriaceae; genus Mycobacterium. The sequence continues at coordinate 14,306 of JALHRH010000014.1, read as the reverse complement.
TCGTCAGCTTCTCCATGACGATGTCGCGGATCTCTTTTTCCTTCTTCTTGGTGTGCTCACGCAACGGGAAGGCGGTGTTGTCGTAGAGGTTCATCGAACCGAACAGCGCGCCGTCCTGGAACAGCACGCCGAACAGGGTGCGGATCTCGTACAGCTCTTTCGCCGAGCACTCGATGATGTCGGTGCCGTCGATGATGATCGAGCCCCGTTCGGGCCGCAGCAAACCGATAAGGGACTTCAGGAAAACGGACTTGCCGGTACCCGACGGGCCCAGGAGGACGCTGACCTCACCGGATGGGATTTCGAGCGTGACGTCCTCCCAAATCCTCGAGGATCCGAAGGACTTCGTGAGTCCGTTGACCTCGATGCTGACGCCCATGGGAAATCCTTCCGTCAACGCGAAAATTCGCCACCAAGCCCCGTGTGGTTTGAGTCACTGTAGCGCACGCCTGCTGCGCAACATCAGGGTTGCGAAGATAACAATCTCCGCGACGTCCTGAGACGCCAGCGTCAGCCCGCGGGAGCCCAATTACCGTGGAAGCCCATCGGTACCCGCTGGGGCAGATGGACGGTGGCGACCGACAGCAATGTCTGGGCGTCCAGCAGCAGCAACTGACCCTCGTCGCGGCCGCGGTGGTAGCCGTACCCGATCAAAACTCCGTCATCCTCCGCAGAGCCATCGCAGGTCGTCGGATTCGGGACAAACGACATCTCGCCGATCACAAGCTCAGGATCGAGCGGCGCGATCTCGCTGGACCCGGTCGCGTAATCGTGCTTGTACAGCGCCGTCGACATGTGGGCTTGGCGGTTGGCAAGGAATCCGTTGTCGATACCGACGGCGTAGCCGTACCGGTGCCGGCTGCCGGTCAGTGCCTCGTTGATCCGGGGAAATTCCTGTGGCCGGTCGTCGCGTCGTTCGCTGGACACCGTGCCGGTTGCCAGGTTGATCGTCCAGCGGTCCAGTAGCGGCAGCGTGTCTCCCGGGCCGCGACGGTCATGGTCGAACATCTTGTCATAGCGGACTACGTCGAGCACCAGCACCTCAGACCCGTTTTGGATCTCGGAGTACGCATTGAGCGGGTGGTAGACGTAGCAGGGCTCGATGTCGAACCACCGCACGTCACGGTTGGATCCTTGCCGGGGCATTACCCCGATGCGCGCCGGATAGTTCGGGTTCCAGGCGTAGGGCATGCGATCAGTGGGCTTGGGATTGCGGTTGACCGCCGCTACCACCGGGTTGGGCATCCGCACGCGCCCGACCAGCGACCGTAGCGCCAGCCGGGCGGGCCCCGACAACCATTGCGGCAGCTTCACCGGAAGCATCTGCGCGGTGTCGAAGGTCACCGGCAGGTCGTAGATGACCACATACTTGTCGGTGAGGGAAAAGTCGTGCATCATCGGCGACCCACTGACCTGGATGTCCACCGTGCGACGGGCCCGGCCCTGGGTGTCGATCACCGAGTACTGCACCGTCCGTCCCCGCGCGTATGAATAGGAAACGGCATGCAGTTCGCCGGTGCGCGGGTCACGGTGGGGGTGGGCGGTGTAGCCGCCGTACAGCGTGCCGTCGAAGTCGCAGGTGCCCACGGTGTCGAGCTCTTCGGTGAGCTCGTAGTTGGCGACGCCGCCCTCGACCAGCGCCAGGGTCTTGCCGGCATGACTCAGCACATTGGTGTTGGCCCCGAGCGACAGAATGCCCGCCCGCGGGTCGAGCCGGCTCGGCACGGGCTCCCCGAGCTGGCCGCAGACCGGCGCGCTGCGCACCCAGCGGTTGCGGTACCAGCGCGCCTGCCCGTCTCGCAGCGCCACTCCGTGCACCATCCCGTCACCACTGAACCAGTGGTAGGTGGCGGCATTGACCTCTGCCGCTGGGTTGGGACCGTTACGCAAATACCGCCCGTCCAGGTGCTCCGGGAGATGACCGGTGACCCGCAGGTCGGTGGCGGTCACTTCGGCCCGCACCGGCGCCATGAAGTCCTCGATATAGGGGTTGCGAGTTTCGGCCATTCGCATCGTTGTCACGTCTGAGCTCCTATAACATTGTTATTTCAGCATTATTGGTACCGTACGCCGCCGATGAGAGGACGGCAATATTGTCTGGCGAGATGACTTCCTCCCCGACGCAACGCAGTGTTCGCGACGACATGGTGCATGCGGCCGTCGGACTACTCAACGACCATGGGCCCGACGCGCTGCAAACCCGCAAGGTGGCCAGCGCCGCGGGAACCTCGACGATGGCCGTGTACACCCATTTCGGTGGGATGCGCGAGCTGATCGCCGCGGTCGCAGAGGAAGGTTTGCGACAGTTCGGCGCCGCGCTGACGGTGCCGCAGACAGAAGACCCGGTGGCCGACCTGATGGCCGTCGGGGCCGCCTATCGGCGTTACGCCATCGAACGGCCGCACATGTACCGGTTGATGTTCGGCAGCACCAGCGCGCACGGCATCAACGCGCCGGCGGGCAACGTCCTGACGCTCACCATTGCGGAGATCGAACAGCATGAATCCAGCTTCGCCCACGTCGTCCACGCGGTGCACCGGTCGATGCTTGCGGGCCGGATTACCACCTGTTCCGCAGACGACGACGCCGCGGTGGTGGCGACTGCCGCCCAGTTCTGGGCACTAATTCACGGCTTCGTGATGCTGGAATTGGCCGGGTTCTATGGCGACGACGGGTCGGCCGTGCCGCCGGTGCTGGCCGCAATGACGACCAATTTACTTGTTGCACTTGGTGATTCACCCGAGCGAGTGCATTCCTCGCGACAGGCGTTTGTGGCCGGGAGCTAAGTGCGGGCCGAACACGCAAAGCCCCCTGGACCCGTGGTCCAGGGGGCTTTGCGTGCAGTGATTACTTGACGGTGACGCTGGCGCCGGCGGCCTCAAGCTTGGCCTTGGCCTCGTCGGCGGCCTCCTTGGCGACCTTCTCGAGCAGCGCCTTGGGCGCGCTGTCGACTAGGTCCTTGGCCTCCTTGAGGCCCAGGCCGGAGACGATCTCACGCACGACCTTGATGACACCGATCTTCTTCTCACCGGCGGCCTCCAGGATCACGTCGAACTCCGACTGCTCCTCGGCAGCCTCAACAGGAGCGCCAGCCCCGCCGCCGCCGACCGCGGCAACGGCGACCGGAGCGGCGGCGGTGACCTCGAAGGTCTCCTCGAACTTCTTGACGAAGTCCGACAGCTCCAGCAGGGTCATTTCCTTGAATGCGTCGAGCAGTTCGTCGCTGGACAGTTTGGCCATGTGTGGTCCTCCTCAGTTTTTTGGGTTGTTTGGTTTTTGGGGTCGTTGAGTTATTCGGCTTCGGCCGGAGTTTCACCGGGGGCGTCGGAACCCTTCTTCTCCTGAAGGGCAGCCAGCAGTCGGGCCATCTGCGACGCGGGTGCGTTGAACAGCCCTGCAGCCTTGGCGAGGTTGCCCTTCATCGCGCCGGCCAGCTTGGCCAGCAGCACCTCGCGGGATTCCAGGTCCGCGATGCGCTCGACTTCGGCGACGGTCAGCGGGTGGCCGTCCATGTAGCCGCCCTTGATGACCAGCGCCTTGTGGTCCTTGGCGAAGGTCTTCAGGGCCTTGGCCGCGTCGACCGGCTCACCGGTGACGAACGCGATCGCGGTCGGGCCGGCGAACAGATCGTCGAGGCCTTCGACACCGGCCTCCGACGCCGCCCGCTTGATCAGGGTGTTCTTGGCCACCGCGTAGGTGGTCGACTCCCCCAGCGAACGGCGCAGCGCGGCCATGTTGGCCACCGTTAGACCGCGATACTCGGTGATGACCGTCGCCGTCGAGGCCTTGAAGTGCTCTGTGATGTCTGCGACGGCGGTGGCCTTGTCAGCCCTGGCCATGCATACCTCCTACAAGTGTGGTGGCCACCGGAGGAACGACGAACGCCCCGGCGCAGGATGCGGCCGGGGCGTGAAATGCGCCGGCGCGCGCGCCAGCGGTGATGCCTCGTCCTCCTGCGTGGGCCGCCGGGGATGTTCCCGGACCTTCAACCGATTGCTCGGTGACCGACGGTCTTTGGTGGATCGGCCACCACCATAGCGTGGGTCCGCGCGATCAGCCAAAACGCTGCATGAGCGCGAGCCGATGTCCGCCGAGCGTAAAGGCCACGACGCACCACCGGCGTGTCTCGTCGTGGAAGTCACACTCGGGTAGTCGGCCACAAGTGGTGCGTCAGGCGTTCTCAGCCAATTTGCTCGGCTATTTGGGGCGGCCGGTCGCCGACCGTAACGGCCGCCCTATTGCTCGCGCAGCCCGACCAGTCGCGCCGCGCCGATCAGTCCGGCGTCACCGCCGAGTGCGGCCGGCAGCACCCGCAGGCCGGTCAGGAAATCCAGCCGGGCATAGTCGGCCAGGGCCACGCGCAGCGGGTCGAAGAGCAGCCCACCGGACTTGGCCACCCCCCCGCCGATGACGACCAGATCCAGGTCGCACACCGCGCCGACCGAGGCGATCATCGCAGCCAGTGCGCGGGTGCCGCGCGCAAACGCCTCTAACGCCACCGCGTCTCCGGCCGCCGCTGCCGTGGCCAGCTCACGCGCACCGGCGCCGGATGGCGCGATCCAACCGTTGGCCCGCGCCCAGCGGGTCATCGACGGACCCGAGGCGATCGTCTCCACGCAGCCGCGACCACCACACGCGCACGGCAGTCCGCCCGGTTCGACCACCACGTGGCCGACGTGACCGGCGTTGCCGGTGCGACCGGTGTACGGGACACCGTCCAGCACCAGGCCGCCGCCGACCCCGGTGGACACCACCATGCCCAGCAGGAAGCCCGCACCGCGGCCGGCGCCTATCCAGTGCTCGCCCAGTGCCATGCAGACACCGTCGCCGCCCAACCGAACCGGTACGCCCGGCACCGCGGCCACCACCCGATCGCGCAGCGGGAACCCGCGCCAGGCCCCGATGTTGACCGGGCTGACGCTGCCGGTGGCCAGATCGACAGGGCCGGCCGACGCGATCCCTACCGCCGCTACCGTCCCCCCGGCTGCCCGCAACGCGTCGGCGATCATGGTGCCGACCGCATCCCAAACCTGTTCGGCGCCAGCGCCGGACGGGGTGGGACAGGTGGCGGTGTACACCAGTGTGCGGGTGGGATCGCCGAGGGCGGCGGGGTCGGCAAGCCCGGCAGCGATCTTGGTGCCACCAATGTCGAGGCAGAGGGTGAGCATCAGTGTCGGTGGGTGTTGTCGGGCTGGCTTGGGTCGCCGGGATGTTCGTAACCGGCCGAGAGCTGTACGAGCTCGGCCCGGCGAGCGTCGAGCCAGATGCGGAACGCGCGTCGCCGAGCGGCGCCCAGTAGATGCTGGGAGATGGCCGATCGCACGTCTTCCAGCGGCGGTTCGGCGACCGCGGGAGCGCGCCAGCCGTGGCTGGCGGCACGGGCCTGCGCGAACCGCAGCGGGTTGCGGGCATGGTAAGCGGCCACCTCGTCGGCGCTGACTTCGACACTGTCGGTGACGTGTGCGAACAGGGCGCGTGCCCGTGGGTCGGCCAGTGCCGCCGCGGCGATGCTGCCAATCTCTAGGCGGGCCGCCGCGTCGGGCAGCAACTCGTCCTCGGTTGGGGCGTCGGCACCGTCGAGGCCGCGGTTGGCCGTCTCAGCGGCGACCACCCGCTCGGTGACAATCAGTTGCGTGAGCCAGCGCCGCAGCTGACGGCCCTCACTGGTGCCGGGTGCGGGCAGTGCGTTCGCCTGGGGACCGCGGCGCAGCCGGGTCTCGCGCGCGTCGACATCGGCGACGGCGACGGGGGCGCCCGCCACGGTTGCCGCGTAGTGAGAAGTCATGTCACCGTCACTTTCGCCGCAGGCGAATAGATTAAACGACCCGCGCAGCCAACCCGGACCAGCGCCCACCACTGTCCCGGTTCCAGCCAGGCCGGCGGGCTGACCTCGAAGGCGAGTTCAACGCTGCCCTGCGCTGGCAGGTCCGCGCCGAGCACGGCCGGCCCGATCCACTCCCACGTTCCCCAGGGGCTGATCAGGTGCGCTTCGACCGCGAGGTCGGCACGGGCGCGGCTGCCGATCGTCACCGTTAGGCGAGTGGCGGCCCCCGCGGCCACCTCGATGTCGGGGGGACCGTCCACGAGGTGGACGAAGGCACCGGCGTCTACCCCGACATCCAGGAAGGCCACATCCTCGACCACCTGCCGCCAGGCAGCCGGCACCTGGTTTTCCGGTGGGTCGGTGACTCGCAATTGGGCGCGGACCGGGTATCTCCCGGCCCGCGCCTGGGCCGGAATCCCGAGCACGATGTCGGTTTCCAGATGCTCTCCGGCACCCAACGTGAACGGCAGCGCCTGGGGGGTGACCGACCAGCCATCCGGGCACATCATTTCGACCGCGCCGCCGAGATCGGCATCGGTGCAATCGCTGGCCACCGTCAGACGCAACATCACCTCACCCGCTTCGGCATTCACCTGCGGGGGGTGCAGGTGGGCGACCACCGGTAACCCACCCAGCGGGGCGGGACCCCGATTGTGCAGCCAATAGCGGGCGTAGAGCGGCTGGGCCGGCTCAGCGTGCGGGGCCAACGCCACCGGGTCGTCGCGGATTCTTGCGACGTCCAGGCGCGCCAGCACGGTAGCCACCTGATAGCCGTGCAAGTCAATAAGGCGTTTGCGGCGCTCGGGCTGTTCCAGCAGGTTTGCCTGCGCGAGCCCTCGCAGCCTGCCCACGTCCGAGGCAACCGCGACCCGCGCGGCGGCGCCGGTAGATTCCACCAGGCGCAATGCGACTTGACCTGCTGCGACGGGTTTTGCGCTGCCGGCGGCCAGCGGGTTGCCGGCGGCCTTCAAGGCACCCAATTGCACCGAATCGGCCGGCTCGACATGCAACAGGGATCCCAGCGGCGGCAGCGCACCGTGCTGCTCTCGCGGGGTGACGGCGAGCAGTGGATGGGAGAACGCCGCGCTGCGGGCCGGGAGTCTGATTCGACGCCAGTCACCGTCGCCGCAGATCAGCGAATAGTCGAAATCGTGCGTCCAGTGCTGTAGCTGGAAGTTGGAGCCGTCGGGCGCCGTGCGGCGCGGTTCGTCGATCCAGGTTCCAGATGGCCAGCCGGTGCAGGATCGCATCAGCGCGGTGTGCAGCGTGCCGTCGATTTCGACGGCGAAGCTCGGCACTCCCCGGTTGAGCAGCGCGACCGTGTAGTCCTCGTAAGGATCCGCTCTCGACGGAACATGCTGTTCGACAAGGATTTCCGCGTCGCCGAGGTCCTCGACGACCGCCGCGATCGCCGAAGCCCGGTTCCGCGCACCGTCGCCGTCGATGATCAGCACCGGCACCACGTTCGGGGCTCGCAGGTCGGCGTCGGGAACCCAGACGGCCGCCAACTGCGTCGCTGCCGGCACCCAGACCCGCGCCTGGCCGGTCTGGGCCAACTGTCGCTCGAGTTCGGCGGTGTAGACGGGGTCGGCGCCCGCCAGTACCGCCTGGGCGAACGTATTGCAGGCGGGCCCGCCGAGCACGATGCGGGCGTCCGGCAGGTTGGAGTCGACGTCGAGGTTGCCGTAGCGCGGCTTGTCGGCGCCGCTGCAGGTCGCCGTCACCCCGGCGCGGACCAGCGCGACCACGAGGTCGCGGGCCATCGGGCCTGTCGCCGACTCCGACGGAGCCACCACCTCGGCCACCGAGATAGCCCTGGTGTCACTGCCCACCCGGACCCGCGCCGCCGTGGACAACCCGAACCAGCCGTACGCGGGGTTATCCAGCGTCCACGGGTGCTCGGCGGTGTCGGCCGCCCGATCACCGTCATGCAGCAACGCGAAACCGCGGCCGACGACGGCGTCGCCGACCTCACTGACCGGCATGGCGCCGGGTATCGGACACGGCCAGCGCAGCCGCACCAACCGGTCTTCGCCCACAAAATCGTCAATGGTGGTGCGACAGTCGACGCGGTCCGTGCCACGCCACAACGTCAAGGTCTGGGTGTAACGCAGCAGGTCCCCGACACGGCCGCGCACCACCAGCCGCTCACCCAGCGGACCCCGGCTTGCCTGCACGGAAGCGGGTGATTCGGAGCTGCCCACCACCGGCCCGTTGGGCAGCAGATGCCAGGGACCCTCGCCCTGGGTGGGGTGCGACGGGTATTCCTGGTAGACCGCAAGCTCGTTGCCCACCCGACCGTCGGCGATCAGCTCGCGGCCGTCACGGACCAGCGACGCCACCCCGCCACCGCGCTGCGGGTCGACGGTGAGGCAAAAGTGCTCGTTGGCAATCTGCACGCCCTTTACCGGCTGCCATCCCGCGGCGTGGTCCGCCGCAACCAGCCGATAGGCCCGCCACCCCAGCGACGGCACGTCCCGGGCCAACCACGTCACCGACCGTCCGGCGTGCTCGACGTGAGCCGGTAGCTCCAAGCCGTCGGCGTCCAGCACGCGCACCCCCGCGCCCAGCGGCCGGTCGAGCCAGGCCGTGACGACATCGGTGCGCCGCTGTGTCACGGGATTCCACACCACCACCGAGTGACCGGTATCCGCCACCAGACCCGACAGCAACTGCAGCGCGTTGTCGCGGCAGCTGCTGCCCAGCTCCCACGCGTCGCGCCAGCCCGTCAGCAGGTCGAGATAGACCTGGTCGGATTCCGAGCCGGTGATGGCGTCGTGGTGGGCGCCGTACGCCAGCTGCACCCACGCCTTGGCAAACGCCGCCTGCGGGTACTGCGCCCCGGTCAGCACCCCGGCGAACACCGCGAAGCGCTCGGCGTCCAGCACCGCGTTCTCGGCGGCCCGGTTGGCCTGCTTGGTGTCGATGTAGGACACGTCCTTGCCGGTGTAGATCGGGTTCATATCGCGGGTCTGCGGCGAAGCAACCGACGAGCGTTCGGCGAGTTCGGCGCGCACCGCCGCGAAGAACTCCCGCGGCAGCCCGCACACGAAGCGCGGCCAGGTGTAGCGCGCTGCCCAGTCGCGGTGGATCTCGGTGACCCACTTGTTCGGCGGCGTGTAGTCGGTGCCGACCGGCAGCAACACGTTGCGGGTCAGCGCGACCTTCTTCAGTTGGTCGAATAGCGCGTAGGTGGCTTCCTCGGCCTCGGCCAGCGTGGTCGACGAGTCCATCCACCAGCCTGCCGAGTAGTGCGCCGGCATGTAGTGCGTGAGCAGGCCCCGGCCCGACGGTGCGATCCACTCGAACTCGCTGGAGAACTGCATCCGGTCCACGTCGCCGCCGGAGGCCGGCCCCCACTGGTGGTGCGGCCCACGGGCCCACGAACTCGACGTCAGCCCGGCGTCGGCGGCCATCCCGGGGAACTGCGGGTCGTGCCCGAAGACGTCGAGCTGCCAGGCGGTGGCGGGGTCGGCGCCCAGCACCTCACGCTGAAACCCCATGCCGTGCACCAAGTTCCGGATCGTTGTTTCGGGGCTGGTCAGGTTGGTGTTGGGTTCGTTGTAGGTGCCGCCCATCACCTCGACCCGCCCTTGCGCCAGGAACCGGCGCAGGTCGGCGCGGTCCTCGGGCCGGGTGTCCCAGTACGGCTTGAGGTAATCGACTTCGGCGAGCACGAATTTGTACTCGGGCTCCCGACGTGCCATTTCCAGGTGCGCGTGCACTAATTCGAAGCCGTTGGTCTGACGGGCGCGCCCAGGCGGGTCTTCGTGCCATTCGCTGGTGTAGGCGGCCTGGGTGTTCCACCAGACCGGGTCGTAGTGGAAGTGGCTGACCATGAACATCGTCCAGCCGGGTTCGGCCACAACGAACTCGAGTGCGAGGCTGGTGCCGGCGGCGTGCACCCGCCCAGCGAGCCGCTCCCCGACGACCGGGTCGTCCACCGAGACCGCAACCTCGACCACCTGCTGGCCGGCAGCCACGACCGCCTCTCCCCGCAGGCCGTCGCCGTCGACGCGCAGCATTGTCGGCTCGGCGCATCCGGCAACGGCGACACGAACCAGTTGCAGCGGCTTGTCCGGCGGGCCTACGAACAACTCGGTCGATTCCGCCGAAACCAGTTGCATGACCGCACCTTACGTTGCTCCACCCGCGCGCTGCAGACGGTTGACCGCCGCACGCGCACGCCGACGTCGTCCGGGAAAGCATCGATGGCTCGACCATGTACGAATTGATCGCCGGCTTGGAAGGCGGAGACCCCGCAGCCACGGCTGACGCCCTGGCAACCCAAATAGGACGCTGCGCATTAGGCGTTCGGCACGCATTTCCTTCGCGTGAGCGGGCTCACGCGAATTGGGAATTGACTCCCCCCATTTGGCACACTGCAGAAATGAGTTCCACTAAACACCGCGATGTGGCCAAGCTTGACCGAGTGCCGCTACCGGTCGAAGCGGCCCGGGTAGCCGTCACTGGTTGGCAGCTCACCCGCACCGCCGCTCGGGTACTCACCAAGCTGCCGGGCAAGGGCCCCTGGCAACAAAAGGTCATCAAGGAAATCCCGCAGACCTTCGCCGACCTGGGTCCGACGTACGTGAAGTTCGGGCAGATCATCGCCTCCAGCCCCGGGGCGTTCGGCGAGTCGCTGTCTCGCGAATTCCGCAGTCTGCTGGATCGGGTGCCGCCCGCCGACATCGACGAGGTGCACAAGCTACTCATCGAGGACCTCGGCGACGAGCCGGCGAACCTGTTCGCAGAATTCGAAGAAGAACCGTTTGCGTCGGCGTCGATAGCTCAGGTGCATTACGCGACCCTGAAAACGGGCGAGGACGTCGTCGTCAAGATCCAGCGACCGGGTATCCGGCGTCGGGTCGCCGCCGACCTGCAGATCCTGCAGCGCTTCGCCCAGGCCGTCGAGCTGGCGAAGCTGGGCCGCCGACTGTCCGCCCAAGACGTGGTCGCCGACTTCTCCGACAACCTTGCCGAGGAGCTGGACTTCCGGCTCGAAGCCCAGTCGATGGACGCCTGGGTCTCGCACCTTCACACGTCTCCGCTGGGCAGAAACATCCGGGTGCCACAGGTGCACTGGAACTTCACCAGCGAGCGGGTACTGACGATGGAGCGGGTGCAAGGCATCCGGATCGACAATGTCGCCGCCATCCGCAAGGCCGGATTCGACGGCACTGAACTGGTCAAGGCGCTGCTTTTCAGCCTCTTCGAGGGTGGGCTGCGGCACGGGCTGTTCCACGGCGATCTGCATGCGGGCAACCTCTATGTCGACGACGAGGGCCGCATCGTCTTCTTCGACTTCGGGATCATGGGCCGTATTGATCCCCGCACCCGCTGGCTGCTGCGCGAATTGGTGTACGCCCTGCTGGTCAAGAAGGACCACGCCTCCGCGGGCAAGATCGTGGTGTTGATGGGCGCCGTCGGCACCATGAAGCCCGAGGCCGAGGCCGCCAAGGACTTGGAGAAGTTCGCGACCCCGCTGACCATGCAATCGCTGGGCGACATGTCGTATGCCGACATCGGCCGCCAGCTGTCGGCGCTGGCCGACGCCTACGACGTCAAGCTGCCCCGCGAGCTGGTGCTGATCGGCAAGCAGTTCCTCTACGTCGAGCGGTACATGAAATTGCTGGCCCCGAAATGGCAAATGATGTCGGACCCCCAGCTGACCGGCTACTTCGCGAACTTCATGGTTGAAGTCAGCCGCGAGCATCAATCCAACGAGGTGTAGGTAAGTGGAAGTTCGCAGTGGCACCGCGGTATCGGGTGATCTGAAGCTGTACTACGAGGACATGGGTGACCCCGACCACCCACCCGTGCTGCTCATCATGGGTCTGGGCGCCCAGATGCTGCTGTGGCGCACCGAGTTCTGCGAGCAACTCGTCCGCCTGGGCTTGCGGGTCATCCGTTACGACAACCGTGATGTCGGACTGTCCACCAAGACCGAGCGCCACGATGTCGCCCAGCCCCTGGCAACGCGGATGGCGCGCTCATTTCTCGGTTTGCCCAGCCGGGCCGCCTACCGACTGGAAGACATGGCCGATGACGCCGCGGCTCTGCTGGACCACCTCGGCATCAACGGGGCACACATCGTCGGGGCATCGATGGGCGGCATGATCGCCCAGGTGTTCGCCGCGCGATTCACGGAACGCACCCAGACATTGGCGGTGATCTTCTCCAGCAATAACCAGCGGTTCCTGCCGCCGCCGGCGCCGCGAGCATTGCTCTCGCTCATCAAGGGTCCGCCGCCGAACTCACCGCGGGAGGTCATCCTCGACAACTCGGTCCGGGTCAGCAAGATTATCGGTAGCCCGCATTACCCGACGCCCGAAGAACAGATGCGGGCCGAGGCCGCCGAAGCCTACGACCGCAGCTATCACCCGTGGGGCATCTCGAAGCAGTTTAACGCCATTATGGGCAGCGGCAGCCTGGTGCACTACGACCGGCGCATTACTGCCCCGACTGTCGTCATTCACGGGCGAGCGGATAAGCTTATGCGCCCCTTCGGCGGTCGCGCGGTCGCTAAGGCAATCAGTGGTGCCCGATTGGTGTTGGTCGACGGCATGGGCCATGATCTGCCCAAGCAGTTGTGGAGTCGCGTCATTGCCGAACTGACGAGCAACTTCGCTGCCGCCGGCTAACGCCATAGCCGACGGCTTCGGGACGCCCGTCAAGGGGTGTCACGTAAATACGAGAGACGCTACGGTGTGCGCTGGAGGTGGTCCGATATGGCCGAATTGAGACCGTATTACGAAGAGTCGCAAGCGACGTACGACATTTCCGACGACTTCTTCGCGCTGTTCCTGGACCCCAACATGGTGTACACGTGCGCGTATTTCGAGCGCGACGACATGACGCTCGAAGAGGCCCAGATCGCGAAACTGGATCTGGCGCTCGACAAGCTGAATCTCGAACCGGGCATGACACTGCTCGACGTCGGTTGCGGGTGGGGCGGTGCGGTGGTACGCGCGGTGCAGAAGTACAACGTCAACGTCATCGGCATCACGCTCAGCCGCAACCACTACCTGCGCAGCAAAGACAGACTCGCCGCGATCCCCACCACGCGGCGCGCCGAGGCGCGGCTGCAAGGCTGGGAAGAGTTCAACGAGAAGGTCGATCGGATCGTCAGCTTCGAAGCTTTCGACGCCTTCAAGAAGGAGCGCTGGCCCGCGTTCTTCGACCGCGCCTACCAGATCCTGCCGGATGACGGCTCGATGCTGTTGCACAGCATCTTTACTCATGAGCAAACGTACTGGCGAGACCACGGCATCACGGTGACCATGAGCGATCTGCGTTTCTTCCGCTTCCTGGCGACGGAGATCTTCCCCGGCGGCGGCATGTGCGGCGAGGTCGACATCATCGACAACGCGAAGAACAGCGGCTTCTCGGTCGGCGAAATCCAATACCTGCAGCCGCACTATGCGCGCACTTTGGATATGTGGGCGGCGAATCTTGAAGCCAATCGCGAGCAGGCCATCGCTATCCAGTCGGAGGTGGTTTACGACCGTTTCATGCGGTATCTGACGGGCTGCGCGAACCTGTTCCGGAAGGGCCTGTCCAACGTGGCGCAATACCCGCTGACAAAGTAGCGAAACCCCCTTCCGCAAAAGCGTCCGCTGAAGGCCCCTGATCAGGTCAGACGCTGCCGCGGTTTAGTAATGGCACCCTGCGTCGGATACCATGCCTGAGGCGTGCACGGGCGATGCTATGACGCATGCGACCGTGGGCCAATGAAGGTCCAGAAAGGCAACACACATGGCTCAGAAGCTGAAGCCGCACTTTGACGATGTGCAGGCACACTACGACTTGTCCGACGACTTCTTCCGGCTGTTTCTCGATCCGACTCAGACTTACAGCTGCGCATATTTCGAGCGCGAGGACATGACGCTGGAAGAGGCGCAGATCGCCAAGATCGACCTGGCACTGGGCAAGCTGGGCCTGCAGTCCGGCATGACGCTGTTGGACGTCGGGTGCGGCTGGGGCGCCACCATGCGCCGCGCGATCGAAAAGTACGACGTCAACGTTATCGGGCTGACCCTGTCCAAGAACCAGGCCGCACACGTGCAGCAGAAGTTCGACGAGATGGACACCCAGCGCACTAGGCGCGTGCTGCTGGAAGGCTGGGAACAGTTCGATGAACCCGTCGACCGCATCGTGTCGATCGGTGCGTTCGAGCATTTCGGTCACGACCGCTATGACGACTTCTTCGCGCTGGCGCACAAGCTCCTGCCTGCTGACGGCGTCATGCTGCTGCACACCATCACCGCGTTGAGCGGTCCCCAGATGGCTGAACGTGGCATGCCGCTGACCTTCGAGATGGCCCGGTTCGCCAAATTCATCATGACCGAAATCTTTCCCGGCGGCCGGCTGCCGTCGATCGAGAAGGTCGCGGACCACTCAGCAAAGTTCGGCTTTCGGCTGACCCGGCGCCAATCGCTGCAGCCCCATTACGCCCGGACACTTGACCTGTGGGCCGCGG
>JALHRH010000013.1 GCA_022841565.1 Mycobacterium sp. | reverse complement strand
GCGCCGACGTTGACCCGGAACATGGCGTCGGGGGGCACTTCGGTGTAGCTGGACAGGCCCGCAATCAACGGTTTGAGGCTCCACACGTCATCCGACAGTGGCCACTCGAGGCTGGCGTGGGAAGCGAAGCCGATCAGGGCAAAGCGGGCCCGTGGGTACTGGTCGATCAGTGCAGTGATGTCGCTGCGGATGCCTGACATGCGTGAGGTGGCGTCGCTGTGGTCGTCCACCCGGCCGTCCACGGAGCGGTCGACGACGAAGAAGACGTTGATGTTGGCTGTCCCGGAGAACGCCGTGTTGACGGCCTGCCCGCCGGGCTCGCCGTGGGGCAGCCCGGGCCGGGCCGCGGCCAGCACCAGCAACAACCCGGCCGTGGTCAGCCCCGCCCAGCGTAGTAGCACCCGCCGGTAGCGGCCGCTGCCAGTACGGATCAGCAGTCGATACAGGGCGGTCATCCGGATCGCGATCAGCAGCGCCGCGATCGCGACGAGGGAGGAGGCAGACAGAATCGGTTGAAACGTCATCGGCGCAACACCGCCAGCGCGGTGAACAGCACAGTGGTCACCGCCAGCGAGCCGAGCAGCGGCAGGTTGGGGTAGTCCCAGGAGTGGCGGGTGATCACCGTTCCGCTGGGCAGCACGACGTTGGGGGGATTGTCCCGCACCTTGTTCAGCAGGCCGGCCAGGTTCACATCGGAGCCCGACACACCGGCGGTGCCGGCCGGGTTGTACACGCTGTAGCGTCCCGCGGTGACGGCCGCGATCCCGGCCAGCGCCTCGTTGGACTGCTGAGGAGACTTGAGCAGGTCGGCCCGGTCGATCACGTTGATCTGGATCCCGCCGGCAACGGCCATGTCTTTGACCTGCTGGTCAGAAAACAACGACGGCCTGGTCTCGTGTGGGCCGCGTAAGTCGCTGTAGCCCAGATAGATCAGCGAGCGCCGCCTGGTGCTTTTGTCCTCAAAGGAGGGGAACCCGGTCATGCACAGCGCCAGGATGTCTTGGACGCTGCGGGTGTAGTCGACATAGCGGACTTCGCGGGAGAAGTCGTTGATGCCCGCACGCAGTTGCTCGGCTTGCGGGCCAGGTAATGCCTTGGTGGTGTCGAGCAGATGCTGCAAACCTGCCAGCGCCGCGAAGCGAGCGAACTGCTGGGCGGCATAGTCGTAGTCATGGGTCAGCGGCACCACCCGTAGGGTGGGCGAGGTAAGGCCGATTCGCTGGGTGTGAAACTTATGTAGTTGTTGGACAAAGTAATTCAGAAAGCCTGCGGTAGTGGGGTCGGTGACGGGCTGGCCTAGGCAGACCATGACGTCTTCGGGGTGGGCGGCTTCGAAATTGTCGGTGGCCGCGGAGAATCCGGCCGGGCGCGAGGTGGTCAGCAGGGCCGTCGCGAACATCACCAGCAGGAGCAGGAGCGCGGTCAGCATCGACCAGAATCGGAGCGCGGCCAGCCGGGCGTATTCGGGCATGCTGGTGAGCCGGTCCACGTGGGCGAGCGGGCGTAACACCGCGATATTTTTGGTCAGCGGCACCAGCAGCGCCCACCCGGTGACAACCGTCAAGGCGGCGGCCCCGACGATAATTACCACTCCCCATCTCACCCCCATGTGCGGATCACCTCACTGACGCCGTGGGCCACACGCTCGAGGTCGACTGCGTCGGTGCAGAATTGGGCGTCGTTGAGCGCGGTCAGTACCGGGGCGGCGGCCTGCAATTCCGTGCTCACCGTGATGGCGTCGATGTGCAGATACTGTGCGCGGGTGCCGGTCGTGACATGCAGGAAGCTGCGCAGCGTGCGGCTCATCTGGCTTGCGGCCTGCTGGCGGGATAACTGGCCGGCGCGATGCAGCGCGGCGGCGGTGTCAATTGCCCGCGCAAAGCGGCGCCGCAGCAGCCACCGATGCACCCCGGCGATCACGGGTGCGCGGCGCAGCCGAGCAGGTGGCAGTGTCCACACGTACACCCCGGCATACCAACCCAGCACAACGGCTGCGCTGCCTGCCGCAACCAGCCACCACCAGCTGCCAAATCCGGTGGGGCCGCCCAGGTAGCGAAGCAGATCACCCGGCATGAGAGTAGTTCCGGGTCAAGGCCACAATGCGGGCGCGGATGTCGCTGCTGGCGCCGATACGGGTAAGGGCGATGGCGCGGGTGGTGAAGAAATCCTCGAGTGCTGCGATACGGTCGGCTTCGCGGCGGCGGTAGGCCGCCAGGATACGCGACCCGAGGGTGGCGCCATTGAGCACGTGGGCGCCGGTGGCCACGTCGTAGCCGTCGCGCTCATTAGCGGCCGATCCGACGGCGGGCATATCGGACACCGCGACCCAAAGCAGCTCGTGGCGGTCGCTGAGTTGTTGCAGCGAGGTCTGCAGGCGGACGCCGACGTCGGGTTCGTCACTGATCACGATGACCAGCATCGGCCGGCGGTAATGCGTTGCTGCATAGTCTAATTGGGTGACGATGTCGCTGCGTCCAGGGGCGCTGACGGTGTGGGTGTAGAAACGGTGCAGCACGTGCTCGAGGTGGGATTCGCCGCGGCGGGCGCCGACGCGCAGGCTGCCGCGACAATCCCCGTACACCAGTGCGACTTCATCGGCGCGTCCCAGCGTGATCAGCCCGAACGCACCCATGATGTGTAGGGCGACGTCGCGCTTGACCTCACCGCTGGGGGCCAACGCGGTCATGTTGCGTCCGGCATCGGCGATCAACAAGATCTTGTGGTGCTTTTCCGAGACATAGCGCCGAATGAGCACCGTCCCGGAACGCGCGGAGGCTTTCCAGTCGATATCGCGGATCTCGTCACCGGCCACATAGGGCCGCAGGTCGTCGAATTCCAATGTCCGCGTGTGCAGCAACGCATACCTGCCCCCGTCGAGCAGACCGCGCGTGGCGCCGGCGAAATGCCGCTTAGCCGAGTTGAGATGCTGACCCATGACGGCTAAGGCACCCGCACGGCGTGTAGCACCGCGTCAATGACGGCGCGGGGGGTGATGTTGGCGCTGGCGGCCTCAAATCCGAGCACCAGGCGGTGACCCAGCACCCGGTGGGCCAGATGCTGAATGTCTTCGGGCCGCGCGTGATTACGACCGCGCAGCAGCGCCAGCGCACGTGCGCTCTGGCACAACGCGAGGGTGGCCCGGGGGGAGGCGCCGTACTCCAGGACCCGGGCCAGCGGTTGCGGTAAGAATGGTGCGGGCGTGCGGGTCACGGCCACCAGTTGGCTGGCATAGGTCATCAGCGCGGGATCCAGGTGAATGCTGCGGGTCACGGCCTGTAACCGCCGAACGACGTCGAGCCCGATCACCGCGGCCGTGGGCCGGTCTTTGTCATAGACGCCGTTGTCGCGGCGGAGCATCACCTCTACCTCTTCCTGCACTGTCGGGTAGTGCAGGATGTCCTTGAGCATGAACCGGTCGGTCTGAGCCTCAGACAGCGGGTAGGTGCCCTCCTGATCCACCGGGTTTTGGGTGGCGATCACCATAAACGGCTCCGGGATCGGATACACCGTTCCCGCGATCGTGGTTTGACGCTCTTCCATCGCCTCCAACATCGCGCTTTGCGTCTTTGCACTGGAGCGGTTGATCTCGTCGAGCAGCACGATGTTGGCGTGCACCGGACCTAGCTGCGTGGCAAAGGAATTGGTGAGCGACTCGTACACCTGGGTGCCGATGATGTCGCTGGGAAGCAGGTCCGGGGTGCACTGAATGCGCTGAAATCGGCCGTCGACAGACTCGGCGATCACCCGCGCCGCCGTCGTCTTGGCCAGCCCGGGCACACTTTCCAGCAGCACGTGCCCGCCGGCCAGTAGCCCGATCAGCAACGTTTCTCGCAGCGTGCCCTGCCCGACCACTTTGGCCGAGAACGCCGACACCAACGCGGCGATGTTGGTCTGCGCCCCCTCGATTTCGTGTGGGGCGACACAGGTGCGGGCCACGGTCATTGCGGATCTCCTTCGGGTTATCGGAAGCTCAACTCAGGCGGGGTTTTCGCCATATCGGCTGAGCCGTAGATGAATTGGCTCGCGGTGGCCGCCTCGGTGGCGCCCTTGCGGGTCTGCGCGGTGATCGGCACCGTGACCTTGCCGGAGAAGCTCACCTCCAGCCGGTAGGCGTCGAGTCCGCTGAAATCGACCGCGCTGGTGTTGGGTTCGCCCCAGCTGATCGTGCCGTCCACCAGGTTGTAAGAACTGTAGGAATCCAGCTTCATCGGACACCCCGGCGGCGCCAGCAGATTCGAGTGCCGGCACAGGTCCATCGCGGCGTTGAACTGATCTTTGACCGCAGCGTTGCCTTTATCCGACAGCGCGATCTCAGGACTCATCCACGACCCTACTGTCAGCGAGAGCTGATCGAGCAGAAGCGGTCTAGCACTGACCGTCAGATACGGGTTGGTGGAGCCGATATCGATGTAGCCGGGGAACATATACACCGTGCCATCGGCGACGGGTTTGCCGAAGAACGTCAACGTCTTGGCAGCGGCAGTGCCGGAGGTGCTGAAGTGTTGGCCGTCGAGTTTGATCGCGGCCGCCTCCAACTTCCAGCTGCCGTGATCCTTCTTCACATACAGGGTGGTATCGGAGTTCTTGTCACCGAAGTTGGCGACCACATGCACGCGGCCCATGCCCAGTCCGCTGCTTGCCGAGTCGTCGCTGAGGATCCGGATGTTGCTGATCGGCCACTTCGCGATCTGCTTCTTCAAGATCTCGGTGGTGAGGAACTGTTGGCTCGCGGGCTGGTCGATGCCGTAGGTCAGGGCGGCTTCTGCGTCACCGCGGGCCAGCGCCTGCAGGTAACCTTTGACCGCGTCGCCGGCGTTGGCGGCCCCGCCCTTGCCCGTGCTTCCGCCAGCCAAGGTGAGCACCAAGACGATCGCCACCACCACCACCACCGCAGCCCCGGCGGCTAGCGTGATCCACAGTGCTTTGCGACGCCTCGAATCCGCCGCGACCTGCGGCCACCCCGGCTGCGGCGGGAGTATGGAGGGTTGCCCGTACTGCGCCGGGTGCCAACGAGGGTCGGGGCCCGCGGGGGAATCCGAACCCATCACGGGCCCGGGTGCCCGTGCGGGCAACCCCCCGTGCGGCGTCGCCGAGGCCTGCTGCCGCTGCGGGCCGGGTGCCCACCTTGCCCCGCCTGGCGCGCCAGCGCTACTCCACTGGCCGTTGGGTAAATCAGGCATCGTCTTCTCCATCCTCGGTGCGGCAGCGTGTCGGCGTTCGCATCACCCCGGCCCAGGCTGGGCCGGCATGTTTGATACGCCTCCGCAAGTGGTGCCCACACCCGCTCACTGGTAGTGGCGGGCTCGCCCGGGTGATCTCGGCGTAGGCGTCGAGGACGTCGGGCGAAGCGTGAACGTCGTGGCAGGTGTTGTCAAAGGCTGCGTGGCCGATGTAGCGGCGGGACGCGTGGGGCAGCAAGGCGACGACATCGGAGCCCTGCTTTTTCCATCGCTGGATGATGACGTAGCCGCAGTGGTGCCGCAATTCACCTAACCGCGGCCGGTGGCCGAGTACCGGTCGAGCAGAGACAACGGTGAGTCGTACGGCGACATGATGCGCAAGGTCCGATCACAGTCGCTTTACGCAGCGGTCGGACATGCGGCTCTACGTCACATGCGGCAAGGTCCCCCAATTGACGCCCCAGGTCGCGATTTTGGTGCTCACGAATTTCGGGCGCTCGAAGCCTTTCAACGTGGAGGTGGATTCGCCGCTGGCCATATACGATCCTGGCCTGAGCGCGATGAGCTGATCATCGTTCGGGAAGGTCGCGGAGTACGACCCACCGTTGCGCACATCGATCACCGTTGTGTAGCTGCGCCTGAAAAACCTGAAAAACTCTGTCGCTGCCTAGCCCCTAGGCCGGCAAACTCAGCCGGAACTGCGCTCCGCCGTCGTGGGGCAGGCAGACCAGGTCACCGCCCTGTGCTCGGGCCAGTGCGCGGGCGATCGAAAGGCCGAGTCCAGCGCCACCATAGTCGCGGGCCCGCCCAGCGTCGAGGCGCACCAACCGCTCGAAGATGCGGTGGCGCTCCTCGTCTGGGATCCCAGGGCCCGTATCGGTCACAGTCACCTGCGCTGCGCCGGGACCGACACTCACGTCGATCGTGATGGTGCCGTCGGCCGGTGTGTGCCGGCGGGCGTTGTCCAGCAGGTTGGACAGGATCTGCGCAATCCGCGTCGGATCGGCCTGAACCGTCAGCCGCGGGGCGCCGGTCCGCACAACGGAAAGCGGTGGCGCCAGCATCGCGGCCCGCTGCGCTTCGGAGTCGACGATGGCGGCCAGGTCGGTTTCTCGAACGTCCAGTGAGAGCCCGGCGTCGATGCGGCTCAGATCCAGCATGTCGGCAACCAGGCGTCCCGCCCGTCGGGCGTCGGACTGCAACAGGCTGGCCCGGCGGTATTGCGCGCTCGCCGCCGAGTCGCTCGCGTGGGCAGCGAGCTGTTCGGCGGCGGCCTGCACGCCCGCGATCGGAGTGCGCAACTCGTGGGCCGCGTCAACCAGGAACTGCCGGGTCGCGGCTTCCGCGCGCTGCGCGGCTCCTGCGGCCTGCTGCGCCCGCAGCTCGGAGTCCTCCAGCACATCCAGCATTCCATCGAAAGCACTTGCCGCGCGGCCTAATTCGGTGTCAGTACGGGACGGACGCAGGCGCCTACCCCGGTCGCCGGTGGCGATGTCCTCGGCCAGCGCAGTCAGTCGGCCCAAAGGCCGCAGGGCCGCCTTGCTGACGGCGACCAGCAGTAGCGCCGCCACCAGAAGCGTCACCAGACCCGCACCGATCATCAGTTGCCGCAACTGTCGGGTCACCTGGGTGGTCTGCGTGGTGTCGGCAACAAGGATCAACCGGGCACCGTCGGGCAGCGGGTGCACCACCACGGTGGCGGTGGCATCGGGCGGGGGCCCGGGCGGCGGTCGCGGCGGCAGCATCGGCATCGGCCCCGGGGGGCGACCGAGGGGAGGCGGAAAACCGGGCGGCGGCACCACCGAACCGGCCTTGATATCGGGGCTGATGCCCGGATCACCGTAGGTGGCGCCGTTGGCCATGACCACCAGCGCCCGTACGCTGCCGCCGTTGAGCTGAGCCGCCAGCAGATCGGGGGCCGTGCGGGCGGCTACCAATGCGTCGGCGCGCGAGGTGGCGGCCAGCAGCCGGTCGTGCAGATTGCGGCGGGCCTGCGCGCCCAGGCTGACGTCGATCGTCACGCCGAGCACCGCCAGCAGGACGGCCAGCAGCGCCACCACCAGCACCACCACCCGACGCTGCAGTGACGGTGTGGCCGTTGTGGGGTCGCCGGTCATGATCGCGGCGGCACCAAGCGATACCCGATGCCGCGCACCGTCTGCAGAATCCGTGGCCCGCACGTCTCGAGCTTGCGTCGCACGCTGCTGACATGCACCTGCACCACGTTGGCGTCATAGGCGTCGTAGCCCCACACCGCGTTGAGGATCTGATTGGCGCTGACGATCCTGCCGCGCTGCTCGACCAGGAATTCCAGCAATCGCAACTCGGTCGCGGTCAGATCCAGCAGGTGCCCGTCGCGGGCGGCCACCCCGGCCTCAACGTCGAGGATCACATCGCCGAACTGCACCACCTTCGGCAGCCGCCCCCGTCGCCGCAGCACCGCGCCCACCCGGGACACCAGTTCGGCGAGTTCAAAGGGTTTGACCACATAGTCGTCGGCACCGCCGTCGAGGCCGCGCAACCGGTCCGGCAGCCCGTCGCGCGCAGTGATCAACACGATTCCGATGTCACCGTACTGCCGGACAACGTCGATCAGCTCGAATCCGTCCCGGCCCGGCAGCATCACATCGAGCACTACAAGATCGGGCCGTAGGCCTTCCAGCGCCTCTTCCAATCCGGTTCCGTCGCAACGGGTGTCGGTGTGGTAGCCGGCGTCGCCCAACGCCTCGCCGACCATTTCCCGAATGGTTTCGGAATCCTCGACCACCAGTACCCGCGGGGTGCCGACACTGAACCGATCCGTCGCAGAACGGCTGTCCGTCATCACCCCATTCTTAGTCGCGCGAGCGACGCGACCGCTAATTTCCGGCCGCATTTCACCGGCGCGGCGCACAATCCTCGTATGACCTCCGACGGCAGCAACAACCCAGCACCCTCTCGGCGGCACTCCACCGGCGCGCTGATCGGCGCCGTGCTCGCCGGCGCGGCACTCGGCGCGGCTGCCGCGTTCGCGGTGACCGGCCTGGTTTTCACGGTCCGCGTCGAACTACCTCCGCCGCCTTACCCGCAGTTTTCGTCGACACCCCCAGCGCCGCCGAGCGCTGCGCCCAGATCAGCGCCGCCCAGTCTGGTTCCCGGGCCGCTGCCGCTGCCGCCCGGACTACCCTGATTTCTTCAGATCCACTTCAAGTTGGGTTTCTATCGTTGCGACTGCCACCACTGAGAACGACGTGAGGAGTCGCATGACCTCCGACAACACCACGGCGAGCAACCAGTCAGCCGCCGTGCCCCCTTCAGTACCCGCTGCGCCCGTTGTGGCGGACAAGCGTCTGCACTCGACGCGCGTTGTACTCGGCGCCGGGATCCTGGGCGGGCTCTTCGGTGCCGCATTCACCGCAGGTGCCGCTTTTCTGATCATGGCGTTTGGTTTCGGGCCTCCCCCGCCGCCGGGGCCGGGGTTCGGCCCGCCCGGCGCGTCGCACTTCGGCTTCCCGCCGCCGGGCGGGCCGGGTGGGCCGATGGCCGGGCCTAAAGGCCCGTTGGGCATGCCGCCACCGATGGGACCGGGTGGGCCCGGTATGCGGTCACCCTTCCGTGGTGGTCCACCCCCGCTGGGACCGGGTGGCCTTGGCGGTCCTGGCGGGCAGCAGCCCCCGGGTCCGGGCCAGGTGCCGACACCCCCTTCGGCCGGTCCCAGCGCGTCTCCGACTGCGCCGCGATAGTCCGCCTTGGCGCCAAGGTGCGCGGAATGCCACGCCCACCGGCGTGTCGCCGGGGCGTTATTGGGGTCTCGAACACTGATGCTCGCGCACACTGGCCGCAAGTCGGGCTTGCCCCGGGTGCTAGCCGCTTACCGCGCCCTCCACCCGCGCTGGTGGGGGAAGTTCAAGCACGTGCTGGAGGAGACTCTCGGCACGCCTGTGACCGACGCCGGCGCCCCGTTGCCGATGGTCGAGCTGCGGCTGGACTAACTGTCCCGCGGCCCCTTAACGGTCATCGCCGCGAACAGCGCCAGGAAGAACACCGCCGGAAGCGCATTGACCACCTTGTCCCGCACCCGGATATGGGCGCCCACGGCCAGCGTGAAATACAGGGTCAGCATCGCCGTGGTGAACCTGGCCAGCGCCGGGAACCGAGTCACTGACGCCAACCCCATCGCGGCGGCGGCCTTCACCACCGGCAGGACGGGCCGCACATTTTCTGGGAGTTCGACCGTGTCCAGTGCTTTCTTGATGGGCGGCGCCTGGACGGCACACGCCACCGCGTCGGCGGCATGAAACGCCGCCAACACCGCGTAAGTCTTCGGTGCAGTCAAGGTGCTCATCGTGCACTCCTACCGGCGCAACTCGGGGGGCGCGCCCAGCGGGTGCTCAACCGGTTTGTTGGCGATCGCTTCCGCCTTGGCTACGGCTTGAGCGACGGTCGGGTCGGTTTCGTTGGAGAACCAGTCCGCGACTTCGGCATCGTCAGCGTCCGCGGCGTGCCTGGGCTGGTCGTCGACCGGGGACGGCTCGAAGCGGAACACCCCATCCTCGCCAGGCTTGCCCAGCATGCGGGTAAAGCCCTGTAACGCCGCGTTGAAGTCACTGGGTACCACCCACACCTTGTTGGCGTCGCCGCGCGCCATCTGCGGCAACGTCTGCAGATATTGGTAGGCCAGCATCTCCGGGGTAGGCCGCCCAGCCTTGATCGCCGCGAACGTCTTCTCGATGGCCTTGGCCTCACCTTGGGCCCGCAGGTAGGCGGCGGCGCGCTCGCCCTGCGCGCGCAGCACCCGAGACTGCCGATCGGCTTCGGCGGACAGGATTGCGGCCTGCTTGGCGCCCTCGGCGGCCAGGATCTGGGACGCCTTCTGGCCCTCCGCCTGCATGATGGCTGCCTGTCGGGTGCCCTCAGCCGTCAATATCATCGCGCGCTTTTCGCGGTCGGCCTTCATCTGCTTTTCCATGGAGGCCTGAATCGACGGCGGCGGATCGATGCTGCGCAACTCCACCCGGGCCACTCGCAGCCCCCAGCGTCCGGTTGCCTCGTCGAGCACACCGCGCAGCTGCGCGTTGATCTGGTCGCGGGAGGTCAGGGTCTGCTCAAGGGTCATGCCGCCCACCACGTTGCGCAGCGTGGTGGTGGTCAGCTGCTCGACACCGACGATGTAGTTGCTGATCTCATAGACCGCCGCCTGCGGCACGGTGACCTGGAAGTAGACGACAGTGTCGATGTTAAGCGTCAGGTTGTCCTCGGTGATGACGGGTTGCGGCGGGAACGACACCACCCGTTCACGCAGGTCTACCCGGGCCCGGATGCGGTCGATGAACGGCACCAACAACGTCAGCTGACCACTGACCGTGCGGCTGTACCGCCCCAGCCGCTCGATGACCGCGGCCTCGGCCTGCGGGATCAACGCGACCGACTTGGCCACCACGACGATGGCGAATATCACCAGAACGGCCAGGAGGACCAAGCCGGCAACCGCACCTTCCACCGGGATTCCTTTCTCGAAAACAGCTATACGTTCTTGAAGACCACTGCGGTGGCTCCGTCGATCTTTACGACGGTGACCGACTGTCCGGGTTCGTAGACGTCGCCGTCGTTGAGCGGGCGCGCCGTCCACACCTGACCGTCCAACTTCACCCGGCCCTCGTCACGGGCGACCCGGTCAAGCACAAACGCGTTCTTACCCTCGAGGGCCTTGATGCCCATCGCCGGAACCTTCCCGGGGGTCAACCGCCGACGCAGGGTGGGTCGCACCAGTGCCAGCAGCAGCACCGAGACGAGCAGAAACACCAGCCCGTCCGCCCATACCGGCCAAGCGGTCAGCCAGCTGCTGCCAGCGGCCGCCAGCGCGCCGCCACCCAGCATCAGCAAGAACATGTCCCCGGTGAGCGCTTCGGCACCGGCAAGCACCAGTGCGGCGATGAGCCAGATCAGCGCGGCGGGCATGGGCACAGAATACGCGCGATCCACGACAATCCACCCCGAAGGCGGCGAACAACTACACTGCGTGGTCATGTGGTGCCCAAGTGTTTCGCTGTCGATGTGGGCCAACGCCTGGCTCGCCGGCAAGGCCGCGCCCGACGACGTCCTGGACGCGTTATCGCTATGGGCGCCAAGGCAATCAGTTGCCGCCTATGACGCGGTCGCCGCAGGGTACACCGGCCTGCCCTGGCCCGACGTGAACGACGCCGGTACGGTGTGCCTGCTACAGACGTTGCGTGGTGCGGTCGGCCGGTCACCGACGGGTTTGCGCGGCACGATCAATGTGGTCCTGCCGGTACCTGGCGACGTGCGCGGGCTGACCGCGGGAACGCAATTCGGGCGCGACGCGCTGGCCGCCGGCGAGGCCGTGATCATCACGAACCCGACCGGGCCCGGCACCGCGATCGGTCTCGTCCCGGATTTCACCTATAGCGATAGCGATGACAATGACGAGGCTGTCGAGCCCGAATTGTCTGCCCTCACATGGATGGTGTACTCATTACCGGGCGCTCCGGTGTTCGACCATCACGAGTTGGGCGACGCCGAGTATGCGCTTCGGTCCGCGGTGCGGTCGGCCGCCGATGCCCTTAGCGTGATGGGACTCGGATCGTCTAGCGGCGTAGACAATCCGCGCGGCCTGGTCGAGCACTTGCTGGAATCGCTACGGCAACACCGGGTTCCCGATCATGCGCCGACGCGTGCGCTGCGGGTGCTCGAGAATGCGGCGCATGTCGATGCGATCATCGCCGTCAGCGCCGGGCTCAGCAGGCTGCCCGACCACATGACCGCCCGGCCGGAACTCGTTGGAACGCAATCCTCGTCGGAAGGTCAAGTTGCCAGCGATGCGCTGCGGCCGTTGACCGCCGTGGTGCGTTCGGCGCGCATGGCCGCGGTCGATGCGATCCTGCATTCGGCATGGACGGACTAGCCCGCCGCGCAGTGCGGCGGACGGCACGGGGCACCGTCTACACTGCCCAGACAACCCGGCACCGGATCGAGGCCGGTGACCCGGACCGGTTCGCGGCCCTCGCGTAGCTCGTCGATCAAATCGATTGCCAACCGCGCGAATCGAGGATCGGCGTTGGGTGTGCTGGCGCGGGCGAACGCGAGGCCGAGTTCTTCGGCTTGCAGTCGCAACTCATGGTCGAGATCCCACACCACCTCGATGTGGTCGGCGACAAAGCCGATGGGACAGACGATTACCGCCTTGGTGCCGGCGCCGGCCAGCGCAGTGAGGTGGTCACCAACGTCAGGCTCCAGCCAGGGCAC
The DNA here is from genome assembly GCA_022841565.1 of Mycobacterium sp. GTDB lineage: Bacteria > Actinomycetota > Actinomycetes > Mycobacteriales > Mycobacteriaceae > Mycobacterium. The sequence continues at coordinate 24,328 of JALHRH010000013.1, read as the reverse complement.
CTGCGGCGGTCCCGAGCGTGACTGCCACACCAGATCGTGTTCGGCGTAACCGGCGGCAGAGGCGACAAGACGCGCGGCATAGGCGACTTGGCGGCTGTAGAGGTTGGGGCCGCAACGCTGATCCGCGCCAGTGGGAATGGAATGGGCGGTGAAGACCAGGCGCGCATCTTGCGCTACGGTCGCGGCCGCCGCTGCTACGGAGTCGACGAACATCTCGATGAACAGCGGGTGGTCGAAGTAGGTGCGCAGCTTGATCAGCTCCGGCGCCCGGGCCCCCGCAGCTTGCCGCGCCCGAGCAATGTCTTCGACATACTGCGTGCAGCTGGAATAGCCGCTCCACGCCGATGTGGCGAAGGTGGCCGCCTGGCGGATACCGTTGTCGCGCATGGCGGCAACGGTATCCTGGATAAAGGGTGCCCAGTTGCGGTTGCCGAAATACACCGGCAGGTCTTGTTGCCGTTGCAATTCCGCGATCAGCGCACGGTTGATGCCATTGATCGGTGAGACGCCGCCGAAATGCAGGTAGTGCTCCGCGACGTCATCCAGCCGTTCGGGCGGCACGTTCCGTCCGCGGGTGACGTTCTCCAGGAACGGCCGGACCTGCTCGGGCCCTTCCGGTCCGCCGAACGACAACAGCAAGACCGCGTCAAATTGCATTGTGCGTCAGAGCAATTGGGTGTGGGCGCCACCGTCGGCGTAGATGATGTCGCCCGTCGTCGCCGGCAGCCATTCGGACAGCAGCGCGCACACCGTCTTGGCAACCGGAGTGGGATCCTTCATGTTCCAGCCGATCGGCGCACGCTGGTCCCAGCCTTCTTCGAGCAGCTGAATCTGGGCGCCTGCCTCGTCGCCCAGCGCGCCACCGACGATCGCGGCCATGGCAAGAGTCCGGATCGGGCCTGCCGCAACCAGATTCGAGCGCACACCGTACTTGCCGGCCTCACGAGCGACGAACCGGTTGACCGACTCCAACGCGCTCTTGGCGACCGTCATCCAGTTGTAGGCCGGCATCGCGCGGGTGGGGTCGAAGTCCATGCCGACGATGCCGCCGCCAGGGTTCATGATCGGCAGCAACGCTTTTGCCATCGAGGCGTAGGAATACGCCGAGATGTGGATGCCCTTGGAGACGTCCTCGTAGGGCGCGTCGAAGAACGGGTTAATGCCCATCCCGCTCTGCGGCATGAATCCGATGGAATGCACCACGCCGTCGAGCCTGTTGCCCTCGCCGATGACCTCGGTCACCCGGCCGGCCAGGCTGTCCAGGTGCTCCTGGTTCTGCACGTCAAGCTCGATCAGCGGGGCCTTCGCCGGGAGCCGGTCCACGATGCGCTGGATCAACCGCAGCCGGTCGAATCCCGTCAGCACCAACTGTGCACCCTGCTCCTGCGCGACCTTGGCGATGTGAAACGCGATCGACGAGTCCGTGATGATCCCGGACACCAGGATCCGTTTGCCTTCGAGCAGTCCTGCCATAGCCTGTCCGTCCTTAGTTCGTAATTTCAGTGGCCCATGCCCATGCCGCCGTCGACCGGGATGACCGCACCGGAGATGTAACTTGCGTCCTCCGACGCCAGAAAGCTGACGACCCCGGCAACCTCGGCGGCGGTGCCAACCCGCTTCGCCGGGATGAATTGCAGCGCCCCCTCCTGGATCCGCTCATCCAGCGATCGGGTCATGTCGGTGTCGATGTAGCCCGGCGCAACCACATTCGCGGTCACGTTGACCTTTGACAGCTCTCGGGCAATCGAGCGGGCCATGCCGATAACACCGGCCTTGGAGGCTGCGTAATTGGCCTGGTTGCCAATGCCCCAGCTGCCGGAGACCGACCCGATGAAGATCAGTCGGCCGAACTTCCTTCGCTGCATGCTGCGCGCTGCCCGCTGAGCGACCCGGAACGCCCCGGTGAGGTTGGCGTCGATGACCTTCTCGAACCTCTCCTCGGTCATTCGAATGAGGAACGCGTCCGCGGACAGGCCGGCGTTGGACACCAGCACCTCGACCGGACCCTGGTGCTCCTCGACCTCTTTGAAGGCGCGGTCGACGGCGTCGTTGTCGGTGACGTCACACTCCACGGCGAACAGCCCCTCGGGTGCTCCGGATCCGCGGTGCGTGACGGCAACCTTGTGGCCGTCCGCGGCCAGCCGCTGGGCGATCGCCAGCCCGATCCCCCGGTTTCCGCCGGTGACCAGGACTGAACGAGAGACAAATGGGGGTTTGCCGCCATCGGTGGCGGCCTCGCTCGCGGTGTCGGTGGCTGTCTCAGTCACCCCGACAACCTAGCGCCTGGCCGCGATGGGCCCGAAATTGGGCCTTCACGATTCCCCGGGTCAAGACCGGCGCCGGGCGCCACCGGTTCGACGTGGGCCGCGCAGAACCATGTCCACTGCTGCCTCGATGACGTCGTCGCCGGGCACCGTGCCGAACATGAGCGATGGGCATGCGACCACGCCGGAGAGCATCGAGATTGCCGCTTCTAGTTCTGCACCGTCAAACTCTTGCTCGAGGATCACGCGGATTGGGCGCTGACCTTCGGCGTTGATCTCGGTTCTGACGCGTTGCATGATGTCGAGCGTCGCCCACTGGGCCATCGCCGACAGCACTAGGTCGAGCCGCAGGTCGAGCATCCCTTGCCGAAATGTCGTGAGTTCTCCGACGAGATCGGCGCGAATGTCTCCCGTGGGCTGGTGGTGCTTGAAGTCACGAAGGGCCTCTAACGCGGTGGCTGCCAAGTCTGACCTCGCAGGCCAGTGTTTGTAGAGTGTCGTTTTCGAGTACCCGGCCCGCTCGGCCACTCGAGCGTGCGTGAGCGCCTCGGCGCCCTCCTCAACCAGAACGTTGAAGGCGGTGCGCGCGATATCGGCCCGAGTTCGTACGATCCGGGCGTCTTCGGTATCCCCCGCGTGGCGGCCGTGACCAGCAGCCATCGACATGTCCTTTCTCGCTCCGAGCGCCGCCAGTCCCTGGTGGTGCCCCCGAAGTTACCGGATGAACGAGTTAAACATAAGTTTTTCCTCTGAGCACTAGTGAATTATTTGTTCACTAATGTACGATTCGTTAGTCCTGCCCTTCAAGTTCAAAGGTTCGATGATGATCCCGAAAGAACTGAGCCACTTCCAATTCGACACCGTCTACAACATCCTCTCCTTCTCGCTCGCGGCGCAGCTGTTCACCGCGATCTTCCTGTTGGCAGCCCAAGGTCGCGTATTGGCCCGCTATCGACAGGCCGTGGTGATCTCCGCGATCGTGTGCGGCATCGCGGCCTATCACTACTTCCGCATCTTCGAGTCGTTCAAAGCGGCGTTCGTCACCTCCGCCCAGGGCGGGAACGGCACCTACACCGAAGCCGTTGGGCAGTCCTTCAACGAGGCTTACCGCTATGTCGACTGGCTGCTCACGGTGCCGCTGCTGCTCACCGAGCTGGTCGTCGTGCTGGCACTGGCTCGCAAGTTGCAGAACTCGCTGCTCTACCGGCTGATTCCGGCGTCAGCCCTGATGATCGGCCTCGGTTACCCCGGTGAGATTAGTGGCGACAACGTGGTGCGCAATGTCTTCGGGCTGCTGTCCACGATCCCCTTCCTCTACATCCTGTATGTGCTGTTCGTCGAGCTGACCCGTTCGCTCGACCGTCAGCCCGAGGCCGTGCGGAGCACCGTCGGCGGCATCCGATTCCTGCTGCTGGGCACCTGGGGCGTCTATCCGATCGCCTACATCATTCCGCTGTACTTCTCGGATGCGGGAGCGTCAGCCTGGGTGCTCAAGCAGTTCGGCTACTCGATTGCCGACATCCTGGCCAAGTGCCTGTACGGGTTGCTGATCTACAAGATCGCCCGCTTGAAGTCCAGCGCCGACGACCCCGGGTACGTCGTGGAAGAAGGAGCGCACGGCGACGGGGCTGCGGTCGCGCACCCCAATGGCAGCAGGTCGGCCACCGGCCGAGGCAAGGCCGGCACATCAGCCGCGACTGCCTGACACGCTCGCGCCGCAGCGGCCGGTTCGCATGTCCCGAATCCCGAACCGCACTCCCCTCGGGGAGTGCGGTTCGGCAACAGCCCCACTGAAGACCGCCGCCACCTGGTCAAGACGACTGCTTCTCGGCACGGCGCTCGCGTCGTGCGGGTCTGTCATCGGGCTGCCCGCCCTGCCCGAACCGGTCGCCCTAGGCATCGCCGGCGCGGGATTCGCGGTGGGAGTCCCGCACGGTGCGGCCGACCATGTGATCGCCACGCGACTGATCGGTGACCGCTCGATGGTGGTGGTGGTCGTGGTCTACGCCGGTGTGGCAGCCGCCGCGTGGGCGCTGCTGCTATGGGCCGATCCCGCCGCGTTGTTGCTCGCAATCGGACTCAGCGCCCTGCATTTCGGCCTCGGCGAACTGGAGGTCACCCGTCGACTCACCGGCTGGCGGCCAACGGCTCTTGCGACCGCCGCCATCGTGATCGTCGGTTCCGGCGCGCTGGTCCTGCCGCTGGCTCGTCGAGGCGATCAGTGGGGGACGGTGGCAACAACAGTCTCGCCGGACCTGGCGTCGGCGATCGCCTGCACACCGGTGCGGGCGGCGCTTTTCGCCGGCTGGCTGCTGGCGGCGCTGGTCGCAATCGTGGGTTCACTCAAGGCCCACCATCCCGCGGTCGCTGCCGACATCGTCATAGTCGGGACCGTCGGCTTGCTGGCTCCGCCGTTGATCGCGTTCGCCGTCTGGTTTGGTGGTTGGCACGCGCTGCGCCACTGCGCCCGGCTGTTGGCCGTCGAGCCGGGTTGCGCCGCGTTGCTGACCGCCGGCCACGGCGGGATGGCGGTGGCGCGGCTGATCCGGATCTCGGCCCTACCCACTCTCGCCGCGTGGACGGTACTGGCCATCCTCGTCTGGGTCACCGTGACGGCGACGGATCCGACCGTGGTGATAGCCGACGTGCTGCGGTTGTTGCTGGCGCTCACCGTCCCGCACGCATTGGTCGTGCTGTGGCTGGATCGAGCTAATGGACGTTTAGATCACAATCGTATTGATGATCAATTAGTGGACGATTAGTCTAGTTTGACGGGCCGTATTTCGAAGGCGCACGTCGACGGTTGGGAACAGATGAGATGAGTCCGAAAGTCAATGTAGGCGCGGTGCTTACCCGCCAGGCCGACGAGATCGACACCCGCTACCACCCGTCGGGAGCGCTGCGTCGTCAATTGAACAAGGTGTTCCCGACGCACTGGTCATTTCTGCTCGGCGAGATCGCTCTGTACAGCTTCGTCGTACTGCTGCTGACCGGCGTGTATCTGACGTTGTTCTTCGACCCGTCGATGAGCGAGGTCACCTACAACGGCGTCTATCAGCCGCTGCGCGGCGTCCAGATGTCGCGCGCCTACGAAACGGCCCTGGACATCTCCTTCGAGGTGCGGGGTGGGCTGTTCGTGCGCCAGATTCACCACTGGGCCGCGCTGATGTTCGCCGCGTCGATCATGGTGCACATGGCCCGCGTCTTCTTCACCGGCGCATTCCGCCGCCCTCGCGAAGCCAACTGGGTCATCGGGTCGCTACTGCTGATCCTCGCCATGTTCGAGGGCTTCTTCGGTTACTCACTGCCCGACGACCTGCTCTCGGGCACCGGCCTGCGGGCAGCGCTGTCGTCGATCACCCTGGGGATACCAGTGATCGGCACCTGGCTGCACTGGGCGTTGTTCGGCGGGGATTTCCCCGGCAACATCCTGATCCCGCGCCTGTACGCCATCCACATCCTGGTCTTCCCCGGCATCATGCTGGCGCTGATCGGCGTGCACCTGGCCCTGGTCTGGTTCCAGAAGCACACTCAGTTCCCCGGACCCCGACGTACCGAACACAATGTCGTCGGCGTGCGGGTGATGCCGGTGTTCGCGGTGAAATCGGGCGCCTTCTTCGCCGCCATCGTCGGAGTGCTGGGCCTGATGGGCGGGCTGCTGCAAATCAATCCGATCTGGAACCTGGGCCCCTACAAGCCTTCTCAGGTCGCGGCGGGGTCGCAACCGGACTTCTACATGATGTGGACCGACGGGCTGGTCCGGCTGTGGCCGGCGTGGGAGTTGTACCTCGGCCAGTACACCGTTCCGGGCGCCGTTGCCGTCGCGGTGTTGATGGGTGTCATCTTCGGCGTCCTCATCGCCTATCCGTTCCTGGAGAGAAAGTTCACCGGTGACAACGCCCACCACAACCTGCTGCAGCGTCCCCGCGATGTCCCGGTGCGCACCTCGATCGGGGCCATGGCCATCGCGTTCTACATCGTGCTGACCTTCTCGTCGTTCAACGACATCATCGCCTACCAGTTCCACATTTCGTTGAACGCGATGACGTGGATAGGCCGCATCGGGATGGTGGTGCTCCCGCCGATCGTCTATTTCGTCACCTACCGATGGTGTGTCAGCTTGCAGCGCAGCGACCGCGCGGTGCTTGAGCACGGCGTCGAAACCGGGATCATCAGACGCCTGCCGCACGGCGCCTACGTCGAACTGCACCAACCGCTGGGCGCGGTCGACGACGATGGCCACCCGGTCCCGCTGGAATACCAAGGCACGCCAGTGCCCAAGCGGTTGAACAAACTTGGCCTGGGCGGACGACCCGGATCGGGCAGCTTCCTGTTCGCCGATCCGCCGGACCAGGCGGCGGCACTGCGCCAGGCGACCCACGCCAGCGAGCAGCGCGCCCTGACAGCGCTACGCGAACGCGCGAACGGCGCCGAGAGCAACGGTCATCACTCGAGCGGCACCGAGCCTGCGGTGGAGGCGCCGAAACTGCAGTGAGCGCGCAGAATCCCGTGTCAGCACGCGCTGCGTGCAGTCTCGCCGCCACTGGGGCAGGCTCGACAGCGCGGAGTCGGGACGGCTCAGGAGATCATGTCGGCAAGCGACGGTTGATCAGCAATGCCGCCAAACCGGCGATGGCCAACACCAACGCGCCCAGCCGCAGCCAGCCCGTGCTCGCGTCACCCTTGATGGTCTCGTAGCCGATCTGCTGTTGCAGCGAGGCGTACACCGCCTTTAACTCCGCCAGCGTGGCGGCGTTGTAGGCGTTGCCGCCCGAGAGCTGTGCGACCTTTTTCATCGTCTCGTCGTCGACGGGCACCGGTTGGCGCTGATCGTTGATCTCGACGAAGCCGTAGGGGGTACCGAAGGAAATGGTCGAGATTGGCACGCCCTGGTCCTTGGCGGTGCGCGCGGCGGTATAGGCGCCTTTGGGGTTGTCGGGGTTGGTCGGCATCGTCTCCTTGCCATCGGAGAACAACACGATGCGCGCCGGCGGAGGCGTGTCTCCGCCGCCGATCACCGCACCGACGGTGGCAATGGCCTGCAGGGCGGTGAAAATGCCCTCCCCGGTGGCGGTACGGTCGGCGAACTGCAGCTTGTCCAGGGCGGCCTTGGTCGCCTCCCGGTTGGTGGTCGGCGACACCAGCACCGTCGCGGTGCCCGCATAGGCGATCAGGCCCAAGTTGATCCCGGGGGTGAGCTCGTCAGCGAACTGCTTGGCGGCCTCCTGCGCGGCGACCATCCGGTTGGGTTCGACGTCGGTGGCGCGCATCGACTGCGACACGTCGATCACCAGCATCACCACGGCACGGTTGCGCGGAATCCGCACATCGTTCGTCGGCCCCGCCATCGCGACGGTGAACAGCAGCAGTGACAAAGCCAACAGAATCGCCGGAAGATGCCGCCACTTCGAAGGACGTTTGGGCGCAACGCTTTCCAGCAATTCCATGTTGGCGAAGCGCAGCATGCGCCGCTGCCGCGCCAGCTGCAGCACCACATACAGGGCTATCAGTCCGGCGACGACGAACAGAAACAGGAAGAACCAGGAGTGTTCGAAGCCGGACAGCGTCATCGGCCCCAGCAACGGCAACGTCATAACAGACCCGTCATGTTGTAGAAGCCCGTCACCGGCGTCCCGCCATGGCCCCGCGCCGGCGAGAGGAGATGAACCGGACGATGTCTTCGATCCAGTCGCGATCGGTGCGCAACGTCATCACCGGTGCACCGCAACCGCGGATGGTGCGAGCCACGTCTTCGCGGTGTTTCGCCGCTGCCCGAGCGAAATCGGTCTGCAGCTGCGCGTCGATCGTGAATTCACGCACCGCCCCGGATTCGGCGTCCTGCAGCACCACATCGCCGATATCGGGCAGTTCGACGTCGCGAGGGTCGAGAACCTCAATGGCCAGCACTTCGTGACGCGCCGCGATCGCCCGGAGCGGACGCGTCCAGGTGATCGGGCCCAGGAAGTCGCTGATGATCACCGCCATTCCGCGCCGTCGTTCCGGCCGGCGCAGCGCGTCGATCGCCGCGGCCAGGTCCCCGCGCACACCGACGGGCGCCTTGGGGGTGGTCGCGATGGCGCGTAACAACGTGTGCACGTGCTCCCGACCCGAACGCGCGGGAACCCGAACCATGTTCTGGCCGTTGGAAACCAGCGCACCCAGCCGGTTGCCACCGCCGACGTTGAGGTAAGCGATAGCCGCCGCTGCGGCGACCGCGAGGTCACGCTTTTCGCAGACCGAGGTGCCGAAGTCGAGGCTGGCCGACATGTCGACCACCAGCCAGGTTTCCAGCTCGCGGTCGGCGATCATCTGCCGGACGTGTGGGTGGGTGGTACGCGCGGTCACCGCCCAGTCCATCCGGCGCACGTCGTCACCGGGCTGGTAGATCCGCGACTCCCCCGGTTCGCTGCCCGGACCCGGAATCAGACCCAAGTGGTCGCCGTGCAGGATGCCGTCCAGCTTGCGGCTGATGGTCAGCTCGAGGGTGCGCAGCGCGGCCGACAACTTCGGGTCGTCGATGGTGCCGCGCATCATCGAAGGCGGATGACGAACCGCCTTTTTCGAGTCGGTCACCGACCGCCCGCCACAGCACCCTGCATTACCGGGCCAACCGAATGTCCTTGCTGCGGAACGGCATTCACCTGCGGCAACGCGACGGTCTGCATGATGCGGTTGATGACAGTCTCTGCGGTGATCTCGTCGGCGAGCGCATCGTAGGTGAGCACCAGCCGGTGCCGCAGCACGTCGGGGATGACGTCGATGATGTCCTGCGGGATAACGTAGTCGCGCCCCCGCACCAGACCCAATGCCCGGGCCGCGGCGATGATGCCCAGCGAGGCACGCGGCGAGGCGCCGAACGCGATCCAGGTCTTGACGTCGTTCATCCCCAGTTGCTCGGGGTAGCGGGTGGCCATGACGACACGGACGACGTAGTCAACCAGCGCGTGGTGCACGAAGCTGTTGGCCGCGACGCCCTGTAGCCGCAGCAAGTCGCTGGTGTTGAGGATCTGCTTAGCCTGCGGCGGGGTGACACCCATCCGGTAGATGATCTCCCGCTCCTCTTCGGGCGACGGGTAGCCGACGTTGATTTTGAACAGGAAGCGGTCGCGCTGGGCCTCGGGCAGCGGGTAGACGCCCTCTTGTTCGATCGGGTTCTGGGTCGCCATCACCAGGAAGGGGTTGGGCAACGGGAATCTCTTGCCACCGATCGACACCTGCCGTTCGGCCATCACCTCCAGCAATGCGGACTGCACCTTGGCGGGCGCGCGGTTGATCTCGTCGGCGAGCAGGAAATTGACCACCACCGGGCCGAGTTCGGTATCGAACTCCTCCTTGCCCTGCCGGTAGATGCGGGTACCGACGATGTCGGTAGGCACCAGGTCGGGCGTGAACTGGATACGTGCGAAGGTCCCGCCGACCACACGAGCGAAGGTCTCCACGGCCAGCGTCTTGGCGACACCCGGAACGCCTTCGAGCAGCACGTGACCCTTGGCGAGCAGGCCGACCAGCATGCGCTCCACCAGTTGGTCCTGGCCCACGATGATCCGCTTGACCTCGAAGATGGCCCGCTCCAGGGTGTGCACCTCGGCGGCCAGTCCGTCTGCACCGCCCACTGGCGCCTCCTGGGTGGGTGGGCCCGAATGAGCACCCTGGCCCGGGTAACCGCCACCTGCCGTTGTCATCAATAACCCTCCAGAGCTCATTCGGGACACTTCTGCTGTCACGTGCTGTCACGACCACTGCCGCGGGGCAGCGACGTGCCCGCGTTCAACTATTCCAGGCGTCTGGGAATCCGTCGACGCGCGTCCTGCCCAGGCACCGTCACAACGCAACCGAAGAGGCGCCCGTCTGGGCAGCCCACCCGGCTCAGTACTCGATGATCCTAGTCAGATAAGGCGTCATGCCGGGCTTGCGCACCGGGCTGATGGTTACCTTTCCGGCCAGGCTGCTGGCCTCCAGCATCTGACCGTTACCCAGATACATGGTGACGTGCTGGTTGCCGTTCGGGCCGTAGAAGATCAGGTCACCGCGTCTCGCCTCGTTCTGCGGGATGTGACGCCCGGCGTTGTACTGGTCGCCGGAGAACCGTGGGATCAGCACACCGACACCGGCAAAGGCGTACCGCATCAGGCCGGAGCAGTCGAAGCCGGTGATGCCCGCACCGTCGTCGACGCCCTTGCTCGGGCCGTCCAGCGAGCCGCCGCCCCACGAGTACGGCACACCCATCTGCGATCCGGCCCGCCGGATCACGTGCTCGATGGCCTGGCGGCCGTTGGCCCGCGGAATCCGGCTTCCGCTGGTGTTGCCGGCGGCCGGAGCGCTCGCACCACCGAGATTGATGCCCAGCCCGGACAGGAACTGCTGACCAAGATTGAGCGTGGTCTGGGTGGCCTGCGCGGTGGCCTGCAGCGAGGCGTTGGCGACGGCCAATGGGTCGCCGGGAGCGCCCGCGCTGATCGCGGCCGGCAGCGTCGGGTCCCACTCACCCGGGTCGGCCACGGCCGGGGCCGGAGCGGCCACAGCGATCAACAGCCCGGTCACCAAAGCGGTAATCCAGACGAGGGAGAATCGAAATCGCTTGTGACGCATGAAACCTCGTCTAATACTCGATGTAGCGGATCACGAAGGGCGTCATGCCGCTGGTGCGGACCGGCGCGGTACGCACCTTCAAACCGATGTCGGGCGCCTCGAGCATCTGACCGTTGCCGAGGTAGATCGTCACGTGCTGGCTACCACCGGGGCCGTAGAAGATGACGTCGCCACGGCGCATCTGGGCCGTCGGGATCTTGCGGCCCAGGTTGTACTGCGAACCGGAATAGTGCGGCAGCTTGATTCCCACTCCGGCAAACGAGTAGAGCACCAGTCCCGAACAGTCGAAGCCGGTGATGCCGGCGCCCGAGTCGATCCCTTTGCTGGGGCCCGCGGCGTTGCCACCGCCCCATGAGTAGGGGACCCCGATCTGCGACATGCCGCGACGGATGACGTACTCGGATGCCTGCCGGCCGTAGACCCGCGGGATGCGGCCCGACGACGCCGCGGTCGGCGCGTTGGTGATGCCGGTGTCGTTAGGCTTGAGTATGCCCAGCTGCTGCAGGAAGTTGCGCCCCATCTGGGCCGTCACCTGCGCCGACGTCGCTGAATAGCCCAGCACCTGGTTCACCACGGCGACCGGGTCACCGGGGATGTTGGCGCTGGGCACCTGCGGGAGGGTGGGGTCCCAGCCATCCCAGCGACGCCCACCGCCCGGTCCGCCGGCCGGGTCCCACATGCCTGACGGCGGCGTGCCCTGCCCGCCGGACGCGTGCCACGCGACGAGTTGCGCGGCCTGGAGTTTGGCTTCGGCCTGTGCACGCTCGGCGGCTATGCGATTGACTTCGTCGCGCTGTTCATCGAACTTGCGTCGGGTGTCACTGAGCGCCGCCACCGCCGCATCCTGGCTGGACTTGGCGTCGGCGGCGGCTTTGTCGGCCTTCTGCTTGGCCTGCCGGGCGACGGATTCCTTATTGATCTGCTCGGTGCGCGCCCGCTGCAGTCTGGCCATCACCGCCTGCGAGCTGGTGGTCATGGTCTGGGCCGCCGCCGCGGCGGCGATCATGTCCTCGGGGCTGCGGGCAGTCAGGAAGCTGTCGGACGGACCGTTCATATAGATCGCCGCGGCGAAGGTATTGAACCGCTGCTGCGCCGAGGCGATCGCCGCAGTCGCGTCTTTGACGGACTGCTGGTTGGCTTCGAGTTCACGCCGGGCAACCTCAGCCTGTTCCCGGGCGTCCTCGACAGCCACCAAGGCCTTGTTGACGCCCTCCTGCTCCGTTTCGACGGCATTGGCGAGGTCTTCCAGACGCTGGCTGGCCTTGGCGACGTTGGCGATCAGCACCGCGATCGAGTCGGCCGCCGGGTCGGCGTTGGCCAGTCCGAGCTCGGGGGTGCCGAACAGCAGCGCGACGCTGAGCACGGTCGGCACGGCTGGCCGTACCAGCCTGGCGGCGGTCCGCGAAGCAGAGCCCGGGGGTGTCCGTCTCATGCGACTTGGGTCTCCTATGGGCTAAATCGGATGTACGACGCGGCTTTTCGCGCAAAACGCAATAGGCATCACCAGCATCAATCGCACCGTACGTCACAGCTGTCGCCAAAGAAACGTAAGTCACAAATTGCAGTCGGGAAGTGCGTTTACTGTGACCGAACAGTGACCGGGAGGGTTTGCCGTGGTCAGCGGCCGACTCATCGATCAATCCCGGCGCATAGGTCGGGAGCTGGTTAGATGCTCCGATTTTCCTCGCCCGACGCGGCCTCGGTCGGCGTGTCCAATGTTGCTGGCCGGCGGGTGCCCAGCTGCATCAGGCGGGTACCGACCGCTGCCGCGAACACAGCTGCCAGTAAAACGATCGTCAATGCCGTCCACGGAAACTCGGGTGTGTTGAGTTCGTTGAGAAAATTCCGTGCGGACTGCACGGGATTGCCGGTCTTGGAATGGTCCTCGCCGGCTTCGAGGGTGACGCGGGGGTAGTGGCTGCTATAGCTGCCGACGTAACTGGGGCTGAGCACGAGCACGGTGGAGTCTGGGTAATCGGCGCCGACGACGGTGGCGATGTCGCGTAGCGGTGTGTCGTTGGGCGGGTTGTGGTCGAGCAGGACGATCTTGAGATTGATGCCGTCGCCGCGGGCTTGGCTGACCACTTCTTGCAGACCCGGCTCGATGTTGGGTGTGGCGGCGACGCCATCCGCGGCGACCTGAGCCTTGATTGCGTTGATGTCGACGTCCTGCGGAATGTATTCGGGCAGGAACGGAATCGTCTGCGGCAAGTCGGTCATCGGTCGCTCCTCCCACGGTGCTAGGAGCACCGTACCTGCCGAGCTGTGGCTGCCGACTGGCTCTCCCCATCGCCGCGACACGACACCACGCACCCGACGCCGGTGTACGTGGCGTCAGTCGCGGCGGCCACGAATGCCGAAGACGGCAGCCACCCTTTCCCCCAGAGCCTCCCGGGACAAGACTGTCAAGTACGGGTCCCCCGTATTGCAGGACAAGCGTACTGTTAAAGTTGCACCGCACCGTCGACACGGCCCGTCGGCGGCGAGAACTCAATCTTCGGGAGTTGATGTGAGCAGCAAGAATTCGTTCGGAGCCCGCGGCACACTCAAGGTCGGCGACAACAGTTACGAGATTTATCGCCTCGACGCCGTTGAGGGCACCGGCAAACTCCCCTACAGCCTCAAGGTCCTTGCCGAGAATCTGCTGCGCAACGAGGACGGCGCCAATATCACCAAGGACCACATCGAGGCGATAGCGAACTGGGACCCCGAGGCAGAGCCCAGCATCGAAATCCAGTACACCCCCGCCCGTGTCGTAATGCAGGACTTCACCGGTGTGCCCTGCATCGTCGACTTGGCCACCATGCGTGAGGCCGTCGCGGATCTGGGCGGCAACCCGGAGAAGGTCAACCCGTTGGCGCCGGCCGACTTGGTGATCGACCACTCGGTGATCGCGGATCTGTTTGGCCGGGCAGACGCTTTCGAGCGCAACGTCGAGATCGAGTACGAGCGAAACGGTGAGCGTTACCAGTTCTTGCGCTGGGGACAGGGCGCATTCGACGACTTCAAGGTGGTGCCGCCGGGCACCGGCATCGTGCATCAGGTCAACATCGAGTACCTGGCACATGTCGTGATGACCCGCGACGGCGTGGCCTACCCCGACACCTGTGTGGGCACCGACTCGCACACCACGATGGTCAACGGCCTCGGCGTCCTGGGCTGGGGCGTGGGCGGCATCGAAGCCGAGGCCGCCATGCTCGGCCAGCCGGTGTCGATGCTGATTCCCCGCGTCGTCGGCTTCAAGCTGACCGGCGAGATCAAAGCGGGAGTAACCGCTACCGACGTCGTGCTGACCGTCACCGAGATGCTGCGCAAGCACGGAGTGGTCGGCAAGTTCGTCGAGTTCTACGGCAAGGGCGTGGCCGAGGTGCCGCTGGCCAACCGGGCCACCCTGGGCAACATGAGCCCCGAATTTGGTTCCACCGCAGCGATTTTCCCGATTGACGAAGAGACGATTGACTACCTGAGGTTCACCGGCCGCAGCGAACAGCAGCTGGCCCTGGTCGAGGCCTACGCCAAAGAGCAAGGCATGTGGCACGACCCCGAGCACGAACCGAAGTTCTCCGAGTACCTCGAACTCGACCTGTCTCAGGTGGTGCCATCGATCGCGGGCCCGAAGCGTCCGCAGGACCGGATCGCGTTGTCCGAAGCCAAGTCCATGTTCCGCAAGACCATTCCCAGCTACGTCGGCGACGACCCCCACAGGCAGGAGTATTCGAAGCTGGACCAGGAGCTCGACGAGACGTTCCCGGCCAGCGACCCGGGCCAGGTGGCCAACGGCCACGCCGACGAGCGCCCTCCGGCGCAGTCGGCCGCCGCGCATTCGAAGGGCCGGGTGAGCAACCCGGTAGAGGTGAAATCCGAGGAATACGGCGATTTCGTCCTCGACCACGGTGCAGTGGTGATCGCCGCGATCACGTCGTGCACCAACACGTCCAACCCCGAGGTGATGCTGGGCGCGGCGCTGTTGGCCCGCAACGCAGTCGAGAAAGGACTGGCCTCCAAGCCGTGGGTGAAGACCACGATGGCGCCAGGCTCACAAGTGGTCAACGACTACTACGACAAGGCCGGCCTCTGGCCGTATCTGGAGAAGCTCGGCTTCTACCTCGTCGGCTACGGCTGCACCACCTGCATCGGCAACTCGGGCCCGCTGCCCGAGGAGATCTCAAAGGCGATCAACGACAACGACCTTTCGGTGGCGGCCGTGCTGTCCGGCAACCGGAATTTCGAGGGCCGCATCAACCCCGACGTCAAGATGAACTACCTAGCGTCGCCGCCCTTGGTCGTCGCCTACGCTCTGGCGGGGTCGATGGACTTCGACTTCGAAACCCAGGCGCTCGGTACCGACCAGGAAGGCACAGAAGTCTATCTGAAAGACATCTGGCCATCGCAAAAGGACGTCTCCGACACCATTGCCTCGGCGATCAGCCAAGAAATGTTCGTCAAGAACTATGCCGATGTGTTCAAGGGCGATGAGCGCTGGCGGAACCTTCCGACCCCCAGCGGCAATACCTTTGAGTGGGCGGAGGATTCGACATATGTGCGCAAGCCGCCCTATTTCGACGGGATGGCCGCCCAACCGGAACCGGTCAAGGACATCCGCGGAGCGCGGGTGCTGGCACTGCTCGGCGATTCGGTAACCACCGATCACATCTCGCCCGCCAGCAGCATCAAGCCAGGCACCCCGGCCGCGCAGTACCTCGATGAGCACGGTGTCCAACGCAAGGACTACAACTCGTTCGGTTCGCGACGCGGCAACCACGAGGTGATGATTCGCGGCACCTTCGCCAACATCCGGTTAAGCAACCAGGTACTTGCTGGGTTAGGGGAAGTCGTCTCCGGTGGGTACACCCGCGACTTCACCCAGGAGGGAGCCCCGCAGGCGTTCATCTACGACGCGGCGCAAAACTATGCGGCAGAAGGCATTCCGCTGGTGGTGCTGGGCGGCAAGGAATACGGCTCGGGTTCCTCGCGGGACTGGGCGGCCAAAGGCACGGCGCTGCTCGGCGTCCGGGCGGTGATCACCGAGTCGTTCGAGCGCATCCACCGGTCCAACCTGATCGGCATGGGCGTCATCCCACTGCAGTTCCCAGACGGGGAGTCCGCCCAGTCGCTGCAGCTGGACGGCACCGAGGTGTACGACATCACCGGCATCGAAGCGCTCAACGACGGCACTACACCGAGGACCGTCAAGGTGACTGCCACCAAAGATGACGGGTCGACGGTCGAGTTCGACGCGGTGGTCCGCATCGACACGCCCGGGGAGGCCGACTACTACCGCAACGGCGGCATCCTGCAGTACGTGCTGCGCAACATGCTCAAGTCCGGCTAACCGAACGCACCGAGCCCGCCAGTGCCCAAGGTCAGCGAGGACCATCTTGAGGCGCGGCGCCGTCAGATCCTCGACGGCGCCCGCGGCTGTTTCGCCGAGTACGGCTACGACCAAGCCACCGTGCGACGGCTGGAAAAAGCGATCGGAATGTCGCGCGGCGCGATCTTCCACCACTACCGGGACAAGGACGCCCTGTTCTTCGCGCTGGCGCGCGAGGACACCCAGCGGATGGCGGAGGTCGCGTCGCGCTCGGGGCTCATCCAGGTGATGCGCGACATGCTCGCCGCGCCCGAGCAGTTCGACTGGTTGGCCACCCGGCTGGAGATCGCCCGCAAGCTGCGCCACGACCCCGAGTTCAGTCGCGGTTGGGCCGAGCGCTCGGCGGAGCTGGCGGCGGCAACGACCGAACGGCTGCACCGGCAGAAACAAGCCGGACGGGTGCGCGATGACGTCCCCGCTGATGTGTTGCAGTGCTACCTAGATCTGGTGCTGGACGGTCTGGTGGCCCGGTTGGCGTCCGGCGAGAATCCGCAACGCCTAGCCGCGGTGCTGGATCTGGTGGAGAACTCGGTGCGCCGGCCTCGGGGAACTAGCCCTTAGCCTTCGCGAGAGGCGAATGTGAATATGGCGACGCGACACGCCGATTCGGCGTCGCGCGTTACACAGTCGGCGACTCACCCGGGGGTCCTGAGCGGTCAGGCCAGCTCGATGAGGTCCCGATACTCCTCTGACCAGTAGTCCTCGGTGCCGTCGGGCAACAGCACAACACGCTGCGGGTCCAGCGCCTCGGCCGCGCCCGGATCATGGGTCACCAACACCACCGCCCCCTTATAACTGCGCAGCGCGTCGAGCACCTGCTCACGCGAGGCGGGGTCGAGGTTGTTCGTCGGTTCATCGAGCAGCAGCACGTTGGCGGTCGAGGCGACCAGACCGGCCAGCGCGAGGCGGGTTTTCTCGCCACCGGACAACGTGCCGGCGGACTGGTCGAGTTGCGGACCGGTGAACATGAATGCGCCGAGCAAACCGCGCAGATCCTGTTCGCCGGATTCGGGCGCGGCGTGCCGGATGTTCTGCCAGACGGTCGCGTCGTTGTCGAGGGTGTCGTGTTCCTGGGCGAAATAGCCGATGCGCAAACCGTGTCCGGGCTCCAGACCGCCGGTGTCTGGCGTCTCGACCCCCGCCAGCAAACGCAGCAGCGTGGTCTTGCCGGCGCCGTTGAGTCCGAGGACCACCACCCGCGAGCCGCGGTCGATGGCCAAATCGAGCCCGGTGAACACCTCGAGCGACCCGTACGTCCTACTCAGGCCCTTGGCCACCAGCGGGGTTCGCCCGCACGGGGCCGGAGTGGGGAACTTGATGCGGGCCACCTTGTCGGCGACGCGTTCTTCATCGAGCGCCGCCATCATCCGATCCGCGCGACGCAACATGTTCTGTGCGGCTACCGCTTTGGTGGCCTTGGCACCTAACTTTGCGGCTTGGTTGCGCAGCGCCGCCGCCTTACGTTCGGCGTTGGCGCGCTCTCGGCGCCGACGCTGTTCGTCGGTGGCACGGGCGTCGAGGTATTTCTGCCAGGTCATGTTGTAGACGTCGACTTCGCCACGTACCGCGTCCAGAAACCACACCCGGTTGACGACGTCGGCGAGCAGCTCGACGTTGTGGCTGATAATGACCAGTCCGCCGGCGTGGGACCGCAGGAAATCCCGCAGCCAGCCAACCGAATCCGCATCAAGGTGGTTGGTCGGCTCGTCGAGGAGCAACGTCGCCGACGAACCCGAACCGCTGTCCGAAGCCGCGAACAAGATGCGCGCCAGCTCGACCCTCCGGCGCTGGCCGCCGGACAGGGTGCGCAGTTGCTGAGTCAGCACCCGGTCGGGCAGGCCGAGACTGGCACAGATACGGCCCGCCTCGCTTTCGGCGCCGTAGCCGCCGAGCGCGACGAACCGCTCCTCGAGCTGGCCGTAGCGGCGGATGGCACGGTCGCGCGCGTCGTCGTCGGCAACCTCGGCCATCAGAGCCTGTTGCTTCTCCAGATCGGTGAGTAGCACGTCCAGCCCGCGGGCCGAGAGGACCCGGTCGCGGGCCAGCACGTCAAGGTCTCCCTCTTTGGGATCCTGTGGCAGATAACCGATTTCGCCCTTGCGCGTGACCGAGCCGGCATACGGTTGGCCCTCCCCCGCCAGGATCCGCAGGGTCGTTGTTTTGCCCGCGCCGTTGCGCCCGACCAGGCCGATCCGGTCGCCGGGCTGCACCCGCAGATCCGGACCGTCGGGCGAGAGCAGGATGCGCGCACCAGCGCGGACCTCAAGGTCCGTAGCCGTAATCACATTCGCTCCCCTGCTTGTCAGCGCTATTTGTCGTCGGTGAATACCGCCGGGCGCTTCTCTGCGCGTGCAGCAACCGCTTCTTCGAAGTTGGAGGTGAGCAGACGGACGAAAAGCTGTCCGAGGCCTTCGGCCTGCATGTGTCCCTCAAGGCTGCCGGCGTCCAGTCCACTCCATAGCGTGCGTTTGGTCAACTCAATACCCGGGCGTGAAAATGCCGCCATGCGCGCGGCAATCGCATAACAGGTGTCCAGCAGCTGAGCTCCCGGTACCCGACAAGACACCAGTCCGATCCGCTCAGCCTCCTCCGCGGTAACGTCACGGCCGGTCAGCATTATTTCGAAGGCCCGCGACGACCCGATAGCCCTGGGCAGCAGGTAGCTCAGGCCCAGTTCGCTGGCGGTGAGGCCATTGTTGATGCCGGCCGCCCGGAAATAGGCGCTGGTGGAGGCCACCCGGATGTCGGCGGCCAGCGCCAGGCACAGTCCCCCGCCGATGGCGGCACCGTTGACCGCGGCGATCACCGGCTGGTGCAGCCGCCGCAGCTTCAGGATGATCTCGTCGAGTAGCTCCATGGACCGCAGCGCATACGTCGGGCGGGTCAGGTCTTCGGTGTGCGGGACGCTCCCCGCTGATTTGTGGTCGGCGCCTGAGGAGAAGCCCCGCCCCGCCCCGGTGAGCACCACCACACGCACCACGTTGTCATGAGTGACCTGATCGAGAGCCTCTTTGAGCGGCACCATGACGTCGAACGCCATGGAGTTCATCCGCTCGGGACGGTTCAGGGTAATCAGGGCAATCTCGGGCCGCGGGTATTCCAGGAGGACCAAACTCACCTTGAAACGGTAACGCAGGCGCGGCCCGGGCCAGCGGACGTAACGCCGGCGGGATTCGAGTCAGACCTCTGTCGCCTGGTCTAGGTCGTAGGCCTTGAGCTGCTGCACCAGATCCTCCAACGCTGCCGGAGGGAGCGCGCCGGCCTGGTTGAACAGCAACTTGCCCTTCTTGAACGCCATCAGCGTGGGGATGGACCGGATCTGGGCCTTAGCAGCCAACTCCTGTTCGGCCTCGGTGTCTACCTTGGCGAAGACCACGTCAGGGTGCTTTTCCGACGCCGCCTTGAAGGTCGGCGCGAAGGCACGACACGGTCCACACCAGGAAGCCCAGAAATCAACGAGCACCATGTCGTTGCCGTTGACGGTTTCGTCGAATTGCGCGGCAGTCAGGTCTTGGGTAGTCACGTCTGCCCTAACGCCGATGCCGTATGTGTTGTTCCCGAGCGGTCACAACAAGCTGGGCGTCATCGATTGATGCCGATAAGCCCTGAGCTGCTTCACCAGTTCGGCCATCACCATCGGATTGGCGATGCCTGGCTGCTTGAAAACCAGGATGCCCCTCTTGAACGCCATCAGCGTCGGCAGCAACGTGACCCCGGCCGTCTCGACCAGATCCTTCTCGGTCTCGAAGTTGACTTTGCCGTGCACAATGTCCGGGCAATTCTGGGCCGACGTCTCGTACGTCGGCGTGAAAACCTCGCATGGTGCGCACAACGGCGCCCAGAAGTAGACAAATACGTTCTCGTTGCCCCTGACGGCCTGCCGAAAGTCAGCCGCCGTCAGGTCCCGCGTCGACACGTCACCCACCAGCAATAGCGTCCCATCAGCAGAAGAGCCTACGTCAATTCGCCGCGGCAGACCGCCAGGTTCGGTTACTCAGCACATCGGTGAGTCCGAGCACGCCGACAGCCCCATTGACGACAACCAGGGCCGCCGTGTGACCGTTGTCCACGAGCGGTGCCACTTCGGTCGGTGGCACCCCACAGAAACTGCGCGGACCGCAGACCTCGACTCGATCACGGCTTACGGTGGCGCGGTCGCCGCGTCCCGGCCCGGCGCGGGGCGCCAGCGCCTGCGCCTGGGCCTGCGACAGCGGACGAATTCAATTCGTGGACTGGCCAAATTTGGCAAGAACGGCTTGCCCGAAATGGATTCATTGTTGCCGAATCGCGATACGATTCTTGGATCGCCGGCTGTTCGCTGTGGAGGTACGAAATGTCATTTGTGGTTGCCAATACCGACTTCGTCTCTCAAGCGGCGGGCAGTCTGGCCCGCGTCGGATCACTGATCAGCGACGCCAACACCGCGGCCGCCACCCAGACGACCGCCCTCGCGGCCGCGGGCGCCGACGAAGTGTCGGCCGCCGTCGCTGCAGTCTTCGGTGCGCACGCCCAGACCTATCAAACGCTGAGCGCCGAGGCCACCGCATTTCACCAACAATTCGTGCAGCTGCTGTCCGGCGGGGCGCAGCAGTACGCCCTGGCGGAGGCCACCAACTTTGGCCCTCTGCAGCCGATCGCCGACTTGATTAATGCGCCCACCATCGCGCTGTTCGACCGGCCCTTGATCGGCAATGGTGCCGACGGAACGGCCGCGAAGCCGAACGGCCAGGGCGGCGGCATCCTGTTCGGCAATGGCGGCAACGGCATCAACGGCGGCAGCGGCGGATCCGCCCTGTTCTTCGGCAACGGCGGCGCCGGCGGCCTGGGCGTGCCCGGCGGAGCCGGCGGTGCCGGGGGCACCGGCGGGTTCCTGTTCGGCAACGGAGGTGCTGGCGGCGCCGGCTTCGCGGGTGGCGGCGCCGGGGGTCGGGCCTGGCTGTTTGGAGCCGGTGGTGCGGGCGGAAGTTCGCTTTCCTTCGGCGGCGGTGGGGCCGGCGGTGCCGGCGGATTCTTGTTCGGTGATGGAGGTGCCGGCGGCGGCGGCGGCACCACCAGCAACGGCGGAATCGGCGGTCAAGCCGGGTTGATCGGCAATGGCGGGGACGGAGGCAGAGGCGGGTCAGCGACCGGCAATGGCGGCAACGGCGGCAACGCACTGTTGGTCGGCAACGGCGGCGCCGGCGGCGGCGCCACTGCGGGGAGCACCCCTGGCACCGGCGGCATGCGCGGGCTGCTGTTCGGCCAGAACGGCGCCAACGGCTAGTAATCGCCGCAAGTCAACGCCCCCTTCCCTGGTTACGGTTGCGTACGTTTTCCCCCAGCAGCAAGACTGTGCCCGATCATCGGGCCGATCAGACTGATGGAAGGAACCACCGTGGGGCATTACATCGCCAACGTGCGCGATCTCGAGTTCAATCTGTTCGAGGTTCTTGACGTCGGCGCCGTCCTTGGCACCGGAAAATACACCGATTTCGACGAAGAAACAGTCCGCACCATCCTCTCGGAGGCGGCCCGACTGGCTGAAGGCCCGGTAGCCGAGTCCTTCGCTTTCGCCGATCGCAACCCCCCGGTCTTCGACCCGGCCACGCACACCATCAGCGTGGCACCGGAATTGGTCAGCACCGTGCAGGCCATCAAAGACGCCGAATGGTGGCGCCTAGGCCTGGATGAGGAAATCGGTGGGATGGCCGCCCCTCCGCCGCTCACCTGGGCGGTCAACGAAATGATCTACTGCGCTAACCCGTCGGTCAGCTTCTTCAACCTCGGACCTGTTCTTTCGCAATCGCTTTTCGCCGAGGGTAACGATGAACAAAAGCGTTGGGCTGCAATGGGAGTCGAGCGGGGCTGGCAGGCCACCATGGTGCTCACCGAGCCCGATGCCGGCTCGGATGTAGGAGCGGGCCGCGCCAAGGCGATCGAGCAACCCGACGGGACGTGGCATATCGAGGGCGTCAAGCGGTTCATCTCCGGTGGCGATGTCGGCGATACGACCGAAAACATCTTTCACCTGGTACTGGCGCGGCCAGAGGGTGCGGGCCCCGGCACCAAAGGTTTGAGCCTGTTCTACGTCCCCAACTTCTTGTTCGATCCGGAAACCGGGGAACTCGGTGCGCGTAACGGTGTGTATGTCACCGGGCTGGAACACAAGATGGGCTTGAAGTCCTCCCCCACCTGTGAGTTGACCTTCGGAGCCACCGACGTTCCGGCCGTCGGGTATCTGGTCGGCGGCGTCCACGACGGGATCGCGCAGATGTTCCATGTGATCGAGAACGCGCGCATGACGATCGGGGTAAAGGCCGCGGGGACCTTGTCCACGGGATACCTCAACGCGCTTGCCTACGCCAAGGAACGCATACAGGGCGCGGATCTGACCCAGATGACGGATAAGACCGCGCCGCGGGTCACGATCATGCACCATCCCGATGTGCGCCGCAGCCTAATGACCCAGAAGGCTTACGCGGAGGGCCTGCGGGCCGTCTATCTGTATGCCGCCGCCCATCAGTGTGATGCTGTGGCACAACATGTTTCGGGTGCGGACCACAGTCTGGCGCACCGCGTCGACGATCTGCTGCTGCCCATCGTCAAGGGCGTGGGCTCGGAGCGGGCTTACGAGGTCCTCACCGAATCGCTGCAGACGCTGGGCGGGTCGGGTTTCCTGACGGACTATCCGATCGAGCAGTACATCCGCGATTCCAAAATCGACTCGCTCTACGAGGGCACCACCGCGATCCAGGCGATGGACTTCTTCTTCCGCAAGATCGTGCGCGACCACGGCCAGTCCTTACAGCACATGACGACTCAGATCAACAAGACCATCGAGACCACCACCGATTCGTTGAAGGACCAGGCCGAATTACTGCAGGCCGCTGTCGAAGACGTGACCGGCATGACCGGTGCGCTGATGGGGTACCTGATGTCGGCCGCCCAGCACCCCGCCGACATCTACAAAGTGGGTCTCGGCTCGGTGCGCTACCTGCTCGCGGTCGGGGACCTCCTGATCGGCTGGCGGCTGTTGGCGCAGGCGAACGTCGCCGAGACGGCTCTGGCTGGCGATCCATCTGCCCCGGACAAAGCTTTCTACGAGGGCAAGGTCGCGGTATCGGCGTTCTTCGCCAAGAACATCCTGCCGAAACTGGCCGGGGTGCGCGCGGTCCTGGAAAGCATCGACGACGACATCATGCGCGTCTCCGAAGACGTCTTCTGACCCACCGGACGCTGAGGAGACACCGAGATGGCTACGTCGTTTGTGGTTGCATTGCCAGACGCGCTGACCGCGACAGCAACCAACCTGAGTGGAATCGGTTCGGCGATAACGATGGCCAATGCTGCGGCGGCAGCGTCCACCACCGGGGTGCTGGCTGCGGGTGCCGACGAGATATCGGCGGCGATCGCCGCCGTTTTCTCCGGCCACGCTCTGGACTACCAGGCCTTCAGTGCACGGGTGGCAGCGTTTCACCAGCGGTTTGAGCAGCTGGTGAACACCGCGGGTAGCTGGTATGGAGCCGCCGAGTCTGCCAACGCCGCGCAGTTACAGATCATGGAGCAACAACTGCTCGATGCAGTCAACGCGCCCACTCAGACCCTGCTGGGGCGTCCACTGGTCGGCGACGGCGCGAACGCTCCCGCCGGAAGCGGTCTGCCCGGCGGACCCGGCGGCCTGTTGTACGGCAACGGCGGAAACGGGGGTTCCGGCGGGACGGGGCAACCGGGCGGCGCGGGCGGGGACGCCGGCTTGATCGGAAGCGGCGGCAGAGGCGGAGACGGCGGCAAGGCTGTATTCGGACAGATAGGTCAGGCTGGCGGGCGGGGCGGCAGCGGTGGGCTGCTTTTTGGCTCGGGCGGCGTGGGCGGCTCCGGCAGCGACGGACCCGTCGGCACCGGAGCTCCGGGCGGTGCCGGTGGTGCGGGCGGGCAGGCGGGGCTCGTCGGCACGGGCGGTGCCGGCGGTACCGGTGGTAAGGGCTCGGCCAGCGGCGTTGGCGGATCCGGCGGGGCCGGTGGTAACGGCGGTTGGCTGTACGGCAGCGGTGGTATCGGCGGAGCCGGTGGAGACGGCGGAGCAACCACCGGAGACTTTTCCGGCGGAGCCGGCGGTGCGGGCGGG